>JANYAZ010000284.1 GCA_025361045.1 Geothrix sp. | reverse complement strand
CCGCGGGGACCACGAGGTCAACCCCGTGAAGGTGAAGAACTTCGTGGGGGCCGCCGAGATGGAGCTGATGCCCCTGGCGGAGGCGGAGGCATTCACCGGCGCCAAGACCGGCTTCATGGGCCCCGTGGGGCTCGAGGGGGTCATCCTCCTGGTGGACCGCAGCCTGGAGGGCGCCGTGAACCTCACCTGCGGCGCGAACCGCACCGACTATCACCACTTCGGCCTGGATCCCAAGCGGGACCTGGCCGGGTGCACCTTTGCCGACCTGCGCATGGCGGCGGAGCAGGACACCTGCACCCGCTGCGGGAAGGGGAGCTACCAGGCCTTCCGGGGCATCGAGGTGGGCCAGGTCTTCAAGCTCGGCATCAAGTATTCGAAGTCCATGTCCTGCACCTTCCTGGATGAGCAGGGCAAGGAGAACCCCATGGTGATGGGCTGCTACGGCATCGGCATCACCCGCACCGTGGCCGCGGCCGTGGAGCAGAACTACGACGCGGACGGCATCATCTGGCCCTGGCCCATCGCCCCCTACCAGGTCCACGTGGTCTGCCTGGATCCGGGCAGCCCGGAGGTCTCCAGCGTGGCCCTGCAGGTGGAGAAGGACCTGGAGGCCGCGGGCTTCGAGGTGCTCCATGACGACCGGGAGGGGCTCAGCCCCGGGGCCAAGTTCAAGGACGCGGACCTGCTGGGCTTCCCCCTGCGCCTCACCGTGGGGGCCAAGGGCCTGAAGGACGGCATCGTGGAGCTCCGCGACCGCCGCACCAAGGAGGTCATCAAGCTCAAGCCAGAGGCCGCCGTGGCGGAGGTCTCCGTGGCCCGGGACCGCATCATGCAGGAACTGGAAACCGCAGGAGGACGCTGATGGCCGAGGGCAGGGTTCACCTCACCACCTTCATCGAAGGGGTGCTGGTTCACGGCCAGCAGACGCCCTTCGTCCTCCTCGTGCCTTCGCCTCACAGCCCCCATCGGGGACTGCTCATGCCCGCCCAGATTCCCTGGTCACCAGGGTTTCTTCCGACCTCGCTCCTCAACGCGCAGATCGAGGCCGCCTGGGGCATCCCCTTCCGGTTCGTGGACAATTCCGTGCTGCCGGTGGTGTTCGATGAGCGGACCAGCCGCCTGCCGACCCCATGGCTGCTGCGCCTGGAGGGACTGGAGGGCCAGCAGCGCCTCTATCTGAGTCACCTCCTTCGCACCAAAGCACCCGACGACCTGCTTCCCCCGCCCCCCCCTGGCGGCCAGTGGTTCAGCGACAAGGGCCTCCAGAACGCGGACCTGCTTCCCGGCGTCCGGCGGCTCTGTCAGTCCGCGCTGCAGGCGGTGGCGGAGGGCTGAGGTTCCAACCATCTCCCGTTCATACGAAAATCGGCGCCCTTGGCGCCGATTTTCGCAGGGGCTACGCCCGGAGTGGCACAACCTCTTCGCCGGGTCCCGACTCAGAACGCGCCACCGGCGCGTCCTTCGTCACCTGGCGGTCGATTACATCTGCTCAAACGCATTGAAGAAGTAGCTCACCTCAAATTTTGCGCTTTCGGGCTTGTCGCTGCCGTGGGTGGCATTGCGGCCGATGTTGGTGCCGAAACGCTTGCGAAGGGTGCCTTCGGCGGCATTGGCGGGGTTGGTGGCGCCCATGAGGTCCCGCCAGCGAAGGATGGCGTTCTCGCCCTCGAGCACCATGATCGCCACGGGTCCCTCGGTCATGAAGGCCTCAAGCTCCGCGTAGAAGCCCTTACCCACGTGCTCATGGTAGAAACCCTGGCAGATGGATGGTGTGAGGCGGGTCAGCTTGAGCCCCACGACCTTCAGACCGCTCTGCTCGATGGTGGTGATGATTTCGCCGATACGGCCGTCCTTGACGGCGTCAGGCTTGACGATGGCAAAGGTACGCTCAAGGGTCATGGTTCCTCCAGAATCCAAACAACCAGTCTGCCGTGAAGTGGTAACTTCGGCAACCACGGAGGCTTGGAGCCAGCCAGCAGTGCTGGGAAATGGGGACTCATCGCGCTACAATCGATGGTTTACGCGACTGGACGGCTCCATGCTCGACAACTTTCTCAGAAAACTCATTGGTTCCAAGAACGACCGGGAACTGAAGCGGCTGTGGTCCAAGGTCCAGGCCATCAATGTCCTCGAGCCGGAGATGTCGGCCCTCAGTGACGATGCCCTGAAGGCCAAGACCCCCTACCTCAAGGACAAACTGGCCAACGGCGCCACCCTGGAAGACATCCTGCCCGAGGCCTTCGCCGTGGCTCGCGAAGCCAGCAAGCGCGTGCTCAAGATGCGCCACTTCGACGTGCAGCTCGTCGGTGGCATGGCCTTGCACGAGGGCAAGGTCGCCGAGATGCGAACGGGTGAAGGCAAGACCCTGACCGCCACCCTCCCGCTCTATCTGAACGCCCTGGCGGGCAAGGGCGCCCACCTGGTCACGGTGAACGACTACCTGGCCCGGCGCGATGCCGAATGGATGGGACGTCTCTACACTTGGCTGGGTCTGAGCGTTGGCATCGTCCAGCACGGCCTCGAGGACCAGCAGCGCCGCGATGCCTACGGCTCCGACATCACCTATGCCACCAACAACGAATTGGGGTTTGACTACCTGCGCGACAACATGAAGTGGGATCTGGAGGACTTCACCCAGCGTGGCTTCAACTTCGCCATCGTGGATGAAGTGGACAGCATTCTCATCGACGAGGCCCGGACCCCGCTCATCATTGCCGGCAGCAGCGAAGAGGACACCTCCAAGTATTTCCGCATCGATGCCATCGTCCCGAAGCTCAAGAAAGAGGAGCATTACAAGGTGGACGAGAAGGACCGCCAGGTGATGCTCACCGATGACGGCATCCACTACGCTGAGCAGCTGCTGGGCGTGACCAACCTCTACGACCCGACCAGCATCGAGACCCTCCACGGGCTGAACCAGGCGCTCCTGGCCCACAACCTCTATCGCCTGGACGTGGATTACATGGTCCGGCCCAAGGAGGATGGCAAGGGCATGGAAGTGGTCATCGTCGACGAGTTCACCGGCCGGCTCATGCCGGGCCGCCGCTGGTCCAACGGGTTGCACCAGGCCATCGAGGCCAAGGAGGGCGTGGAGGTCAACGCCGAGAACCAGACCCTTGCCACCGTGACCTTCCAGAACTTCTTCCGCATGTACAAGACGCTGGCTGGCATGACCGGCACGGCCGAGACGGAGGCCACGGAACTGCACTCCATCTACAAGCTGGATGTGATCGTGGTGCCCACCAACATGCCCATGGTCCGAAAGGATTTCGCCGACACGGTCTACTCCACCCGCACCGGGAAGAAGAAGGCCATCGTGGAGGAGATCAAGGACCTGAACACGAAGGGGCAGCCCATCCTCGTCGGCACGGCCAGCATCGAAAGCAGTGAAGATCTCGCCGATGCCCTCAAGGCTGCGCGCATCCCCCATGTCGTGCTCAACGCCAAGCACCATGAGCGCGAAGCGGAGATCGTGGCCCAGGCCGGTCGCAAGGGGTCTGTCACCATCGCCACCAACATGGCTGGTCGTGGCACCGACATCATCCTCGGGGGCAACCCCGAAGGATTGGCCCGCGTAGAGGCCAAGAAGAAGGACATCACCCTCTACGATGAGGAGGGCTTCGAGACGCCAGAATTCTCGGCCCTTGTGGAGCAGATGCGAGTCCAGACCGCCGCCGAGCACGAAGAAGTGGTGTCCCTCGGTGGTCTTCATATTCTCGGCACCGAACGGCACGAAAGCCGCCGCATCGACAACCAGCTCCGTGGCCGGGCCGGTCGTCAGGGCGACCCCGGCTCCAGCCGCTTCTACCTGTCCCTCGAGGACGACCTGATGCGGATCTTTGGTGGCGACCGCATCAAGAACCTCATGGGCGCCATGGGCATGAATGACGACGAACCCATCGAGGCGGGGATGGTCACCCGCGCCATCGAACGCAGCCAGAAGCGCGTGGAGACCCATAATTTCGAGATCCGCAAGCACCTGCTTGAATACGACGACGTGATGAACAAGCAGCGCATCTTCTTCTATGGACTGCGCACCGAGATCCTGAAGGGCAACACCCGGGACTACGTCCTGCGCGTGGCTGCCGAGATTGCTGAGGGCATCGCCAATGACTTCCTGCCCGACAAGGGCGAACGGGACCAGGCTGGTTTCCGGGAGCGGGTCGAGCAGCTGTTCACGCTGACCGGTGAGGCAGTGGAGGCCGTGGGTCATATGCCCCAGGCCCAGGCCAGCCCCACCTTGGGTGAGTTGGTGCAGCGCTTCTACGAAGGCAAGGATGAGCGGCTGGGTGGCGAGGGCATGCGCAGCTATGAGCGGTGGTCCATCCTGCAGATCATCGATGCGGCCTGGAAGCGACACCTGCTGGTCATGGATCACCTGAAGGAGGCGATCGGCTTCCGCGGCTACGGCCAGAAGGATCCATTGGTGGAATACAAACGCGAAAGCTACGAATATTTCGAGCAGATGCGGTTCGGGTACGAGGATGAAATCATCTCCTACCTCTACCGTGTGGAGCCTCAGCCCGCCTTCGTGCCGGACGAGGATTTCTTCCGCGGTCCATCGGAGACCTTCGAGTTGGGTCCCGATGAGTTGGGTAACCCTCCCGAAGGCATCCAGCGAGTCCTGCGGTTCACTGCAGGCGGGTTGGAGGATTGAAGCACCCTGATCGGAGCCGAGCCATCGGCCCTATTCATCCAATGGGACCCTCGGGTCCCATTGTTTTTTCTGACGGCGGGTTGCCAACGGGTGATAGGTTTTAGATCCATGGAACTCATCGTCGTCACGGGACTCTCCGGCGCTGGTCGACACTCGGTACTGGGTGCGCTTGAGGACACTGGCTGTACGGCCTTGGACAATGTTCCGCCGCGGCTGCTGGAGCCCCTGTTGGAACTGGAAGCAAAGCTGCAACCGAACCGCGAACGGCTGGTGGTCGGTATGGACAGCCGCCAGGCCGATTTCCCCCAGGAATTCGGCCCCCTCCTGGAGCGCCTTCGCATTGGGAACGTGCCCGTCCAGGTGGTCTTCGTGGAAGCTGCGGAGGAGGTGCTCCAGCGTCGCTTCTCCGAAACCCGGCGCCCGCACCACCTGGCTTTGCTGGGAACTGCCGGCGAGGGAATCCAACGGGAGCGGGAGCTGCTGGCACCCATCCGGGCGCTGGCCACCACCATTTTAGACACCAGCCAACTCACCCTATCTGAACTCCGCCTTCGCCTCGCGGCCCTGGTGCCCCAGCTGCCCACCCGGAACACGGCCGTTCGCCTGCTCAGCTTCGGGTTCAAGCGGGGCGTTCCGGCGGATGCGGACGTGATCCTGGATGCCCGTTTCCTGCCCAACCCCTTCTATGTTGAAGCTCTGAAGCTGCTCACCGGGCGGGACTGGCCTGTTCAGGAATACTTGCTGGAGTCTCACGAGTTCAGGGAATTCCTGGAGCGCGCGGAATCCTGGCTGCGCTGGTCACTGCCCCTGGTGCAGCAGGAGGGGCGCGCCTATCACACCCTCGCCATCGGCTGCACCGGTGGCCAGCACCGGTCCGTGGCACTGGTGGAGATGCTGGCGCATCGACTCAGGGGAGATGTGGCCTCGCTGACGTTGCGGCACCGGGAACTGGATGGCTGACGCCTGGTCTCAGCTCTCGGTGAACACCACGCCATGCTTCGCCAGATCCTCACGGATGAAGTCCCAGGCGCCGGGTTCCTGTCCCACGAATTCTGGAGGGCTGATGCCCTTGCGGGAGTAGCCACCCTTGGCCAGTAGGCGCACAGCCGCGGTGCAGGTGTAGCCCGTGGTCCGGGCCATGGACGTGGTCCTGGTGGTTCGATCGTAGCGGTCCAAGAGGTTGAACTCCTTGCGCAGCTTCTGACCGCCCTTCTCGCCTTCGACCACGACCCGCATGACCGTGAAGTCCTCGTCGCCCTCCTGCATGAACCACATGGGGAAGAGCAGGGCGGTGGTCAGGTCGAGGGGACGGATCTCGGCCCCGCCCACCTGGATCGGTTCCTTGCTGAAGAAACCCGATTCCCGCAACATCCGCATCTTCTCGATGTGCCCCGGATAGCGCAGGGTCTTCTCCTTCATGTCGGGCACGCTGGGGAAGGACTTGATGAGACTCCTGAGGCCATCGGTGTTGAACGACTCCAGGGTGCCCAGCCCAGGGAAATCGAGCAGTTCAGGTTCTGAAAGCGCGGGGAAGACCACCACCTTGCCGTCCTTCACATAGCGGCTGGGCCGGGTGTACTCCTCGATGACGTCGATGGGGCTGAAACCGGCCTTGTACTCGTAGGGCCAGGTTCGGATCACTGGGAGTCCGCCCACCAGGCACTCGAAGCTGGTGATGCGATCCCATTGGCGGGAGAGATCGCCCACGATGATGTTGTGGCAGCCTGGTGCAATCCCGCAGTCTACGATGGCCGTGAGGTTCTGGGCTTTCGCCAGGGCATCCAGTTCGAAGCAGTCTTCGTCGAAAAAGGAGATGTCCACCAGAGGCTTGCCAGCCTCCAGGACGGCCTTGGCCGTGGCGAATCCCATGAAGCCCGGCATGGCCCCCACCACCAGATCCGCATCCGCCACGGCTGCCTTCACGCCCTCTGGACGGGACAGATCAGCCGTCCTGGTGGGGAGTCCCGCTTCATTCATTCGGGCAAGCGCACCCTCGGATCGATCTGCCACGGTGACCTTGAAGTCGGGGGCCAGATCCTTGGCCATGGCCCCGCCTACCCGACCGGCCCCAAGAACAACGACATGCTTCATGGCCGTACCCCCGTGGGATGTGGTTTCCTTGCCGGATTATCCCCGCGATGTTGGCTGCCGTTGGACCGATCCCGGTCATTCTTTACAGTTTGTCCAGGACCAGCGGGCGTCAGGCCGGTCCGACCTCGGCGGGTGGCCCTTGTGCGGGTTTTCATGCGATCCGGGTTAGGCGATGGCGCGCGGTCTCACCGCGAGGTAGACCGGCCAGCCCAGCGCCACCAGGATCAGGCCCGGCCAGGAATAGCTGGGGCGATAAATGAAGAGGGCCCCGACGATGGCACAGGCGCCCAGCATATAGAGGGCGGGCACCGCCGGGTAGCCCCAGACCTTGACGGGGCGTTCGAGCTCGGGGCGGCGCCAACGCAGGAGGAAGACGCCGCCGACGGTGAAGACGTAGAAGAGGATCGTCGGCAGCATGACGAAATCCAGCAGCTGGCCGTAGGTGCCCGTGAGCGTGAGCAGGCAGGTCCAGAGGGCCTGGATCCAGAGCCCGAAAGCCGGCACGCCGTGGGCATTGAGCGTGGCCGCGCTGGGGTAGAAGAGGCCATCCTCGGCCATGCGCTGATAGACCCGCGCCCCTGAAAGGACCAGGCCATTCAGGCAGCCGAACATGGAAATCAGGATGCTGCCCGCCATGATGAGGCCCCCGCCGGAACCTAGCAGGGCCTGCAGCGCCGCGCTGCCCACACGATCCTGGGGGGCGTTGGCGATGCCCGTGGGCCCGAGCACCTTGAGGTAGGCAGCGTTGGCCAGCACGTAGAGGCCGCAGACCAGGGTGGTGCCGATGAGCAGGGAGAAGGGGATGGTCCTTCTGGGTTCCTTCACCTCACCCGCGATGAAGGTGATGGCATTCCAGGCGTCCGCCGAGAACATGCTGCCCGTCTGCACCACCAGCAGGGCCGTGAGGAAGGGCAGGGCGACGGAGCCGTCCAGGGGCACGAACGGGGCCTGAATCGCCGCCACGGGCGGCTTCAGCAGCAGGCCCAGGAGGATCAGGCCGGCCAATCCGCCGATCTTGGCGACGGTGAACAGGTTCTGGATGCGGGCGCCCAGCTTCACGCCGTATAGGTTCACGGCACTCAGGAACACCACCACCACGATGGCGGAGAGCCGCGAGGGGGTGAGACCCAGGTGATAGGGCCCCACGGCGATACTCTGGGTCACCTGCATCAGCGGCACATCCAGGTGCGGGCCGAGCCAGGCGGTGTCCGTGACCGCCGGGAAGAAGGTGCCGAGGTATTTCCCGAAGCCCACGGCCACCGCGGCGATGGTGCCGCACTCGATGACCACGAAGAAGGTCCAGCCGTAGAGAAAGCCCGTGGCGGCACCGTAGGTTTCGCGCAGGTAGGTGTACTGGCCCCCAGCCTGGGGGAACATGCCCGCGAGCTCGCCGTAGCTCAGGGCCGCGAAGAGCGTCAGCACCGCCGTGAGGCCCCAGGCGGCCAGCAGGAAGCCCCCGGAGTGGCCAGTGCGTACCATGTCCGCGGCGACGATGAAGACGCCACTCCCGATCATCGAGCCGGCGATCAGCATGGTCGCAGAGAAGACGCCGAGGTGACGGCGATAGCCCGTAGCGTTCATAGATTCCTTGGGTAGATGGAACCACGCTACCACGGCATTCTGGAAGGATGGCACGTTCCCCTGTCTCCCTTCGGCTCTTCGTGGCCACGCTGGTCCTGGCCACCCTGCCCGTGCTCGGCGGGTGGTGGGCCTGGAAGGGTCAGGGCCCGCTGCAGCTGGAGGCCACGGTCCTGGTGAAGAAAGGGACCAGCATCAACCAGGTGGCCGAGCAGCTTGAGCGTGAAGGGGTGATCCGTTCCGCCTCGCTGTTCAAGCTCTGGGCCCGGGCGCGCAAGCTCCAGCTCATCCGCGGCGAGTACACCTTCACGCCTCAGGCCAGCCTCTCGGACGTGGCGGGCAAACTGCGGCGGGCGGAGATCCACTTCACCCAGGTCTCCATTCCCGAGGGCGCCCATGCCTGGTCTGTGCAGAAGCGTCTGAAGGACTTCGTGCCAGAGGTGGTCTTCTGGACCCTCTGGAAGAGCCCTCGACTGGCCCGGACCGCCGGTTTCGAGAAGGCGGAGAGCCTGGAGGGCCTGATCGCTCCCGCCACCTACAAGCTCCACCACGCCATGGAGCCCGAGGAAGTCATGCTCCAGCTGGTGGAAGCCTTTCGGGATCAGGTGCGGCCAAAGCTGGAGGGCGGGGCACTGCCGCCTTACGAAACGCTGATCCTGGCCAGCCTGGTAGAGAAGGAGACGAAGCTGGTGGAGGAACAGCCGAAGGTGGCCGGCGTCTACAAAAAGCGCCTGGACCTGGGTATGCGCCTGCAGTGCGATCCCACGAGTCTCTATGCCCGGTGGCTCCTGGGTGACCTGCGGTTCACGGCCCCCTTGATCGAGGACATCCGGCGCTCCCACCGGTTCAACACCTATGCCGTGAGCGGGCTCCCCCCCACGCCCATCGCTGTCCCCAGTCCGGCGGCCATCGCAGCTGCCAAGGAGCCGGCCACAGGGAAGGATCTCTACTTCGTGGCCACCGGCAAGGGCGGCCACAGCTTCGCGCCCAGCCTGCGGGATCACAACCGGAACGTGGGGGTCTATCGCCAGGAGATCGCCCGCCAGAAGAAAGTGGCCCGTGGTAGAGAGCTCAAGGCGACGCCCGACGATGCCGCGATGAAGCCAGGCGGGATGCACCGCAAGGAAGGGCCCGCAGGGCAACGCGGTTCGTTGTTCAAGGGACCTGACGCCGCGGAGCGGCCGCCTGGATTCATCCCTTCGGGCGAGGGGAGGCGGGCGTCGCGATGCAGCGTCACGCTCGTCGCGCGTAGTACCCGCTACGCTTCGACTCGCGTTCCTCGCCTCACTCGCCCGGCACCCCTCGCGCGGCCACGTGGGGTGTCGTCTTGAGCTCTCGGGTGCGGCTGGATCTCTTGCTGGTGCAACTCGGCCTCTGCGAGACCCGCGCCAAGGCCCAGGCGCGCATCCTGGCGGGCGACGTGCTGGTGGAGGACCGGCCCGTGACCAAGGCCGGCACCGCCGTGGACGAGACGGCGGCCATTCGCCTGCGGGGCGATGCGCTGCCCTTCGTGAGTCGGGGTGGTCTGAAACTGGCCGGGGCCCTGGATCTGTGGGGCATCGATCCCACTGGCTGGACCTGCTTCGATGCGGGTTCGAGCACTGGCGGTTTCACGGACTGCCTGCTCCAGAGGGGTGCGGCGAAGGTCTACGCGGTGGATGTGGGCACCAACCAGCTGCACTGGAAGCTGCGTAGCGATCCCCGCGTGGTCTCCATGGAGCAGGTGAACCTGCGCACTTGGAATCCGACCCGCATTCCGGAACGCTGCCAGCTGCTGGTGGCGGACTTGAGCTTCATCTCCCTCCGCCTGGCCATTCCGCCCGTGCTACCCAGCCTCGTGCCCGGGGCGGAAGCGCTGCTCTTGGTGAAGCCCCAGTTCGAGGCAGGACGGGACGATGTCGGCTCGGGCGGCATCGTGCGCGATTCGGCGATCCACCGGCGCGTCCTGGTGGAGACCTGGACCTTCTTTGCGGAGACGGAGCTGCGTCCCCAGGCCCTGGCCGTCAGCCCCATCAAGGGTGGCGAGGGGAACACGGAATTTCTCATGCGTCTCGCGCTGGGTGGAACCGCTGGCGATCCGGGGGCCGCGCTGGCCAGCCTGGAACTTTGATCTAGAGGCTGTCCCAATCGGTCTTGAAGGTGCCGGTGAAGGGCTCGGGCTGGGTCGCCATCGTTGGTTGGGCAGCCGCCCCCTTCAGGGCCATCCACCGGGTGAAGCCTTCGAGGGAGGGCTGGCAGCCCGGGCGGGTGCCGTGGCCGGTAAAGGAGAGCAGGGTCTGCCGGTCATCCGCGGTGGTGTTCAGGCGGGTGATGTCCGCCTGGCTGTCGCGGTGGAACCGTTCGATGGCGGCCTGGTCCCGGGTGTAGAGGCTGACGGCCGCCCCGCAGGAGGACCTGGCGATCACGGCCAGGGTGTCGCCCAAGTCTGTGAAGGTGCTGAGGTTCACCGTCGGGCCGGGAACGGGATGGCGATAGATCCCCATTTCGGGCGTCACGCCCTCCCAGACACAGGGCTGCATGTAGACGCCGTGGGAAATGTTCCCCTTCACCTGCCCGGTGCGATTGGCCTCGGTCCACTGTTCGCCCCCGGTGAGCAGGGTCGCGCCTTCCGCCCGGCCCAGGTCCCAGTGCTCGCGGAAAGCCGTGGCGGCGCGGGCATTGATCATGGGCCCGCAGGCCACGTCCGGGTCCGACAGGGGGTTGCCGATGTCGAGGGCGGCCACGCGCCCCAGAAAGCGCTGCGTGAACCCGGTGGCACAGGCTTCGTGCAGGAAGATGGTGGCCAAGCCGATGGGGCGCTGCCCGGCCTGGCCGAAGGCCGCTGAAACGGCGTCCTGGGCGGCCTGGTCGAGGTCGGCATCCGGCAGCACCACCATGGCGCCCTTGCCGACCAGGTCGAGGCTCGGGAGGATCAGGTTCCGGCCGCACAACTCGCCCACGTGCCGACCCAGGGCCGCGGAGCCCACGAAGCTGAAGGACTGAAAGTGCCCCTTGTCGATGCCAGCCAGGAAGTGCTTGCCGCAGCCCGCTCGACCCCGGCCGTTGACGGTGTTCACCACGCCGGGTGGCAGGCCGGCTTCCATCATGGCCCGCAGCAGCAGGTAGGCAGCGGTGGGCGCGTTGTCGCTGGGCTTCCACACCACGGTATTGCCGCAGAGGATGGCGGGGAGGATCTTGCAGGCGGGGGCGGACAGGGGCGAGCTGCCCGTGGCGAGGACGCCGCAGACGCCGACTGGACGACGCTGGGCCTCACCGGAAGACGGTTGTTCCAGCTGGTTTCTCACGGCAGCGGCGAAGAACCCGCAGGCATCAATGGCTTCCTGCACATCGTCGCGGGCCTCCCGGGGGGTCATGCCAACCTCCCGGGTGATGACGCGGGCGAGTTTCTCCCGGTGAAGGCTCAGGACTCCCGCCGTGCGGAGGACGATGGCCTCCCGCAGCGGGAAGGGGGTTTCAGACCAGGTCCGAAAGGCGTCCGCAGCGGCCTTGGCAGCCCGGGCCACGTCCTTCTCGCCGCTGTCGGGAAACATGCCCACCAGGTCGCGGCTGTCCACGGCGGACTTGGACTGGATCAGGGAGAGGTCGCCCTCGACCTCCTTGCCATTGATCAGATTGAACCCAATGACGCTTTTTCCAGCAGCAGTGGCATGGGGCGAGTTGGCTTTCACATACATGCCTGGCTCCGGATCGGGGGTGGACAAGCATAACCAGAGCAAGCACTGCCTCTGCATGCCATCCCTCCATTCATCGGCCTCCACCCTGTACACTGGAATATTGCCGGAGTCCGGGTGTTCGACAGCATCTCCATCCCCACCATCCTCGTCAGCTACGTCGCCCTGCTGTTCAGCCTCAGCGTGCACGAGGCCAGTCACGCCTCGGTGGCTTTCTGGCTCGAGGACGATACAGCAGCCCGGCTGGGACGAATGACCTTGAACCCGTTGGCCCACATTGACCCTCTGGGCACCGTGGTCTTCCCTCTGCTGGGCATGGCCACAGGGTTTCCTTTCATCGGCTGGGCCAAGCCCGTGCCCGTGGATCCCCGCAACCTCACCCGCCGCTTCACCCAGCGGGGCGGCATGGCCATCGTGTCTGCGGCCGGGCCCGCCTCGAACCTGGTGCTGGCGGTGATCTTCCTCTCTCTGCTCCTCATTCTGGTCAAGGTCGTCGCACCGCCCCGGGAGCTTGAGCTGCGTCTCTTTGCGCACGCCCTCTTCGCCCGAAAGGTCGAAAACCTCCAGGCCCTGGAACTGGGCACGGCCATGACGCTGGCCCTGGCCATCACTGGCCGTCTGGTGCTCATCAACATCGGGCTCGCCCTGTTCAACCTGCTCCCCATGGGCCCCCTGGATGGATCCGGGATCCTGAGGGGGATGCTGCCCTGGCGGTGGCTTCCCAGATACGACCGTGTTCAGCCTTGGATGGGTGGAGCCTTGATCGTGCTCGCCCTCACCGGTCTGCTTGGCTATGTCATTGGCCCGGTCTTTGGGTTGATCATCTCGGGCATTGAATCCATCGCACGCCTCTTCCTTGGAGCCTGATTCCCATGCAGCGCGTTCTCTCCGGCATCCAGCCTTCGGGTTCCCAGCACATCGGCCACCTGGTGGGGGCCCTGGACAACTTCACGCGCCTGCAGGGCCAGGGCGAGGCCTTCTACATGATCGCCGACTGGCATGCCTTGACTTCGAAGTACGAGTCCGTCGAGGAGATCTGGCCCGCCACCCTCGAGCTGACAGCGACCTTTCTCGCGGCAGGACTGGATCCGAACCAGTCCACGCTGTTCGTGCAAAGCCTGGTCAAGGAACACGCGGAGCTGCACCTGCTGCTGTCCATGGTGACGCCGCTCTCCTGGCTGGAGCGGGTCCCCACCTACAAGGAGAAATTGCAGAACGCCGTGGCGGATCTGGGCAGCTATGGCTTCCTCGGCTACCCGCTGCTCCAGACCGCCGACATCATCATCTACAAGGCCCACAAGGTGCCCGTGGGCGAGGACCAGCTCTTCCACCTGGAGTTGGCCCGCGAGGTGGTCCGACGCTTCAACTTTCTCTTCCAGCGGGATGTATTCCCGGAACCGGAAGCCGTGCTCACCAAGACGCCCAAGGTGCCAGGACTGGATGGCCGGAAGATGTCGAAGAGCTACGGCAACTGCATCTACCTGCGGGACAGCAACGCCGAGATTTTGGAGAAATGCACCCGCCAGATGGCCTCCGACCCCGCCCGAGTGCGCAAGACCGATCCAGGCAATCCCGATGTCTGCCCGGTCTTCGAGTTCCATAAGCTCTTCAGCGACGACGCCACCATCCAACTGGTGAACACGGAGTGCCGACGCGCCGGCATCGGCTGCTTCGACTGCAAGAAACGGGTGGCCGGGGCCATGACCCTCCGCATCGAGCCGGTCCGGGAAAAGATTGAAGACCACCTCGCCCATCCCGGGAACATCGAGGCGGTGCTCCGGGATGGCAGCGCCAGGGCACGGTCGGTGGCCGCGGAGACCATGGCGGACGTGCGTGATGCCATGAAGATGCCCTCGCTCTAGGCGGCCCTTGATGGCCTGAGAGCAGCCCCAGAACGGGCGCTTGCGTTCCCCTTTGGCCCTGGTAAACTTTCCTTCTCGTGGTCCCTTAGCTCAGCTGGTTAGAGCATCTGACTCTTAATCAGAGGGTCCCCGGTTCGAGTCCGGGAGGGACCACCAGACCAGGAGCCCGCAGATCAAAAATCTGCGGGCTTTTTCGTTCTGTCTCTCCTGTCACATCTCGTCGGGGCCGACGCCTCCTTTGGGAGGGTGGCCGCTATAATTTCGGAGTGCAGGCCGATCCCGCAAGGATCCGGACTTGAAAAGCTGGGACGCCGGGAGGATTACCGTGGATTTGAAGCGCGCCATCATCGACCTCATGCCGGGTCCCCTGGTCCGGACCTTTGCCGCTCCCTACATTTCGGGCAAGGGCATCGCCAGCGGGGTCGCGAAGGCCGATGATCTCCACGCCAAGCATGGGATCTCTTCCACTGTGGATCTGCTGGCGGAAGAGGTCTTCAGCCGCGAGGATGTGGAAGCCACGGTGCAGGTGTACCTGCGCATGGTCGAGGCCCTGAAGGACCGCCCCTACGCCAGTATCAGCCTCAAGCCCACCTCTCTCGGCATCAATGAGAGCGAAGCCTACTGCCAGGAGAACCTGCGCCGCATCGTTTCGGCCGCCGCACCCCACGGGATGCACATCACCCTGGACATGGAGGACCGGCACTTTACGGACGTGACGCTCCGCATGTTCAAGGCCATCCGCGACGAGTTCGACAACTTCGGAATCGTGCTGCAGAGCCGGCTGTTCCGCACCACCGAGGACATCAAGGCGCTGCATGCGAAACCCTGCAAGGTGCGCATCTGCATCGGCATCTACAAGGAGCCCGCCGAAGTGGCGCTCCAGGAGAAGCCGGACATGAAGGCGAAACTCTTTGACCATGTGCAGCTCCTGCTGGACCAAGGCCACTACCCCGAGATCGCCACCCACGACGAACCCCTGATCCGCCGTTGCATGGCGCATCTGGATGAGCACGGCGTCGCCAAGGATGCCTATGAGTTCCAGATGCTGCTTGGGGTTCCCCGGACTGAGCTGCAGCAGGAGATTGTCAAGCGTGGCCAGACCATCCGGCTTTATGTCCCCTTCGCGGAGGACTGGAAATACGCCGTGCACTACCTCAAGCGTCGGCTGGCTGCCAACCCCGCCATGGCCCTCATGGTCATGAAGAACATGTTCGGCAGCTGATCGGGATTTTGGTATTGGAAAGCGAATCATCGGGAGTATGGTGCTGTGGTGGGATCGTGTCCCACTCATCCGGAGGATTCCATGAAGAAGTTCCTGGCACTCGCCCTCGTCAGTTCCTTTGCCTTCGTCGCCTTTGCTTCCGAAGAGAAGAAGCCCGAGGCGAAGAAGAAGTCCGCCTGTGGCATGGCCTGCTGCGAAAAGAACAAGGCCGCTTCCTGCAAGGAATGCCCGGACTGTGGCAAGAAGAAGGAAGCCCCCAAGAAGGGCTGATTCCCACCAGGTGAAGGACCCAAAACCCCGGAGTTCGGCTCCGGGGTTTTTGCGTTCCGGCGCCATTCATGATTGTCTGGACGCATGAAGATACGTCACTGGATACCCGCCCTGGTCCTGCTTCTCCTGGCCTCCTTGGCCACAGCCGGATGGATGTGGACACGCGAAGCCCTGCCCCCGGTGTCCCCGGAAGCTGCAACCCCCGGGAAAGCCGTTGGTCCTGCAGGGAGGGGGTTGCGACGGGTGGCACCGGTCCGGGAGCGACTGGTAGACCAGACGCCCCTGTTGACCGCACGGAGCCTGGTGCCCCTGGCGGCGACCCTGGAAGAGCGGCAACTCGCCCTGCAGGCGGAGCGCCTGGGCAATCACTCGGTGGATCTGGCGTTCTCGGATGCCCTTCGTCGGGCCGCCATCGCCCAGCCACCCCAAACACCTGAAATCAAAGAACTATTTAGTGCCAAGGCCAAGGCTCAAGGGGCCGTGGAGGCGGACCAACAGCTGATGGTTCGGTTCTCCCGGCAACTGGCTGCCGCCAGTGGATCGCGGAAAGACACCCTGGAGGATCAGCTTGAGGTCGCCAAGGCCCAGCTGGAACTGGACAAGGATGAACTTGAGACGGCCTCCAACGATCTCGCCAAGGCCGGAGGGGATCCCCAGGCCAAGATCAAGCGTTTGAAGGAAGCTCATGAAGCGGCCGATCGGGAATCCTCCCAGGCCATGATGGTCGCGAAGGCCGCCCCCCTGTTCCAGCCGGGCAGCCTGGTGGGTCGGATCCTCGAGTGGCGCGCCCAGCGTGCCAAATACGTGCGGCTGGACCAGGCCCGGCTGGAGGCTCAGACCAAGGGCCAGGCCCTGGCCAAGCGGCGGGCCGAGGTCGAGGCTCAGGCCAATAAGGAAAAGGAGGATCGCGAGGCCGCGAAGTTCTGGGCCGCCAACCTGGTCAAGGAATCCGCCGCCGCCGGAGGGGGGCCCGGTCGGGACCAGGCCAAGTCAGCCGTGTCCTACCTTCAGCAGTATGGCGAGGTCCAGTATCGGCTCTCCACCATGTCCCGCCGGGTCCAGGATCAGCAGGCTCTGGCAGAAACCTACGGGACCTGGATGAGTCTGACGGATGGGTACCGGAATGCCGCCCTGCACCGGGTCCTCACCCAGGTGCTGGTGATCCTGGGCTTGGCCATCGTGGCCTACCTCCTGGGACTGCTCATTGGCCGGGGCTTCCACCGCATGGACACCGAGGACCGCGCCTCGGTGAGCGCCCACAAGTCAGTCCTGAAGGTGATTCTGCGGGTGATCGTGGCGCTGGCCATCCTCCTGCTCGTGCTGGGCATTCCCCCCCAGGCCACCACGGTGTTGGGCCTGGCCGGAGCGGGGCTCACGGTCGCCCTCAAGGATTTCATCGTGGCCTTCTTCGGCTGGTTCATCCTCATGGGGAAGAACGGCATCCGCGTGGGCGACTGGGTGGAGATTCGCGGCGTCGGCGGCGAGGTGGTCGAGATCGGCCTGCTCCGCACCGTGATTCTCGAGACAGGGAGTTGGAGCGATGCCGGACACCCCACGGGTCGACGGGTGGCCTTTGTGAACAACTTCGCCATCGAAGGACACTTCTTCAACTTCTCCACGTCCGGGAAGTGGATGTGGGACGAACTCAGCGTCCTGGTCCAACCCGGCCAGGATCCCTATCCCATCATCGACGGGGTACAGCGGTTGGTGGAGCAGCAGACTGAAGTCAATGCGAAGCTCGCCGAGGCGGAATGGCAGCAGACGGCCGCCCGGTACCGGATCAAGGCCTTCACGGCGGTCCCGGGGGTCCAGGTGGTGCCTGGAACCAACGGCATGGAAGTCCGGGCACGCTACATCACCCGTGCATTCGAGCGCCACGATACGAGGCTCCGGCTGAATCAGGCGGTGGTGGCGTTGATGCACGGACCCCGGGAAGAGACCCCGGTGCCCACTGAGAAGGTCGAGGGTCGATGATTTCGTTTTCCAATGTCAGCAAGCAGTACGGCAGGCAGATTCTCTTCATCGAGGCGGATTTCCAGCTGAATCCTGGCGAGAAGGTGGGGCTGGTCGGACCGAACGGGGCGGGGAAGTCCACGCTCTTCCGCATGATCATGGGCGAGGAATCGCCAGATGACGGTTCCGTCACACTGCCGAAGAAGCTCACCCTCGGGTATTTCCGGCAGGAAGTGGATGAGATGACCGGTCGTCCTGTGCTGGATGAGGCCATCGCAGGAAGTGGGCGCCTCGGGGACCTCCACCACGAATTGCTGGACCTTGAGCACGCCATGGCGGACCCGGAACGGGGGGACGAACTGGAAGCCATCCTGGAGCGCTTCGGCCATGTCCAGGAGGAGTACCAACACCTGGGGGGCTATGAACTGGAGGCCAAGGCCAGAGCCTGTTTGCATGGCCTGGGCTTTGAGGATGCCCAGATTGATGGCGATGTGGGGGCCCTCTCGGGCGGCTGGAAGATGCGCGTGTCCATGGCCAAGGTGCTGTTGGGAGGCTTTGATGTGCTGCTCATGGACGAGCCCACCAACCACCTGGACATCGAGTCCATCCTCTGGCTCGAAACCTATCTGAAGGCCGTTCCCGCCACCCTGCTGATGACCAGCCATGACCGGGACTTCATGAACCGGGTGGTGACCAAGGTGCTGGAGATCGATGGTGGCGATATCGTCACCTACACCGGCAACTACGACTTCTACGTGAAGGAGCGTGAGCAGCGGGACGCCAACCAGGAGGCTGCCTACGCCCGCCAGCAGGCCAAGCTGGCCAAGGAACGGCGCTTCATCGAGCGGTTCTCGGCCCATGCCGCCAAGGCCGCCCAGGTGCAGAGCCGGGTGAAGGCCCTGGACAAGATCGAGCGCATCGAACCGCCGAAACAGCGCCGGGTGGTGAAGTGGGACTTCCGCAGTCCGGGCCGTTCTGGCGACGATGTGGCCATGCTGGAAGGCGTGTGCAAGGCCTATGGCGCCCGCAAGCTCTACGATCAGTTCGCCTTTCACATACGCCGTGGCGAACGTTGGTGCGTGATGGGAAAGAACGGTGCCGGCAAGTCCACCCTCCTGAAGATGGTGGCGGGGGCGGTGGAACCCGATGCCGGATCCATCCGCCTGGGTGCCAGCCTCCGGCTGGGCTATTTCTCCCAACAGGCCCTGGATCTGCTCAACCCTGACCTCACGGTCCTCGAGCAGATGCAGCAGGACTTTCCCATGGAGGGGCTCGGTGTCATCCGCAATTTATTGGGGGCCTTCCAGTTCTCCGGTGATGACGTGGACAAGAAGGTGCGGGCGCTTTCAGGGGGCGAGAAATCTCGACTGGTCATGGCCAGGATGCTCTTTGATCCACCCAACTTCCTGGTGCTGGATGAGCCCACCAACCACCTGGACTTGGCCACCAAGGAAATGCTCATCGAAGCCCTGAAGGACTTCGAAGGCACCATGCTCTTTGTGTCCCATGACCGCGCCTTCCTGCGCGGACTGGCAAACCGCGTGCTGGAACTGGGTGGCGAGGAACACGAAGGCCCGGTGGTATTCGGCGGTTCGTACGCGGAATACGTGGCCCGCATGGGCCGCGAAGCGCCCGGGGTGCATAACTAGGGCCTGCGGCCCTTCTCCTTAGTTCCGTTGCAGAGGTTCCAGGTGCTGCTGGAGTTCCTTCATCCCGAAGGGTTTGGTAAGCAGGGTGACGAAGGGATGCGCTGCCACGAGATCCAGCGCGGTCTGGTCGGCCCGGCCGGTGGCCAGCAGGACCGGCACCGTGGGCCTCAGGAGGCGGAGGCGGGGCAGGGTTCCGGCCCCGCCGAGCCCCGGCATGTTCATGTCCAGGAGCACCACATCGGGCTGGAAGCCGGTTTCCAGGATGGCCAAGGCCTCCTCCCCGCTGCGGGTCGCCGTCACAGCGTGACCCAGGATTTCCAGAATCGCCTGCATGGAGCTCTGGATCAGTTCGTCATCGTCCACCAGCAGGACCTTGAGGCTGGCTGTGGAGGCTTCAACCGATGGCACCGGGGCTGCTGTGGGCACCACCGCTGCGGGTTTGCAGGTGGGGAAACGCAGCAGAACCTGGGTCCCATGGCCGGGCTCGCTCTGGATTTCCATTTGGCCGTGATGGGCCGTGACCGTGCTGTAGGCCACGGACAGGCCCAGTCCCGTGCCCTTGCCCTGCTCCTTGGTGGTGAAGAAGGGGTCCAGGGCCTTGTCC
>JANYAZ010000270.1 GCA_025361045.1 Geothrix sp. | reverse complement strand
CCATGGAATCCCTGACCGAACTCCGAGTGCGCTACGCCGAGACCGATGCCATGGGGATTGTGCATCACGCCACCTATCCCATCTGGATGGAACTGGGCCGCAGCGACTTCCTGCGGGAGCTGGGGCAGAGCTACGCGGACTGGGAAGCCCGGGGGGTGCGGCTGGTGGTGAATGAGATCCGGGTGCGCTTCCGCGCCCCGGCCCGCTACGACGAGCTGGTGCAGGTCCGGACCTTCCTGCAGGAGACAGGGCGTCGTCGCCTCATCTTCGGCTACCGCATCGAGCGCGATGGCATCCTATTGGCCGAAGGGGAGAGCGTCCATCTGGTGGCAGGTTCGGATAACCGGGCCAAGGTCCTGCCGGACGACCTGCTGGCCCTGGTTCAGCGAGCCTGAGTGGGGCCAGAGGCCCCCAAGCAGGTGGTCAGCAGGGCCGCGAGGGCGTCCATGACCCGGCGCCGGCCTTCGCTGAAGGCATCGGTCTGGAAGCTCTGGAAGCTCACCAGGCCTGCCGGGCGAGCCCCCCTGCCAAGGGGCACGCCGTACCAGGAATGGGGGATGAGACCCGTCGTCTGTTCGGCTGCGGTCAGGAGACTGCCGGCGGCATGGCCTTCATCCATGGTCCTGATGTAGACGGAGCGCCGACCTGACAGCACCCGTTCGGACAGGCCAGCGCGATCCGACAGCAGCCGAGAGGGATGGTTCCGGGCCCGTCCACCTTCGTGATAGAGCACGAACCGGAGCTGATCCTGCTCCCAATCAGCCACTGCCACATAGAAGCAGGCAAGGCCCAGAGGTTTGAAGCTGACATCGAGCAGGATCTGGGCCAGCGTCTCGGCGGATTCACCCGGGCGCATGCGCTCCAAGGCACACAACAGGAGGTCCCGATCCTGATCCAGGTGCCGGACCAGTTCCTTGGTGTCCTCGAGTCGGGTTTGGCTTGCACGGCATTCGGCCTCAAGCTTTCGCAAGCGCTCATCCCGCTCTGCCAGCGCCTCGTCTTGTTTTCTGCTACCTAATAGACCCATCTGGTCACCGGGAGGCTTTGGATGGAAAGCAAAAAGATGGTTTCCTAGATCCATGAAGAAGATGCGGCGAACCCTATCCCTGTTCAATACCCTGACCCGGCGGGTCGATCTCGTGGTTCCTGTTCAGGATGGACAGATCTCCTTGTACACCTGTGGACCCACTGTCTACAACTACGCGCATATCGGGAACCTGAGAACCTTTCTCTTCCAGGACCTGCTGAAGCGGACCTTCCATGCGGCCGGGTACGAGGTCAAGCACTGCATGAACATCACGGATGTCGAGGACAAGATCATCCGCGATTCCCAGGGGGGCCTGCCCGGGGATGCCTCCAACGCGGAGCGGCACGGGGCCATGACGGCCCTCACGGACCGGTTCACGGCCATCTTTCTGGAGGACCTGGATACCCTTCGCATCCAGCGGGCGGACTTCCTGCCCAAGGCCACGACCTATGTCCCCCAGATGATCGGCCTGATCCAGGTGCTCGAAGCCAAGGGCCTGGCCTACGTCCGCGAGGGCAGTGTCTACTACCGCATTGCCGGGCTACCCCAATACGGCTGTCTGGCTCATCTGGACCGTGAGGGGATGCAAGTCGGCGCCTCGGTTGATGCCGATGAATACGAGCGCGACTCAGTCACTGATTTCGTTCTGTGGAAGGCCACCAAACCTGGCGAACCCTGGTGGGACAGCCCCTGGGGACCCGGACGACCCGGCTGGCACATCGAGTGTTCGGCCATGGGCCTGGAACTGCTCGGTGAGCGCGTGGACATCCACAGCGGTGGCGTGGATCTGATCTTCCCCCACCACGAGAACGAAATTGCCCAGAGCGAGGGCTGCCTGGGCCACCAGTGGGTCAACCACTGGGTCCACGGTGAGTTCCTCATGGTCGAGGGCCAGAAGATGGCGAAAAGCCTCGGCAACTTCTTTACCCTCAGGGGCCTGATCGAAAAGGGGGTGGATCCCATCGCGCTGCGGTACACCATCCAGAGCAACCACTACCGCAAGGTGTTGAACTTCAGCTTCGAGGGAATCCGAGCGGCCGAGAACTCCCTCAAGCGCATCCGGGCCTTCCGCGCCCGGATGGAGGGCGAGGGGCAGGCCGGTGGTGGTCCCTGGAAGCAGGCTTCAGATCCCGCGGCCCGTTTGGAGCAGGCCCGGGTGGCTTTCTGGGCTGCCATGGCCGATGACCTGAATACTCCTGAGGCCCTGGCGGCCATCTTTACCCTTATCAGCGACCTGAACGCCCAGGACGACCATGCCGCACTGGCTCGCGAGGAGCGGGATGCCGTCCTGGCCTTCCTCGATGAGACCGACGCCATCTTCTCGGCCTGGCCCCACGAAGCCGGAAGCCTGGACGCAGAGGTAGAAGCGCTCATCGCGGCGCGGAAAGCGGCCAAGGTCGCCAAGAACTGGGCCGCAGCGGATCAGGTGCGCGACCAGTTGAAAGCCCTTGGAATCGTCCTCGAAGATCGCAAGGACGGCACCACCGGTTGGCGGAAAGGCTGACAAAGGAAAGCGGCCCCGAGGGGCCGCTTTCAATGGTGATGGGTTCGAACCCTAGCGGCTCAGGCGCCGGAGGGCGATGGTGATGAATTCCGGGGGTCCTGGAAGCAGGCCAGAATCGGCGACGGCATTCTGCCCTTCCTTGGTCAGGAGGAAGTGGATGATCTCGTTGATGGGACCAGGCAGAGGGGCTCCGGGCGTGCGGTTCAGGTAGGCGTAGTACAGGCGTGGCATGGGGTATTTGCTGGTGGTCACGTTCTCCTGGTTCGGGAAGCGGGCGTCCTCTCCATGGAAGGGCACCACCGCGAGCACCTTGTTGGCGAAGTACCAGGACGACATGGTACCGATCGCGATGCCCGCCTGATCGGTCATCACCGCCTCGGCCAGGGCCGAGCCATCGTCACGATCGTGGATGCCCGGCCGGAATTCCCCATTGAGCAGGACCTTTTCGCCAATGGATGACCGGGTGGCCGATCCCGCGGCACGGGTGTACGGCTGGATGGGGAGTTTGGACCATTCACCCTTGAGTCCCAGATCACCCCAGACCACCGCAGGCGACTTCGCTCCACCCAATCTTGACTTGGAATAGATGGCATCCAACTGTTCCATCGTGATGGAGGTGAGGGGATTGTTCTTATTGACGAAGACGATATTGGCATCAAGACAAACCGGGATGCGCATGGGCATGTAGCCAAACTTGGTCTGGAAGGTCTTGTTCTCCTCCGCCGTGAATTCCCGGGCCGAGATGATGAGGAGACTCGAACCATCGACGAAGCCCTTGATGGCCTCGGTCGTGAGTTTGGAGCGATAGATCAGGTTCGCTTCGGGATGGACTTTCCGGAAGGCACTCGACCACTCATCGCCGAGATCGGAAAGTGCATCGGTACCGATCAAATCAATGGGGCCCTTCACCTGGACCAGGGGCTGATAGCTCGGAATCGAGGCAGGGACCTTGGCCCGAGCCTGCGCCGTCTGGGCTTGGAGCACCCCGAGACAGGAGACCCCAGCCGCCAGAATCAGGCCTGAAACCAGATGGGCATGGTGAATTCTCATGGGGAACCCTCTCGAATGACAACCGCATCAAGAATGCCATCATGTTCCGGCCTTCGCGATGCAGACTAAAAGCAGTGAGTCCTGAGTAGGACGACTTTAGATGCCCTATAGGTCATGATCGTAATACTCAACCGCCTGGGCCATCCGTCCAGGCGTCGGAATGGTGATGAAGGTCACGCACTCCTGTGAAATACGCCATGAGTCTATTCCAGGCAGAGCGGATCCATCCCCAGCCTAGGGGAGTTGCCGAGCCTCCGATAAACTGTTTGGTGATCCCTTACCTTTGAATCCATGCGACCCGAGGAACTTGCCATGACCCGTGTGAATTCAAGTATCTCCATCGTCATCCTCAGCCTGTTCTGTGGTCTTTCCGCCCAGTCCCAGGAGAAGAAGACCGTCAGCCAACCCCCCCATCATTTAAAGGCCGGGGTGCACTGCTTTGATTGCCATCAGGAGGAAAAACCCACCAAGAAGGCGGTGGCATCGGACTCCTGTATGACCTGCCATGGGGACTACCCCGCCATGAAGGCTGTGACGAAGAACGCGAAGCCCAATCCCCACGACTCCCACCTGGGGGAGATCCCTTGCACGGAATGCCACCGTCAGCACCAACCGCCGGTGGTGAAATGCCTCGAATGCCATGAGGGGAAGTACAAGTTCAACATCCGTTAGCGCCCGTGCCTTCAGACAGGATCTGGAACACGGTCGCCGGCAGGAGTTCTTCCATGCACTGGCGCCGCTGGCAGGCCCGTTCCCGGCAGGGGGCGCAGGCAATGCCGGTGCGCAGGAGGACCCCTGCCCCATCGGGCAGACCGGCCACCACAGGATCGCTGGAGCCATACAGCCCCAAGGCTGGCACCCCAAGTACCACGGCCAGATGCAGGAGCCCGGTATCCGGTGCGACCACACGATCGGCCTGGCGCAGAGCGGCCGCGAGTTGCCAGAACCCCAATCGGGGAAGGGCAGCCACGCCCGTGGCTTCCGGCAACCAGCCGCGCAGTTCCTCCTCCTCCGGTCCCAGCGACCAACGGAGATCGCAGCGGTCCTGCAGCTCTGCCGCAAGGGTGATCCAGTGCCGCAGTGGCCAACGCTTGATGGCCCCGCGCCGGGAGGCACCGGGCACCAGCACCACCCGGGGCTTTGCCTGCTGAAGCCAGATGTGGCCGGGGTCAGGAAGCTCCACGGCCTTCAGGACCGGACGGAACCGCCCGAGTCCGACGAGGCCCCGGCTGCGGCCGAAGGCCTCGGCCAATCCAAGGGCCTGGTCGTATCGCGTCTGGTGCTTGAAGGTCAGAGGGTGAGTCTGGAATGAGCCGGAAAACTCCTTGGTGACACCATCACCCCACCGCTCTGGAATGGATGCCAGTTTGGGGATCAACGCGGCTTTGAGGATGCCGTGAAAATCCAGGCTGATCTCACCGCCCCGGACGAGCCCAGCCACTCGATTTAGTTCACTCAGAGCCGAAAGGGGATTCGAGAGATGCCGACGCCTCACCACCACGGGTTCCAGCCATGGCAGCGGCTCCAGAAGGAAAGCGTGGCGATCCTCCACCACGGCGCGAAGGCGCGCCTCGGGAAAGGCCACATGAAGGTTCGCCCAGGCAGGCATCACCCGAAGGATGTCGCCGAGGGCTGAGAGGCGGAGTAGAACCAGATCCATCCTTCCATGCTAGGGCCGCTTTCAGAAGAACCTGGACCTTTCTGGTGAGGCCCTTGAGTCGTTCTCATCTCAAGGGTGCATTGGTCATGCTTGAAATCCGGTCTATTCGCTACGCTGGTGGCATGAGCATGAAGCAGGAGCGAAGTGCCACTTTGGTGGAGCCGAAGCCCGCAGGGCGCGGCTCAGGAGGTGCCGCGTGAGCCCGAAGCAGGAGCGAAGGGCCACTTTGGCAGAGCCGAAGCCCGCAGGGCGCGGCACAGGAGGTGCCGCGTGAAGCCCTTCGCCAGAGACCAGTCCAAGAACCCACCCCCCAAGAACTGGCTGGATCGGCTGCTGCGGCGCTTCTCGCGCATCGCCTACGGACTGGCGGTGCTCCTGATGTACACCTTGGCCTCCACTGCCCTGGGGCTTGCCCTGGCGCCAGCGCTATGGATTTGGTCTCTCCTTCGCAGCTTGGCCATCCCGCTTACCGGGCCCCTTCCGTGGATCGTTTCCGGTTTTGCACTTGCCCTCTGCTTTTTCATCTTTGGATTGATGCTCCTCCTCGTAGTCCCCCTCTACAACTGGGTTCTGCCCACCCGGGTGAAGCCCTTCAAGGGTGGCTACTACACCCTGCATGCCCTACCCTGGTTCCTCCACAACGGGCTCTTCTACCTGGTGCGTTTCACCTTCCTGCCCTTCGTGACGCTCACCCCCTTCGGGGTCTGGTTCCTGAAGGCCATGGGCATGAAGATCGGGCGGCACGCGTTCGTCAATACCGAGTACATCAGTGATCCCCAGCTCATCAGCATCGGCGACGATGCCGCCCTGGGCGGCAGCGTGAGGATTTGCGCCCACTATGGCGGCGGCGGCAACCTGGTCATCGCCCCGGTTTCCGTGGGCCACCGGGCCACCCTTGGTCTGGCCTGCTGTGTCATGGGGGATGTCATCATCGGGGATGACGCCACCATTCTGCCCGAAAGTGTGCTGCTGCCGGGCAGTCGGGTGGGGGCGGGGGAGACCTGGGCCGGTGTCCCCGCACGGAAGATCGAACGTGAAGAGATGGATCGCATCAAGGCTGAGATTCGAGGGATGACCGAGACCCTGGGGTGATGGCCTGAAAGCAC
The DNA here is from genome assembly GCA_025361045.1 of Geothrix sp. GTDB lineage: Bacteria > Acidobacteriota > Holophagae > Holophagales > Holophagaceae > Geothrix. Next base: position 12,706 of record JANYAZ010000270.1, on the reverse strand, counting down.
CCAGGCGCCCCCAGCCTGCTGCTCGGGGCTAGCCAAGTCCAAAGAATCCCGAGACAATGCAGGATTCTCCTTGGGGAACCCTCCCCCTTTCTCATCATTGGTAAGATCGATGCGCCCATCCGCCTTCCTTTACTCCGTTCTCGTACCTGTGGCCCTGGTCGCTCAGGCGCCTGCGCTGTCCCTTGGTGACCGCGTGAAGGCTGAACGGCCAGCGGTTGAGCAGCTTCTGACGGAGTTTAAGTACTCCGAGGCCCTGAAGCGAGCCGAAGCCCTGCTTCCGGCCACCCGCCCCGCCTTCGACAAAAAGGATAATTCGACCCTCGTACAGAGTTGTGGGGCCAACCTCGACATGGCCGAAGCCCTGCGCCTGACCGCCGAGGCCGCCGATTCGGCCGGCGCCTGGGAAAAGGCCCTGGACTGCGCCAAGACTGCCAAGACCCTGGCGGGAGAGTGTTACACAGGCGTGAAGGAACCTTTCACTCAGACTGTGGCGTACTACAAACAGGCAGGCCTCCGGGCCCAGCAGGTGCTGGACGAGAACGATGCCCGCATCAAAGAGTTGAAGGGCAAGAGCATCCTGGACCCCGGCGAACGCCAGGAACTGGACCTGGCCATTGGCGTCGAGAAGGAAGTGGTGGACTGCGCCAAGTGGGTAAAGTTCTTCCAGACCTACCTGGATGTCACCAAGCGGGAGAACGAGGCCTATGACCCCCTCGTCAAGGTCATGGAGGACAAGCTCAAGAGCGAAGCCGATCAGATTGCCGATTACAAGGCCGGCAAGGGCGAGAAGACCAAGTGGGTGGAAGCGGTCATCTCCACTCCCGCCTACCTTGAGCGCTTCACCGAAAAGTCCGGCAAGGCCCAGTGGCTGAACCGTCTGGCCTTCCTCGATCCCGAGAACAAAAAGGTCCAGCACCAACTCGACATCCTGAACGGCAAAGCCACGGCATCCCCAGCCAAGCCCGCCAAAAAGGGAAAGAAGGCCTGATCACCTCCAAGGCCTGTACCCTGAAGGCATGACCCGCCGTTCAAGCCCCCGCATCCCCGCTCGCGCGCCCATCCGACGGGAATCGACTCAAGCCCCGAAGCCCCAGGCTGCGGGGCTTCGTCCGTACGAAACCTTCGAGGCCACCTTCCTCGGCCATCCTGAGGGTGCTGGTGGATTCCTCCGGATCGTAGGGGCACCCAAAGGCCCCCGCATGGACCTGCTGGTGGACTGGCGGGATGCCCATGGTGCCATCCACGGCGACCGGGTGGTGGCCGAGGTCAACGGCGAAGGCTGGGATGGCCGCCTCAAGGCCCGGGTCCTCGAGATCAAGGGACGCGGTGACATCCCCCTACCCGGCACCTTGCAGAAACAGCCCTGGGGCTGGCGGGTGGTCCCTCTTGAACCCCGGCTGGCCCAGATCATCTCGGTGCCACCCACGGACTTGGCCGAGGACGGCGAGCTGGTGAGCGTGAAGCTGGACGCCGACCCCGAGGCCAAGCAGTTGCGCGGCACCGTGGTCGCCAGGCTGGGGAAGAAGACCGACCTCAAGATCGAGAACAAGCTCACGGCGGCCCTGTTCAATCTGCGCACGGCCTTCCCCGATGCGGTGATGAACGAGTTGGCGCCCTTCCCCACCAGTATTCCCGATGAATGGATTCAAGGCAGAGAGGACCTCCGCGAAACCCTCACCTGCACCGTGGATCCCCCCACGGCCAAGGACTTCGACGATGCCATCAGCCTGGAGATCCTGCCGAAATCTGAAGGCGGCGGTTGGCTCCTGGGCGTCCACATCGCCGACGTGAGCCACTACGTGGCCGAGGGCGGCCCCCTGGACGAGGAGGCCCGCCTGCGGGGCACCTCGGTCTACTTCCCGGACGAGGCCATCCCTATGATCCCCGAGCGCCTCAGCGGCGACCTCTGCAGCCTGCGCGAAGGCGTGGACCGGCTCACCATGACCGCCTGGATGACGCTCTCCCCGGAGCTGGAAGTGGTCGAGACGCGTCTTTCCGAAAGCGTCATCCGCAGCGCGAAGCGGCTCACCTATGACGAAGTGAAGGAAGCCTGCATCGACCTATCCAGCCGGAAGCGGGCGGACCTGGGTGATGGGCTCTGCACCCTGCTGGACGAAGCACTGGTCCTCTCGCGCCAACTGACGCAAAAACGCCTGGGTCGCGGCGCCATGAACCTGGACACAGAGGAGGCGGAGTTCATCTTCGACGAGGAGGGGCGTCCGGTGGATGCCCGCCGGTACCCTCGCCACGATGCCCACCGCATGATCGAGGAGTTCATGTTGCTGGCGAACGAGACCGTAGCCCGGTTCTTCACGCGCAAGAAGATCCCCGCCATCTACCGCATCCATGACGAACCAGACGCCCTCAAGCTGGAAATCTTCGCCGAGGTCGCCCGGACCTTCGGGCTGCTCAAACCCAAGGAAACGCCCACACCTGAGCACCTCAATGCCATGCTCGACAAGATCCGGGGCGGCCCCCTGGAGGCCATGATCAACACGCTGCTGCTGCGCAGCCTGAAGAAGGCCGAGTACAACGTTGACAACATCGGGCATTCGGGCCTGGCGCTCCAGGACTACCTGCATTTCACCAGCCCCATCCGCCGCTACCCCGATCTCATCGTCCACCGCCTGCTGCGCAAGGTGCTCCGGGGCCAGACGCTGCCCGAGGGCCTGCACAGCCAGCTGGCGGTGCTCGCCAAGGGCGCCAGCGACTGCGAGCAGAAAGCCACCGAGGCCGAGCGCGAGAACGACAAGTGGAAGGCCTGCCTCTTGATGAAGGCCCGCATCGGCCAGCGATTCAAGGGCCGCATTCAAGGCTTCTCGGCCAAGGTCATGTTCGTCACGCTGGAGTCCCCCTTCGTGGAGGTGGGCGTGCCCCTGGCGGCCCTGGGCGGCAACTTCTGGGTGGACGAGCACCGCACCAAGGCCACGGGCCAGCGGGGCATGGTGGTGCTCACCATCGGCGATGCCGTCGAGGTGGAGATCACGACTGTGGATGAGGATCTCCGGCGCGTCAGCGCGTGGGTCACCGAGGCGAAGGCCCAGGACGCTCACGGAAAGCCCTTCCAGTTCGTGCCGATGCTCGCGGCACCTGCCGTCCTGCGGGAAGGTGACCTGGAGAAACCCAAGGCCAGGCGCGAGACCAGGGTGGGCGGGGAGCGGAGCCGTCGCGAGGCCACCCCCAAGGGGCGGCCCCCGAAGAAAGCTCGCGTTCCTGGTGCCAAGTCGCGGGAGGCCAGCCCAAAGCCACCGAAGGGCAGCGTCAGGGGCACCGGCAAGCGGAAGGGGCGATGATCGTCGCTCCCACCCCGGTGCGCTGCCTGGGCGTGGACCCGGGCTCCCTGGCCTGCGGCTGGGCCGTGGTTGAGCGTTTTGGGTCAAGGCTTTCGCTGGTCGAAGCCGGCGTCATCCGAAGCCCCCGGGGGGCGGATTTCGACCAGCGGATTCTCCGCATTCATAAACGCCTGGCTGAGGCCATAGCGGCTCACCATCCCGGCTTCATGGCCGTGGAGTCCCCCTTCGTGGAGAAGAACGCCGCCACAGCCTTGAAGCTGGGTCAGATCCGAGGTGGCATCCTGCTCACTGCGGCCCTGCATGGGTTGCCGGTGGGGGACTACAACCCCATGCAGGTCAAGAAAGCCGTCAGTGGTTACGGCTGGGCCGACAAAGGCCAGGTCGGGAAGATGGTGATGACCTTGCTGAACTTGAAGGAACCCCTGGCCGCCGACGCAGCGGATGCGGCGGCCGTGGCCATCGGTCATCTCATGGCCAGTCGCAGGGTCTGAACAGCCCCTTGGATGACCTGGATGTCATGTTTTTCAATGGCTTCACGAATTGTCATGGCAATCGTGACAAAAAACTTCGTAACTCATGACATTTCTTGTGATGCCTATCACTAGCCTAAGTCATCAGCAAACATGATCATGTTGTCCAGGAAGCACACGGAGCCGCCATGCACATGGACACTTCAGCGCGACAGCACAACCCAGCCTTCTGGACCACTGCCGAGCGTCTGCACGAAGTCTTCAATCAGCTTGAGCATCAGATGAGCAGTTCCCCCCGTGGCCTTGCCGTCCTCCGCCAAGTCCAGGCGCTCGAAGCTGAACTCGAAGCCGAAGTCATGCACCGCAGCCGCCGCATCGCGGCCGCCTGATTCCATTTCACCGACACAGAACGGCCCGGCGATGCCGGGCCGTTCTGTGTACGGAGTACCCTATGGCTTCGGCTTCTCCATGCGGAAGGCGAAGGTCGTCCAGGGAGCATCCAGTGGCACCCGGGTCTCACCCCGCCAGCCGATGCCGGGATCCTCGCAGCGGATCAGCAGGGCCACTCCGGCCTTGGGGGCCTTCACCACGATTTTCGGTCTGGATTCCATCCAGGGACCAACGGTGGAGGTCCCATCCGGTTGTTTTCTCCCAGTGTGGATCGTTCCGATCGCCTTGGAACCATCCGCAGGCAGAAGGTCTACCTTCAGGTTCCCCCGCCCGTTGGCGCGAAGGTGGATCGTCAACGCCTCGCCACCCGTTCGTCGGATGACACCCTGGACTTCTCCCTCCGCCAACGGCCTCTCCGGCTGCACGGCCTTGGCCGTCAGAACCTCCAGCACCAGGGCGCGGTAGCGGGTGGCCTCCTCCGTGATGCGCCCTTCGTCCAGGGCCTTCTCGCCGCAGTTGTAGGCAGCCACCGCCTTCGGCACGTCCCCCTGGTAGCGGTCCAGGAGGAAGCGCAGGTACTTCGCGCCCGCCGCCATCACCTGGTCGGGGTCGTTCAGGTCCGTCGCCCCATAGGCCTGGGCCGTCTCAGGCATGACCTGAAGGAGGCCCTTGGCGCCCCTGGAACTCATGGCCTTGGCATTGAAGCTGCTCTCCACCCAGGCCATGCTGCGAAGCAGCTGGGGATCCAGGCCCTCCTTGGCGGCAAGGGCGTCCAGCTGCGCCACCATCGAGACTGGGGCCCCAATGGGAGGGAGTTCCGAGGCAGTCGCCCGCAAAACCAGCACGGCAAAGGGGACGAGGAGGAGGCTGAGCATGCCCCAATGAGCCCTGACCGCGGGTTGGGGTGAGAGCAGATGCTGGATGCGGGTGAGCAATGGTCCCCCTCGGGCCGCGAGGGCCGGGAACAACTGTTGCGGGAAGGCGGGCTGCGCATCATCCAGGGCGTTGAGGGCCAGGGCGAGGCGTCGCGGATCACCCAGGCACTGGGCCGCCAATTGGTCGGAGAGTTCCTCGCGCTCGGCCCGGATCCGGGCCGAGAGCCACCAGATGGCCGGGTGGAAGAAAAGCAGGGTTTCAACGACGCCCTGGAGCAGGTTGCTGAGGTAGTCCAGGCGGCGCACATGGGCCAACTCATGGGCCAGCAGCGCCTCCAGGTAGCCAAGGGGCAGGCTGGTGAGCAGGGCCGCCGGGACCAGCACCACGGGTTTCCACAGCCCAAGGGTCATGGGCGTACTCCCCCGCTGCGACAGCAGCAATCGAACCGGCCGCAGGATGCCCATGCGCCCGGCGAGGACGTCCAACCGGTCTTGCCAATCCCTGGAAGCTGGAAGCGCCTGCCGCTTCCACCGCAGACCCAGGGCATAGCCCCCACCTAATCGCAATGCCATGATGCCGGCACCGAGGGCCCAAAGGGCCACCAGGACCGGCAAGTGAGGTTGAAGTGACACCCCCAATCGCTCCCGGAGTGGCTGAGTAACTGGCTTCGACTGGGTGAGAACGGTGGGGGGAATCGCTTGTTCCATCAATTTCATCGGGGCCAAGCCGAATTCAGTGGGCACTGGAGCATGGAAGAGCAAGGCCGTGGTCACAGGCATCAACAGGCAGAGGCCCAAGGCCAGGCAGTTCATCCTATGGCGCGAGCGGCCACGAAGGAAAAGCCCGCCTGAAACCGCCAAAATCGCGAGCAGGCAGGCTTGCCACAGGGAATGGATGAGGGCCCAGCCCAGAATCTGAACGAGGGGGTTCATCACTCCTCCTTGGCAAGCCTTCCCGGGTACGGTTCTTTCTCTACTGGGAGGATAACTCTCCAATCGGATCAACAACCTGATAAGTCACATTCACTGACAGTGCATGTAACAAGATTGAGTAAGCACGATCCGATCCGCCCATAACCACAAATTCCACAATTTTCAGTCAGCGCGCAAGTCCACTCACACCCACCGGCCAATACCAAAGCATTTTTCACTGATACACCTGCCTCTGGAGTGGGCTGTTGGTTGGTAAAATAGACAACAAAAGGGCTTGACATGTTTTCCTGCCCAATCTTCAATCGGGCGATGCGCCCAGTAGCCGAATCTCTAAGTACCAAAATGAACATCGTGTCCATGTAGACATTTTTAATTCGAACACGTTGCTGAGTTTCCCGGACAGCTGCGTCTGACGCGATAGGTTGCATGCCACCGACCAGATGAACCAATGTCTTTCCTGGATTCTTCACGCTGATCACATCGACTTCAAAACCAGATGACACCATCGCCTTGAAATGAAATTCAAGCTGGTCGGGTTGATCGGTAGGTTTCATGACCCCATGGATCAGACTGGATGGTAGAACACCACTGTTGGCAGCGATAATTTTTGCGTCATTTACCCAACTTACTTGCGAGAATCCAGGGATTGTAATAATTACTATTGTCAAAAAAAGTAGTGTTGATGAAATTTTGTTTGATAATCGCATAAACACACCTCATTAGAGTTAATAAAATTTTATTCATGGTTCAAAAGTGAAATCATTTGGGTGCCAATAATGAAGTCTTGTCAGACATCATTAACTTTAATGATTAGGGCCCAGTAGAAGGATTCATTCTTCCTCCTTTCCCAGCATCTCGCGAATTCGGGCCTTCTCCTCCGCGCTCACTGGTCCGGATCGAAGGGCCGCAAGCACCAGCGCCGCGGCGGACCCGCCGAATAGCCGCTCGGTCAAGTCGCCGACCAGGCCACCCTCCATGGCGGAGCGGCTGTGGGCGGGCGCATAGACATGGCTGCGCAGGCTTTCATCACGGGTCACCAGTCCCTTTTCCAGCATCACCTGGAGCATCCGGAGTACGCCTGTGTAGGCGTAGGCCTCCCTGTGATTCAGATGGGCGTGGACCTCCTTGACGGTGGCTGGTCCAAGTTCCCAGAGGATGCGAAGGAACTTAAGCTCCACTTCCGTCGGCTTGAGGGGGCGATTCATGAGGGTTCCTACACAAGATGGTGTAGACAATATTGTGTAGATTTATTGGCTTGTCAACTGGTGACATGAAAGGGGCACCCCGAAGGGTGCCCGGAAGTCTCGGCCCCGTGAATCACTGGCCGGAAGGGGCTGGCGAAAACGGTCGCCCCGTGGGAGGAAAGAGCAGTCTCTTCCCACCCCCCAGGCTAGGCCGGACCCTCCCTTCCACAAGGGAAAAGGGGGGCTCAATCTTCGTGACGCAGGGTTCCCGGTCGATAGGCGGTGTAAGCGGGCACCCACTGGGCCTTGGTGACCACGGCGCCGATCTGGTCATCGTCGAGCAAGCGTCCCAGGCCCGCATTGCGAGCCTCGATGCCCACCGCCTTGGCCACGGCGGCGGACACCTGGCGAATGTCCTTCATTTCTGGCAGCAGCAGCCCCATGGCCTCCTGCTCCGGCGTCACGAAGGCGCTGATGGCCTTGCTGGCCGCCAGGAACATGCCGTCCGTCACGCGGGTGGCTTTGCAAACCAGGGCTCCGAGGCCGATGCCAGGGAAGATATACATGTTGTTGCACTGGGAGGCCTGGAGGGTCCGACCCTTCCAATCCATGGGCGAGAACGGGCTGCCCGTGGCCACGAACCCCTTGCCATCCGTGGCCTTCCAGACGGCCTCAGGCGTGCACTCGCACTTGTGGGTCGGGTTGGAGAGTGCCAGCACGATGGGGCGCTCCGAATGTTTCGCGGTTTCCGCGAGGATGGCCGCGCTGAAGAGGTTCGGTTGGGCGGTGACACCGATGAGCACGGTGGGATGGGCGTTGCGGATGACATCCTCCAGGCTGATGCGGGAGGGATCGTCCAGCTTCCATCCATCCACAGCCGACCGGCACTGGGCCAGAGGCTCCTGGGGGCCTTCCAACAGCGGATCGCCTTCGATGAGGAGGCCCTGCATGTCCACGGCAAAGATGCGCTTGCGGGCCTCTTCGTTGGAAAGGCCTTCGGCCTTCAGGGCGGCGCGGATGTTCATGGCGATGCCAGTGCCGGCCTGACCCAGGCCCACGATGAGGTAGCGCTCGTCCTGGAAGCGGCTCTTCTTGATGCGCATGGCCGTGATCAGCGCCGCCAGGGCCGTGGAACCCGTGCCCTGGATGTCGTCGTTGAAGGAGAGGATGCGCTCGCGGTACCGGTCGAGGTTCTTGAAAGCCGTCTGCTTCGCGAAGTCCTCCCACTGGAGGAGCGCACCGGGGAAGTTCCGCTTCACGCCGAGCACGAATTTTTCTACCAGTTCCTCGTACTCGGCGCCTCGCAGGCGCGGCTTGCGGTTGCCCAGGTAGAGCGGATCCTCCAGCAGCCGGGGGTTGTTGGTGCCCACGTCCAGGGTGATGGGCAGGCAGACTCCGGGATGCACGCCGCCGGCGGCGACGTAGAGGCTGACCTTGCCCACGGGGATGCCCATACCATCCGAGCCCAGGTCGCCCAGGCCGAGGATGCGCTCACCATCGGTCACCACGACGAGGTTCACCTGGGGCTGCGAAAGGCCTTGGAAGATCTGGTCGATGTTCCCGATGTTCTCCGGCGTGATGTAGATGCCCCGGAAGCGGCGCTGGATGTGACTCAGCTGCATGCAGGCCTGACCCACGGTGGGCGTGTAGATGATGGGGACCATCTCGTCCAGGTGGTCCTGGAGGAGGCGGTAGAACAGGACCTCGTTGCGATCCAGGAGACCCGAGAGGTAGATGTAGCGTTCCATGTCGTCGGGCTTACGAAGATACGCCTCGTAGGTGCGGTCCAGCTGGGATTCCAGGGTCGCAATGCCGGCACGCAGCATGCCATCAAGCCCCAGGCTCAGCCGTTCCTCCTTGGTGAAGGCCGAGGCCTTGTTCAAGTGGGGATTGTTCAGGAGTTGCCGCCCCCGGAGGTAGACCTCGTAGTATTCCTCGCCCGTCAGCGGGTCGATCCTGAGCACGAAGTTCTTCATGGCTGCCCCTTTTCCGCCACGCTCGGCATGGATCCGACGCATCCCAGGTTCCCTGGCCGACGAGGCTTGTAGATGGGTCAGTGTAGCCCCGCCGGGAAGGTGACTGGATCACATTGGACCGCGGCCACCCCGAAGCAAGTCTGCGAGTTCCTGGCTGGTTCCCACCGGGGCGGCACAGGTCCTTCCCCTGCAGACGAAGGCCAGGGGCCTGCCGGCGCCGGGACCTCGCCCCTCGTGCAGCGGCAGCAGTTGATCATTGGACACCGAGAGCACCCGGCCCGGCAGGAAGCGCCGGTGCACTTCGCGAAGCATTGCCTGCACCACAGAATCAGTCCGCTTCCCCGACAAGGCCACCTCCAGGGGTTCACTGAGGACGAGGTCGAGCACCCCCAGCAGTCCAAGGAAGGCCCGGGGAGCGCGAATCATCCAAGGGCCGAAACACCGAAGGGTCTTTTCCGCGGCCGACCGGAAGTCCTCACGATGGAGGTGGCGGGAGAGCCGGAGCAGGGCCCGGGCCGCCAGGGTGTTGCCACTGGGGATGGCGTTATCGAAGCCCGGTTTCTGCCGGAAGAGCAGGTCCGGCTGGTCAGCCTCGGTGCTGAAGAACCCGCCGTCCATTGGGTCGAAGAACCGCGCCAGCAGCACCTCACCCAGGGTCTCCGCCCAGCGCAGCCAGCTGGGATCGAAGTCCGTCTCGTAGAGGTCCACCAGCCCCTCCACCACCGCCGCATGGTCCTCCAGGAAGCCTGGTGTATGGGCCCGGCCCTGGCGCCAGACGCGCAGCAGGCGCTCCTCCAGCCACAGCTCGCGGCGCAGGAACGCCGCGCAGGATTGAGCCGCCAGCAGGTATTTGGGATCCTCAAGGATCTGGTGGCCCCGGGCCAGGGCCGAAAGCGCCAGCCCGTTCCAGGCGGCCAACACTTTGTCATCTTTGCCTGGACGCACGCGGCGGTCCCGCCAAAGCCTCAGCCGCTCCCGCAGGATTTGATCTTCTCCCTCGGAAAGCGAAGCTTCCCGAGGACAGGAAAAGCGGTGGATGACGCTTGTCCCATGCTCGAAGTTGCCGGTGTCGGTGATTCCGAAGGCCGCGCAGAACCGCTCCCCGTCCACCGGCCCGAGCGCTTCCCGCACCTCGGCAGGGGTGAACGCGTAGAACTTCCCTTCTTCGCCTTCGCTGTCCGCGTCCTCGCTGGAGTGGAAGCCCCCACTGGGATCGCGCAGGTCCCGCAGCAGGTAGTCCAGGGTCTCCCGGGCCACCTGGGCGTACTTTGGCTCCCCCGTGGCCTGGAAGGCCGTCAGATAGCAACTGGCCAATTGGACGTTGTCGTAGAGCATCTTTTCGAAGTGGGGGACCAGCCACTGACTGTCCACGCTGTAGCGGGAGAAACCGCCGCCCAGGTGGTCATACAGGCCACCTTCCCACATGGCATCGAGGGTGCGGAACGCCAGGGCCCGATCTTCCTTAGCCCCCCTCACCAGGAGCAGGTCCACCGCCATCTGCTGGGGAAACTTCGGTGCCGGACCGAACCCACCCCACTGCGGGTCGAAGCCCCGGCGGAGTTGCGCCAGGGCTGAGTCCAGGGTGGCTGCTTCTGGCCATTCGGTGCCAGCCGCGACCTCGGCCTGCCTGCGCAATTCAGCGGCCAGTTCCCCCGCCTGTTTAACCACGCCGGTCCGGTCGTCCCGCCACAGCTCGGCGATGCGCTTCAGCAAGGGAATGAAGCCCGGCATGCCACCCCGGGACTCGGGCGGAAAGTAGGTACCGCCGTAGAAGGGCTGCAGGTCCGGGGTGAGCCACACACTCATGGGCCAGCCGCCCCGCCCCGTGAGGGTCTGCACCGCGTCCATGTAGAGGTCATCCAGATCGGGCCGCTCCTCGCGGTCCACCTTGATGCTCACGAACTGCGCGTTCAGCACCTCGGCCACGGCGGGATTCTCGAAGCTCTCCCGCTCCATGACGTGGCACCAGTGGCAGGCGCTGTAGCCGATGCTGAGGAAGATGGGCTTTCCTTCGTTCCGGGCCTTGGCCAAGGCCTCCTCACCCCAGGGATGCCAATCCACGGGATTGTGCGCGTGCTGGAGCAGGTAGGGACTGAGGCTTCCCACGAGGCGATTGGACATTATTCCGACTCCATCGGTCAGGATTATGCCCCAAGTTCCCAACCCCGGGAGGAGAATGACCTTCTCGGCAGGTACAATGGCCGTTTGGTCCAGATTTGGGGTCCCATGTTCGACAGCCTCACCCAGAAACTCAGCCAGGCCATGAAGTCCCTCCGGGGGCAGTCCAAGCTGACGGAAGCCAACCTCGAAGCCGTGCTGCGGGAAGTGCGCATGGCCCTGCTGGAGGCCGACGTCCACGTGAGCGTGGCCCGGACCTTCCTCCAGCGCGTGAAGGAGAAGGCCCTGGGCGCTGAGGTCATGCAGGGGCTCAACCCAGCCCAGGCCTTCATCGACATCGTCCACCGCGAGCTGGTGGAGATCATGGGCGGCCAGGCGCCCGAACATCCCATCACCTTCGCGTCCAAATCTCCCACCGTGGTGATGATGGTGGGCCTCCAGGGCGCCGGCAAGACCACCAGTTGCGGCAAGCTCGCGGTCTTCCTCAAGAAGCTGGGCAACTCCCCCATCCTGGTGCCCGCGGACGTCTACCGCCCCGCGGCCATCGAACAGCTACACATCGTGGCGAAGGATGCCGGCGTTCCCTCCTTCCGCACAGATCTCGGGGATCCCGTGGCCATCTGCGCCGCGGCGGTGGCCGAAGCCCGGCTGAAGGGCTGGGACGTGGTGGTGCTGGACACCGCTGGCCGCCTGCACCTGGACGACACGCTCATGGAGGAGCTGGCCCGCATCAAGACCGCCACCTCCCCGGACGAGATCCTCTTCGTGGCGGACGCCATGACGGGCCAGGACGCCGTCCGCAGCGCCACGGCCTTCCACGAGAAGCTCGGCATCACCGGCGTGGTGCTCACAAAGACCGATGGCGACACCCGCGGCGGCGCGGCCTTCAGCATCAAGCAGGCCACGGGCCAGCCCCTGAAGTTCGTGGGCGAGGGCGAGAAGCTGGAAGACTTCCAGCGCTTCCACCCGGACCGCATGGCCCAGCGCATCCTGGGCATGGGTGACGTGCTCAGCCTCATCGAGCACGCCAAGGACCGGATCGACGAAAAAGAAGCGGAGGTCATGGCCAAGCGCCTGGCCAAGAACCAGTTCACCCTGGAGGACATGCGCAAGCAGTTCCAGCAAGTGCAGAAGATGGGCTCCATGAGCAAGATCATGGGCATGCTACCCGGCGTCACGAAGGAGATGAAGGATCAGATGGCCAGCGCCGCCACAGACAAGCGCGTCAAGCATCTGGAGGCCATCATCAATTCCATGACCGCCGCCGAGCGCAACAACCACAACCTGCTGGATGGCAAGCGCAAGCGTCGCATATCAGCGGGCTGCGGTCGTCCCGTGAGCGAGATCAATCAGCTCATCAAGCAATACGTGGAGACGAAGAAGATGATGGGGCAGATGAACGATCCCAAGTTCATGGCCCGCATGCAGCGCATGGCCAAGATGGGCGGCGGGCCCGGCCTGCCCTTC
>JANYAZ010000251.1 GCA_025361045.1 Geothrix sp. | reverse complement strand
CGGCCCTGGGCCGGGTTCAGCTTGCGGAGGACTGGCTGCCGCTGGAACTGTCGAAGGATTTGCCGGATACCCTGACGGCCCTGCGTCTGCTGCATGAGCCTCCCGATGAATGCGAAGCCCGCGAGCTGGAAACCGGGGCAACTCCCGCCCATCGCCGACTGGCTTCGGAGGAACTGTTCGCCTTCTCCCTGGGCATCGCCCTGCGGCGGGCGGGGCGCCTGCAGCGGAGGGGTCTGGTGGTGCCGACCTCACCGGAATTGCGCGAGCGCCTCAGGGCCTATTTGCCCTTCCACCTGACGGGCGCCCAGCGCCGGTCCTTCAAGGAGATCGTGGAGGACCTGACCTCTGGCCGGGTCATGAACCGTCTGCTCCAGGGGGACGTGGGCAGTGGCAAGACCCTGGTGGCCCTGCTGGCCATGGCCATGGTCGCGGAAACCGGCGGACAGGGGGCCCTGCTGGTCCCGACGGAAGTCCTGGCCCGCCAGCATGCCGCCAGCTTTGGCCGGTATCTGGGCGACCAGGCAGGGGCCCTGCAGCTGCTGCTGGGGGGCATGAAGGCCGCCGAGAAACGGGCGGCCCTGGCCCGCATCGCCAGCGGCGAGGCGCGTTACGTCATTGGCACCCACGCCCTGTTCCAGGAAGCGGTCACCTTCCATCAGCTCCAACTGGTGGTGGTGGACGAGCAGCACCGCTTCGGCGTGAAGCAGCGCGAGGCCCTGAAGGAGAAGGGCGGCGATCCCCACTGGCTGGTGATGAGCGCCACGCCCATCCCCCGGTCCCTGGCCCTGGCGGTGTTCGGCGATCTGGACCAAAGTGTCCTGGATGAACTGCCGCCGGGCCGCCAGCCGATCAGCACGAAGCTGCACAAGCCGGAATCCGCCGAACGGGTCTGGGAGCAGGTGCGCCGCGAGCTGGAAAGCGGCCGCCAGGCCTTCGTGGTGAGTCCCAGCATCGACCCTTCCGACGAAGGGAAGGTGCAGCTGCGGGACATCCAGGCCATGGAGTCTCTGCTGCGCGGAATCTTTCCGGACGAGGCCATCGAGGTGGTGCACGGCCGACTGAAGCCTGACGACATGGCCGCCCGCATGGGGCGTTTCGTCTCCGGCGAGGCCAAGATCCTGCTGGCCACCACGGTGATCGAGGTGGGCGTGGACGTGCCGAATGCCACCGTGATGGTGGTGGACCATGCGGAGCGCTTCGGTCTCAGCCAGCTCCATCAGCTGCGGGGTCGGGTGGGACGGGGCGCCCATCGCAGCCACTTCCTGATGATCAGCGGTTCGGAAAATGACCGGCTGCAGACCCTGGTGGAAACCCAGGATGGCTTTCGCATCGCCCAGAGGGACCTGGAAATCAGGGGTCCGGGTGAATTCTTTGGTGCCAAGCAGGCGGGACTGCCCCGTTTTCAGGTGGCCGACCTCGTGCGGGATCGGGCGCTCCTGCTGCGCTGCCGCGAGGCCGCAGAGCGCGCCATGGCCATCGGTCTCAGCGAAGCCCAAGCCGAGTGGCTGGCCCGCGAGCAGGTCCGGTTGAGGTTGGCAGAAGTCAGTTGAATTGCACCTGGGGTTTGGTATTCAGCAGGCTCATGTGCCCTTCGGATGCACCACCGGGTGGATACCGGAGGCCTCCACCACGTGCGGCCCGGCAATGGGCAACTTCAGAGTGAAGGTCGTACCCTCTCCGGGCACGGATTGCAGAGAGAGTTCACCTTCCAGCAGATCTGTGAACTTCCTCACCAGAGTGAGCCCCAAGCCAGAGCCACCATATTTCCGGGTGGTGCTCTCGTCCGCCTGTACGAATTCTTCAAACACCTTCACCTGCTGGGCTGGAGTCATCCCGATGCCATCGTCCTGGACCATCACCAACAGGTGGTCCGCTTCAGCCCGAGCCCTCAGGAGGACCAGGCCCTCGGTGGTGAACTTGGCCGAGTTGCTGAGGAGGTTGACCAGAATCTGCCGGAAGCGAGTGGGGTCCGAATGAATGGTGGGAGGTACATCCAGGACCTCTAACGCAAATTGGTTGCCGTTCTTCTCGACCAGGGGGCGGATGGTGGCATCCAGGTCCTGGAAGAAGGGCTGCAGTTCGATCTGCTGGAGCTCAAGTCGCAGCCTGCCCGCTTCGATTTTCGACATGTCCAGGATGTCGTCGATGAGGCCCAGCAGGTGCTGGCCAGCACTTTGAATCTTTCCCGCATCGTTTCGAAGGCCCCCCTGCGAGGGGTCCTTCATGTCCTCCTGCAGGATTTCCGAATAGAGCAGGATGGCGTTGAGCGGCGTGCGCAGCTCATGGCTCATGTTGGCCAGGAAGGCGCTCTTCGCCTTGGAGGCGGCCACGAGGGCAGAGGTCTGCCGAGCCACCTCGTCGATGAGCTCCCGGTTGCGTTGTTCCAGTTGAGCCTGCCGGACCTTCACCAGGATGACCACCAGGCCGGCCAAGGCAAGGACCCCCAGAATGCGCACC
>JANYAZ010000182.1 GCA_025361045.1 Geothrix sp. | reverse complement strand
CCTGGCCTGGTACCCCTGGCCAAAATGAATGCGGCCTACGTGGCCAATGACTCGGCCAGCTTCAATGCCGGCTTGGTGGAGATGAATGGAGTGGTCACCACGCTCAAACCGGATGCCCTCGGCCATGCGTCGAACGAGATCATCTTCAACCGGGCCCAGCCCTTCTTCGTGGGCCTGATGATTTACGCAGTGGCCTTCCTGGTGCTCTGTGTCTCGTGGATCTACAAGCCCGAGCTCCTTCGGCCCACGGCCTACGCCCTGCTCTGCTCCGGAGCCATCGTCCATACCATCGGCCTGGCCGCCCGCATCATCCTGCAGGGCCGTCCTCCCGTCACCAACCTCTACTCCTCGGCCGTGTTCGTGGGCTGGGCTGCGGTGATTCTCGGCATCATCGTCGAGCGGATGTACCGCAGGGGCTTCGGCACCGCCGTGGCCGCCGTGGCCGGGTTCGCCACCCTGATCGTGGCCCAGAACCTGGGCGAATCGGGCGACACCATGGAGATGATGCGTGCCGTGTTGGACTCCAACTTCTGGCTGGCCACTCACGTCACCACCATCACCATCGGCTACTCCGGCACCTTCCTCGCGGGCTCCATTGCCATCGCCTACGCCTTGAAGAAGCACATCGCCCCCAAGGTGGATGTGGAGACCGACAAGGCCCTGGCGGACATGGCCTACGGCATCATCTGTTTCTCCCTGTTCTTCAGCTTCGTCGGCACCGTGCTGGGCGGTATCTGGGCCGACCAGTCCTGGGGCCGCTTCTGGGGCTGGGATCCCAAGGAGAACGGAGCGCTGCTGATCGTGCTGTGGAACGCCATCATCCTCCATGCCCGCATGGCCGGCTACGTGCGAGAGCGAGGCACCATGGTGATGGCCATCTTCGGCAACATGATTACCGCCGCATCCTGGTTCGGCGTGAATCTACTTGGTGTAGGTCTCCATGCCTATGGCTTTACCGATAGCGGCTTCATCTGGCTGCTGTCCTTCTGGATCACACAGGTGATCTTCATGGCCCTCTGCTACGCACCGGCCAGGTTCTGGGCCGGTAGGCCTCATTCCAAGGCGTAACTCATCACCCAGCTCCAAGAAAAGCCCCTGGTTTCCAGGGGCTTTTCTTGATCAGAGGAAGGAACGGGGGATCACTTCACTTGGCGCGTGACCGCCTCCAGGTAGGTGGAGAAGGCCTCTGGTTTGCCGGGAGGGGCGATCTCGAAGAGGACGGTGACCAGGGCCTCAGAGCGCCGAAGGTAGGATAGGCGGAAGCGCGGCCCCGGAGTGGGTTCGCTCGTGAAGGCCACACCTCCGGGAACCTCCGCCACCTGGTAACGGATGACGTGATCCTCGTTGTCCAGGTAGAGCGCCTTCAAACGGCCACCTTCGGAAAAGATGGTCATCAGGTCTTCGTGGCGGGCGGCCGGGCGGCCATTGGCGGCGGCCAGATCGGCATGGTTGCGTCGCACCAGCACCTTCCCGTCGAGTTCGAAGCGATAGGAGGCGCCACCACTGGCAGTGCCGGGTTTCCCCTCGCCTTCACCACTCCAGTCGCCCACCAGGAAACGCAGGGAAGCGAAGGGGTCTGTGGCAGGCAGCGGGGCCGAGGTCTGGGCTCCGAGGGTGGCCATGAAGATAAGGGACAGCAGACCATGTCGCATGACGCCTCCTTTGTTCAATCCAACCGGGTGGTCGCGAGAAGGGCCTTGGGATCCAGGTGCTGCTTCACCGCCCCACTGATCGCGCGGATGGCTGCGGGAGTATAGGCCTCGTAGAACTTCTGATTGTGGGGACCCACGCCATGTTCGGCGCTGTAGCTGCCCTCAAATGCCTTCACAGCCAGATCGTAGATGCGCGCCTGGAGCTCAGGCACCAGCTCAGCTGCAGGTCGTAACGCATCCGCTTCGTTCCAGACCAAGTTCAGGTGCGTGCCACCATCTCCCCAATGGCCGAAATCGCAGCAGCGCACAAAGGGATATTCCGCCTGCAGCAACGTGCGGGCGGCCTGCGTGAACTCGGCCATGCGGCTGCGCGGCACGCTGATGTCGAAGGCCAGCACGCGGCCCTCCTGCCGCAGGCTTTCGCTGACGTGGTGGCGGATCGCCCAGAGATCCTCGGCACGCCCCATAAAGACATCCGTGATGCCCTCTCCAGCCTCGGTCTCCAGGATGGCGCCGAGCCGTTCCTCCAGCAGGCCTGGGAGATCCAGGGCCGCCTGGGGCAGCGTCGAGGCCAGTTCAACCAGCGCCGTGTAGGCCGGTGGCCTGGCGGCACCGTAGGGATTCCTGACGCTCGAATGGTGGCTGAACACCGGGGCAAGGGCCTCTGCACTGATGACCTCGAAGGCCGTAAAGACATCGGCCAGATCCCGTTCCAGCGCCCGCAGAAGCAGGAGGGCAGACTCGCCCGAGGCACAACCCACCAGGGCCGTGGCCTGCTGTCCCGGTACTGGCACCACCTGGAGGATCGCTCCCGTGATGACGCCAAAGACCCCGCTGGTCCCCACGAACAACTGCTTCACATCCAACCCGGTGTTGTTCTTCCGAAGCTGATTCAGCCCATCGATCACAGTTCCATCGGCCAGTACCACTTCGATGCCCAGCAGGTTGTGTCGCACGTCCCCGTACTTCAGCAGCCGGGTCCCACCGGTATTGGTGGCGATCATGCCACCCATGGAAGGATCGGCCCCGAGGTCGATGGGGAACATCAAACCATGCGGGAGGAGTGCCTCGTTCAAAGCGCTGAGCAGCACGCCACCGTCCACCTTGACTGTGCGATTGACGGGATCGATCTCCAGCCGCCGGTTCAGGCGTTCCAGACTCAGCACCACCATCCGGCCCGTGCCATCTGGCGTGGAGGCCCCAACGAGGCCCGTATTCGCCCCCTGGGGAATCACCCGGACCCCCGCCGCCGCGCAGGTCGCCAGCGTCGTGGCGACCTGCGTGGTGGTGCCAGGACGCGCCACAAGCAGAGCCTTGCCTTTGCCGTACCGCCAGCCCTCCTCATAGCGGACCAGATCCTCGGGCTCAGTCAATACGGCATCCTCGCCGAGCAGGCTCCGGAGATCTTGGACGACGGACTCACTCATGATCGGCTCCAGTTCCGCACCAGGACTTCAAAGCGGTCGCCCCGCTGCTCGAAGTTGTCGAACTGGTCAAAGCTCGCGCAGGCTGGGCTGAGCAGCACCTGGTCGCCGACCTCAGCCAGAGCCAGGGCGGCCTTCACGGCGTCATCAAAGGCGGGGACCACCTTATGCGGCAGGTCGCCAAGGTCGTGTCGGAGGTGGGGAATGGCTTCTCCAAGGAAAACCAGTTGCCGCAGCTTGCCCGCAAGCGCCGCACGCAGCGGCTCATAACTGGCCCCCTTGTCGGAACCACCCAGCAGCAGCACCAGCGGCCCAGGAAGGGCGCGGATGGCCGTCAGCGTGGCATCCACGTTGGTGCCCTTGGAGTCGTTGTAGGCCTTCACGCCGCTTCTCTCCCCGCAGAAGGCCATGCGGTGGGCCAGGCCCGGATAGTTCCGCAGGCCCGCCCGGAGGTGCTCAACGGCGGCTCCGGCGTGTGTGGCCAACAGGCAGGCGGCCAGGGCATTTTCGACGTTGTGCTCGCCGGGAATCCGCAACTCGGAGCGGTGCAGCAGAGGTTCACCGTATAGCTGCATCCCGCCTGAGCCGTCACACCAGGCTTCGCACGCCGACCAACCGAATCGAGCCATCTGTCCGGCTCCTGGGGCGTCTTCCCATAGCTCAGGATGGGCCGCAGGAACCACTCGGAGGTCAGCGGTGGTCTGCCCTTCGAAAATCCTCAGCTTGGTCCTTCGATAGGCGTCCATCGTGCCGTGCCGTGCCAGATGATCGGGGGTCAGATTCAAGAAGGCCGCACCTTCGGCATGAAAGGAGGGCATCGATTCGAGTTGGTAGCTGCTCAATTCGATCACAAAGACTGTGGCCGACGGTGCAGCCTGCACCGCTTCGATCACCGGCGTTCCCAGATTGCCGCAGGCGACGGAGGGAATGCCTGAGGCCTGCAGAAGGTGGGCCACAAGATCGGTCGTGGTGCTTTTCCCATTGGTACCAGTCACCGCCAGGATACGGCTGCCATTCGCCCGTTCTCGGAGCAGGCGGTGGGACAGTTCCACTTCACCGATCACCCCGATACCGCGGGCAATGGCCTCGGCCACAAAGGGAATGGTGGGTGGAATGCCGGGGCTGATGACGAGTTCGACACAACCATCCAGCAGTGCGAAAGGATGATCACCCCAGACACCCGGGATGCCCGCTTTCGCCAGATCAATTTCGAGGGCGGGGCCGGGATCGGGGCGACGGTCCGTCAACACCACCGGGAGTCCCTG
>JANYAZ010000118.1 GCA_025361045.1 Geothrix sp. | reverse complement strand
CCTGGCGCCTCCTGTGGGCCCATGTTCCGTCTCTCCGTGGTGGATCTCTTCGTGTTCAACGCAACTCGGTATCAGGCCTTGAGCAGCGGTTCGAGGAAGGTGCCGGGGTAGGCGCAGCCTTCAGATCGGTCGGGGCCGGTGCTGAGGTAGGCGATGGGCACGGCGACGCTTTCGGCCAGGGATTCGAGGTAGGCCTGGGCCTGGGCTGGCAGCTGCCGGTGGTCGGTGATGCCGCGGGTGCTGGACCAGCCCTTGAACACCTTCACCTCGGGGCGCAGGCCGGCCCAGTCGGCGGCGCAGCTGGGCAGCTGGGTGGTGAGGGTGCCTTCGCCGGTGCGGTAGCCCACGATGAGGCCCACTTCGTCCATGCCATCCATGACGTCGAGCTTCATGATGGCCAGGCCATCCACGCCGTTGGTGCGGCAGGCATGGGCGGTGATGGGGGCGTCGAACCAGCCGCAGCGGCGGGGGCGGCCGGTGGTGGTGCCGAACTCGCGGCCCACCTGGCGCAGGCGCTCGCCGGTGGCATCCAGCAGCTCCGCAGGGAAGGGGCCGGCGCCCACGCGGGTGGTGTAGGCCTTGGCGATGCCCAGGATCTTGTCCAGGGCCTTGGGGGGCAGGCCGGTGCCGGTGAAGAGGCCGCCCAGGCTGCAGTTGCTGGAAGTGACGAAGGGATAGGTGCCGTGGTCGATGTCGAGCAGGGTGGCCTGGGCCCCTTCGAAGAGGATGCTGTCGCCGTGCTCCCAGGCGCCCAGCAGGTGGCCCTGGGCATCGCCGATGAAGCGCAGGAAGGGCTCGGCGGTGCGCAGCAGGCCGTCGACGATGGCCGCCAGGGAGGGCAGGTCGACTTCGGCCCCCAGGCGCAGGCGCACTTCGGCGTAGCCGGGCTCGATGCGCTCGGCCAGGGTGTCAGGATGGCGCAGGTCGCCCAGGCGGATGCCCATGCGGGCGGCCTTCATTTCGTAGGCGGGGCCGATGCCGCGGCCGGTGGTGCCGATCTTGGCGCCCACCTTGTCGGCGCGGATCTCGCGCCACTGATCCAGGGCGATGTGATGGGGCAGGATGATGTGGGCCTTTTCGGACAACAGCAGGCGGCCGGTCAGATCAAACCCGCGGGCTTTGAGTCGATCCAGCTCCTGCTGGAAGACCTCGAGGTTCAGCACCACGCCGTTGCCGACGACCAGGAAACAACCGGGGTGCAGGGCGCCGCTGGGCACCTGATGCAGGGCGATGCTCACGCCATCCACCACCACGGTGTGACCGGCGTTGTTGCCGCCCTGGAAGCGCACCACCTGCTTGAAGTTCGGGCTGAGCAGATCCACGACCTTGCCCTTGCCCTCGTCTCCCCACTGGAGGCCAAGGATCGCCAGATTGGTCCTAGCCA
The DNA here is from genome assembly GCA_025361045.1 of Geothrix sp. Lineage (GTDB taxonomy): Bacteria > Acidobacteriota > Holophagae > Holophagales > Holophagaceae > Geothrix. The sequence goes on along the minus strand of JANYAZ010000118.1, from coordinate 11,910 downwards.
GGCTCATGTTGCCCTCCCAGCCTTCCAGGATAGCGCCGGGCCGCGGTTCTGTCCCAGCCAGATCAGGACAAGGACCCAGGAAGGCGCTACGCTGGTAGACCGCTCCGGAACCATCCCGGCCCCGGCGCCATCTTTGACCCGGAAGGGTGTCCCGTGTTCGAAAAATTCACAGAAAAAGCCCGTCGCGTGATGTTCTTTGCCCGCTATGAGGCCAGCCAGTTCGGCGCGGAGAGCATCCAGAGCGGTCACCTGCTCCTGGGCCTGCTCCGGGAGTCCGAGAAGACCAGCACCCAACTCCTGGAGCGCATGGGCGTACAGGTGAGCAACCTGCGCGAGCGCCTGGTAGCGGCCCTGACCCCCAAGGACAAGAAGATCACCCCCAGCAGCACCAGCATCGACATCCCCATGGAGGAGGAGGTCAAGCACATCCTCCAGCACGCCACGGCCGAAAGCGCCAAGCTCAACCACAAGCACGTGGGCGCCGAGCACCTGCTGCTGGGCATGCTGCGGGAAGAGGGCTGCCTGGCGGGCCGCCTGCTGAAGGAGGCCGGCGCGGACCTCATCGCGGCCAAGGAGATCCTGCTGGAGAGCAGCAAGGAAGAGAAGATCGCGAAGAAGAAGAAGGAACACCCCCTGCTGTCGGAATTCGCCCGCAATCTCTCCGAGATGGCCGAGCGGGGCATCTTCGACAACCTCATTGGCCGGGATGCGGAGGTCGAGCGCATCATCCAGATCCTCAGCCGCCGCCGCAAGAACAACCCGATCCTCCTGGGCGAGGCCGGCGTGGGCAAGACCGCCATCGTGGAGGGCCTGGCCCAGAAGATCCACGAGGGTCTGATCCCCCCCAGCCTGGCGGACAAGCGCATCTACGCCCTGGACCTCAGCCTGGTGGTGGCCGGCACCAAGTACCGCGGCCAGTTCGAGGAGCGGCTGAAATCCATCATTGCGGAGGCCAGCAAGGATCCCAGCGTGGTGCTCTTCATCGACGAGATCCACTCGCTCATCGGCACAGGCGCCGCCGAGGGCAGCCTGGACGCCGCCAACATCCTGAAGCCGGCCCTGAGCCGGGGCGAGATTCAGTGCATCGGCGCCACCACGCACAAGGAATACGCCAAGTACATCGACAAGGACCGCAGCCTGGTGCGCCGCTTCCAGCCCGTCACCGTGAACCCCCCGGACGAGGCCGAGAGCCTGCGCATCATCGAAGGCATCCGCAGCCGCTACGAGCTGTTCCACCGGGTCCGGTACACGCAGAAGACCATGGAAGCTTCCGTCTACCTGTCCAACCGCTACATCACAGACCGGTTCCTTCCTGACAAGGCCATCGACCTGCTGGACGAGGCCGGGGCCCGGGTGAAGCTGCGGATGGGCCCCGGCGGGGCCTCCTCGGAGGGTCAGACCAACGAGGACGAGCTGCACCGCGTCATCAACGAGATGAACGAGGCCGTGCTCAGCCGCGACTTCGAGAAGGCCGTGCTGCTCCGCCAGAAGGAGCTGCAGCTCCGCGATGAGATCCAGAAGAACCGCTCGGATCTCACCGAGGAGGACTACGCCCGCTTCCCCGAGGTCACGGAGCAGGACATCGAGGACGTGGTGGCCAGCTGGACCGGCATTCCCGTGCGGGCCCTCAAGGGCGACGAGAAGGCCAACCTGGTGAACATGGAACCCAGGATCAACGAACGCGTCATTGGCCAGCCCGAGGCCGTCAGCGCGGTGGTCCGGGCCGTGCGCCGGGCCCGGACGGGCCTCAAGAACCCCAACCGGCCCATGGGCTCCTTCCTCTTCCTCGGCCCCACGGGCGTCGGGAAGACGGAGCTGGCCAAGACCCTGGCGGCCTTCCTCTTCGGGGACGTCAAGAAGATGATCCGCTTCGACATGTCCGAGTACATGGAGAAGCACGAGGTCTCCAAGCTGCTCGGGGCCCCTCCGGGCTACGTGGGCTATGAGGAAGGCGGCATGCTGACGGACCGCATTCGGCGGAATCCTTACTGCGTGCTGCTCTTTGACGAAATCGAGAAGGCCCACCCCGACCTGATCAACATCCTGCTGTCGATCTTTGACGATGGTCAAGCTTCGGATGCCTTCGGGAACTTGGTGGACTTCAAGAACACCATCATCATCATGACCTCCAATGTGGGCAGCCGTGAGCTGCTGTCGGACAAGAACCTCGGCTTCGTCGAGCAGGACGGCCGTCCCGACGCGAAAACCGGCGACGCCATGAAGGTGCTCAAGCGGACCTTCCCGCCCGAGTTCCTCAACCGCATCGATGAGATCGTGGTGTTCAACCGCCTGGGTGACGACGAGCTGCGCAAGATCGTCCGCCTGCTGGTGGAGGACCTCAACATCACCCTCCAGAAGCACAAGCTGTGCGTCACCCTGACGGATGCCGCCTGCGACTGGCTGGTGAAGACCACCTTGCGTGACCGTGCCTATGGTGCCCGACCCCTGCGGCGGGCCATCCAGAAGCAGGTGGAAGACCCCCTTGCCGAGCTCATGGTCGGCCAGGATACGGTGCCTTCGGGCCTGGTGAACTTCGATCTGGTGGACGAGAAACTCGTCCCCACCCTGTCTGATACTGGAGACGTGGCCGCTGGCCAGGAAACCCATCTGGTCGGAGCACCTGAATGACGCAGCGGAACATGGTTCGGAACCGGGTCCAGCCCCGGTGGTGGAAGGGCGTGCTGCCACTGGCCCTCGTCATGCTGGCGGCTGGTCTCAGCCTGCCCCTGGCGGGACAGGACATCGAGCCCATCGTCCTCATCGAGGTGGTCGGTGCTCAGAAGCAGACCCCGGAGACGGTGATCTTCAAGTCCGGCGTGAAGGTGGGCGATGACCTGCGGAGCCTGGACTTCTCGGCGGTGCTGGAAAAGCTGTGGGCCAGTGGCTCCTTCGACGACATCAAGTTCGAGCTGGAGGATGCGCCGGGCGGGAAGAAGCTGGTCATCCGCATCAAGGAACGCCCCCTGATCAAGGAGATCGACTACCGCGGCGGCACCGAGGTGGGCCTCACCAACATCAAGGACAAGGTCAAGGAGAAGAAGCTCACCATCAATCCCGAAACCATCTACGATCCGGAATCCGCGCGCAAGATCAAGGACCTAATCGTCGAGCAGGCCGGTGAGAAGGGCTTCCGGAACCCGGTGGTGGACATCACCCTCGAGCCCATGGCCGGCGGCGTGGCCCGTCTGGTGTTCGACATCAAGGAGGGTGGCAAGGCCAAGATCTACACCGTGGCCTTCAAGGGCAACAAGGTCTTCACCAGCTCCCAGCTCCGCTCGATCATGAAGAAGACCCGCCAGCACTGGATGTTCAGCTGGCTGACCACCCACGACCTGCTGGTGGACAAGAACCTGGACGAGGATTTCGAGAACCTCAAGAAGGCCTACTGGAAGCTGGGCTACAAGGACGTCTTCATCGGCAAGCCCATCATCGAGGTCGAGGACCGCACCACGGCCAAGCAGAAAGTGAAGAACGAGAAGCGGACCAAACAGGCGAAATCGCCCAAGTACGATCTGCGGGCGACCCTGACCTTTCCCATTCTGGAAGGCGATCGGTTCTTCGAAGGCACCTTCAAGACCGAGGGCGGCAAGCTCTTCCGCGACATCTACTACCAGGCCAAGTACGCCGAGGTGAAGCGGGACAACAAATCTTTCATCAAGAAGTTCTTCAACATCCGGCCTTCGCTGGAGGCCCCCAAGCCCGGTGCCAAGCCGGTGCCCTTCGATCTCGACGCGGTCAACCAGACGGTGGACAAGATCAAGGAGGCCTATTCCAATCAGGCCCATGTCATGTTCCGGGCTGAGAAGAAGTTCGACGTCCGGGAAGAGGATGGCGTCAACAAGGTGGACACGACCCTGAAGCTGGATGAGGGTGAGGCCTACACGGTTCGGAAGATCGAATTCGAAGGCAACCTCACCACCAAGGACAAGGTGCTCCGCCGCAGCATGCTTATGCGCGAAGGTGATCCCTTCCAGACGGACCGGTTCAAGGACTCGCTGCTGAGCATCAGCCAGCTGAGCTTCTTCGACGTGAAGACCTCCGAGCCCAAGATCGATCTGGTTCCGGACAAGCCCCAGGTGGACATCGTGATCCGGGGCGAGGAGGCGGGCGTCAACGAGGTGCTGTTCCAGGGCGGCTACGGCTCCCTGTTCGGCTTCTCCCTGGGCGTGAGCTTCTCCACCCGCAACCTGGGTGGCGGTGGCGAGACCTTGTCCTTCAGCTACAACGGCGGCAAGTTCTCCAAGAACATTTCGGTGGGGTTCACGGAGCCCTTCGTCTTCGACCTCCCCTATTCGTTCTCCACGTCGGTTTCCAACGGATCCGCGGACTACGATGCTTCCCGGGTGGGCATTGCGAACGCCTACAAGCAGTTCACCCGCAGCGTCGGGTTCTCAGTTGGGGCGCGCCTCAGCAACTGGTTCACCAACCAGCCCTGGGCCTTCTTCACCACCTACTCCACGGGATACAGCTTCCGGCTCATCCGCATCGAAGGTGGCCGCAACTTCTACTTCCGGGACACGCCCAATCAGCTCACCTCCACCTTCAGCCAGAGCCTGGCCTACAGCACCGTCAACCACCAGTTCAAGCCCACCAGCGGCACCCGGTTGTCCTTTGGGCTGGAGTACGGTGGCTGGCAGTTCGGTGGCGACCGCCCCTTCCTGCGGGCCACCTGGGATTTCGCCAAGTTCATGAACGTGGCCGAGCGGCACATCTTCGCGTTCAACACCAGCTACGGCTACCTGCAGAACATGGGCCGGGAGGAACTCCCGCTCTATGACCTGTACCGACCCGGCGGAGAGAACAGCGTCCGCGGCTACCGCTTTGGCCAGATCGGCTCCGTGCTCCTCGACAACAACGGCAATGCCGTGGTGGTGGGCGGCAACAAGCAGTTCGTGGCCAACGCCGAGTACCAGTTCAAGATCGCGGATCAGTTCCGGCTGGTCTTCTTCTACGACGCCGGGAACGCCTGGGGCAGCGGCACCAAGGTCTTCAGTCGCGATCAGGTGGCCTACAAGGACATCCAAACTGGGAACATCTACACCTACACCAACCCGACCCTGGTGCGGTCCGCAGGCATCGAGTTCCGGTTCTTCCTGCCCATCAGTCCGGCGCCCCTGCGCCTGATCTGGGCGAAGAAGCTGAATCCCTATCCGTTCGATACGGAGTCCAGGACTGACTTCCAGTTCTCCATCGGAACCACCTTCTGATTCCTGGGGAGGACTTGACCCTTCCCCGCTACAATGGCTTTTTCGCCCTGGAGACCCCCATGCGCCTGCTCGCCCCGTCCCTGGCCGCCCTGTGCCTGTCTGCGGCCCTGACCACCCCTGCCGTCGCGCAGGAGGCCCCCCGTTTTGCTTTTTTCAGCATCAACCAGCTGGTGCGCACGTCCAAGAAGGCCGGCGCCATCTTCTCTGAACTGGAGATCACCGGAAAGACCCTGCAGGAGAAGCTTCAGGCCAAGGGCCAGGAACTGCAGACCCTGCAGCAGCAGCTGAACTCCCCCAGCATCGACCCTGAAAAGAAGGAAATCCTGGTCAAGAAGCTCCGTGACCTGGAATTCGAGGCCAAGAAGATGCAGGAGGACAGCCAGGCGGAATACCAGCGCACGGAGAAGAAGGTCGGCGAGGCCATCACCAAGATCGCCGCCCCCATCGTCGAGCAGCTGGCCAAGGAGCAGAAGCTTCAGTTGGTGCTCTCCGATCAGGCCATCAACATCCTCTCCTGGGGCGACGAGGCCTGGCTGAAGGGCTTCACCGCCGAGATCGCCAAGCGTCTCGACGCTTCCGAGCCTGCCGCCGCGGCACCCGCACCCAAGCCGGCCCCTACCAAGCCTGCCACCACTGCAAAGCCCGCCGCTGCACCCAAGAAGTAGCCTCGGCCCTGCGCCGACGGCCAGCGAACGCTAAGCCATGACCGCCGCACGACGGCTGCTCCTGCTGCTCACCGGGATCAATCTGGTGAACTACATGGACCGCTATGTCGTCGCGGCGGTCATCGAGCCTTTGGGCCGGGACTTGGGCCTGACGGACACCCAGCGCGGCTGGGTGAATGGGGTGTTCCTCCTGGCCTACATGGTGGGTGCGCCCCTGTTCGGGATGCTGGCGGACCGCTTCCATCGACCGCGGCTGGTGGCTGTGGGCGTGGGTCTGTGGAGCCTCGCCACGGCCGGTGCCTGCCTGGTTCACGGCTTCTGGGGGCTGCTCTTCATGCGCTCCCTGGTGGGCATCGGCGAAGCCGCCTACGCCAGTTTGGGACCGGCCCTGCTGGCCGATCTGTTCCCCGAGGATGAGCGGGCCGCCACGTTCACCTGGTTTTACCTCGCGAGTCCCGTGGGCTCGGCCCTGGGCTATGCCCTGGGTGGCATCGTCGCCCAGCACTGGGGCTGGCGGCAGGCCTTCCTGGTGGCGGGTCTGCCGGGCCTCCTGTTCGCCGCCCGGATGGCCACCCTCGACGATCCACCCCGGGGCGGCCAGGACCAGGGCACGGACACGGCCGCAGGGCTCTCCTACGGGATGAAGCTGCGGGCGATCCTCACCAACCGCATCTGGGTGGCCTGCACGGGCAGCTATGTGGCCTACACCTTCGCCATGGGTGCCCTGAGCTTCTGGGGCAGCGCCTTCCTGCAACGCCGCCACGGGGTCAGTGTGGGTTCCGCTGGGGAAGTGTTCGGCATCTTCCTGGTGGTCACGGGCATCCTGGGGACCTTCGCCGGAGGCCTGCTCACCAAGCACCTGCAGCACCGCTGGCCGGACATCGGCGTGGACCTGAGCGCGGTCACCCTGCTGCTCTCGGTCCCGGCGGTGTTCTGGGCGCTGTCCACTGGGGACCTGCACGCCACCTACCTGGCGTTCTTCCTCGCCATGCTCATGCTGTTCGTGAACACCAGTCCCGTGAACGCCCTCACGGTGAGCTGTCTGCCGGCTTCGGTGCGGGCCACCGGCACTGGCATCAACGTGCTGCTCATCCACCTGCTGGGGGATGCCCTCAGCCCGGCGCTGGTGGGCCGGGTGTCCGAGGTCGGCGGGGCCGGGGGCGCTGCCTTGGGCAAGGCCATGCTGCTGGTGATCCCGGCCATCGTGGTCTCGGCTCTGGCGCTGATCTGGGCCCGGCGACGCCCGGCCCTGGTCTGACATGAAGGGCAGCGGGACGGCGCGCTTCCTGGGGCGAATCTGGTTTCGCGCCCTCCGACGGGAAGGGCCAGCGCTGCCCCCGGGGCCCTGCTTGATCCTGCTGAACCATCCGAACGGGCTGCTGGATCCCCTCGCGGCGGCGGCCCTGCTGGACCGCAGGGCGGGCTGGCTGGCCAAGGCCACCCTGTGGAAGATCGCCCCCTTGCGACCCTTCCTGTCGGCCTTCCGGGCCATCCCCGTGACTCGGCCCAAGGATGGCGGCGCCACGCGGGATTCCATCCTGCAGAGCTTCCACAAGGTGCATGAGGTGCTGGCCCAGGGCGGGTCGGTGGCCATGTTTCCCGAGGGAGTGAGCCACACTGCCGCGGATCTCCAGCCCCTGAAGACTGGCGCCGCACGCATGGCTTTGTCCTGCCCCATGCCGCTTTCTGTCATTCCCGCAGGGCTGGTCTATGGCGATCGCGCCCGCTTCCGCCACAGCGTGCTGCTGCGCCTGGGCGAGCCGGTGCCCTTTGGTGATCTCGCCGAGCATGGGCTGGACCACACCACCGTCGCTGAGCTGACCGCCCGCATCCGTGCTGCCATCCTGCCACTGACCTTGCATGGCTCCGATGAGCGTCATCTGGCCCTGGCCCAGGACGTGGCCTGGCTTCTGGCGGAAGCTCCGGGTACGCGGGTGGACTTGGAGGCCCTGCGCGCACGGGTGCGGGCCCTGGTCCCCCATCTCGCTTCGCTGCCTCCTGAAGCTTTCGCCGAGCTGGAAGCCCGGGTCCACGCCACCCAGGCTTGGCTCAGGGCCAAGGGCCTGCGGCCCGATCAGGTGGGCCATCCCTATCCGGCAGCGGAGATCGGCCGATGGCTGCCGGGAGCCTGCTTCCGACTGGTCTTCGCGGCGGTGTTGCTGCCGCCGAGCCTGCTCTTCTGGCCGCCCTACCGCCTGGCAGGTTGGATCGCCGGGCGGTTCACGGACGAAGGCCGACCAGACCGCCACGCTGAAGTTGCTGGGCGGAGTGCTGCTGCTCCCCCTCTGGACCCTTCTGCTGGCGGCGCTGGCAGGGCTTCGCTGGGGATGGTGGGCCGCCCTGGCGCCTCCCGTGGGGCTGCTGGCCGTGGGGCTCGGCCTGCCCATCCTGGAGCGGGCGGCGGAAGACCTTCAGGCCATCCGCGGCTTCCTCCGGCGTCGGGATCCCGCCGTGCCTGACCTCCTGGAAGCCCGCAGGCAGCTGCTGGCGGCGTTCCCGGAGCTGGGGGGCTGATACGAAAAGACGGGGCCGAAGCCCCGCCTTTTCATGGGATGGTTCAGGTTCAGAGGCCGAAGGTGGGGAATTTCTCGGTGAACTGAACCTCTTTGAAAGGTACCGGTGCAATGGGCAGAGCGGTTCCCTGGGTGGGATCCACGACGATGCTGGTCCCGGTGGCACCCAGGAAGTAGCGCATCTGCCGCTGGATGAGCGAAAGAGCGGTCAAATTCGCAGGGTTGATGATGGCACCGTGGTCGATGCCGGCCTGGTCGAACTGGAAGTAGCCTTCGGTGGGCGTGGTGGCCGTGGGTGAGACAGCCGCATTGGCAACTTTGGGCGCCAGAGCGCCGCTTGTGATGGTGAACATGAACTGGGCGGGAACAACGGCCGCGTGAGCCGGGGTGCCACCCGCAGTGTAGGCCAGCTGGTTAAAGCCTGGTGCCAGGGCGGCAGCGGCGGCAGTGCCGAGGACGGCGCGGCCACCCAGGGCGTTGGCGAAGTAGCGGGCGTAGGTGTTGGGGATGTAGGTATCACCCACGGCCTCCTGCATGGCAAGCCGGCCCGAGAGGCGGCTGGGGAGCCCAGCGGCAAGCGGGGTGGTCATGGTCGCGGGATCGGTGGAATCGCCAATGGCCTGGGTCACCAGGAAGAACTGGTTGTAGGTAGGCGTCCCTTTGACGACACCGGCAGCAGCGAGACCTTGCCTGACGGTGGGCTCGAAGGCAGAGGCTGTATCCTGGCCGATGTAGCCCCAGCGGCCGGCTGGATCAGCGAGGTAGCCCTTCATGTCGGTGTTCAAAGTGGTCTGGGTGTAGGGGGTCCCGCTCAAGGCAAGCGTCGTGTTCCCGGCCAAGTAGTAGGCGCCCACGATGGAACCCAGGCTGTCGCCCACGTACTTGATGTTAGCCCCAAGGCCAAACTGCGGTGCAGCGCTCCCAAGACCCGCAAAGCCGCCGAAGCGGATGGTGAGTTCCAGGCGGTGCAGGTTGAAGGCACTCTGGTGAATGTTGGCACGGAAGGCCAAGGGGGCACCGAGGGCGATGAAGTCCCCAAACCAAGCCGTTCCGGTGGTGTGACCGGGGGCGGCTAGCGCGCCGTGCATGGCCTGATCAATGGCCACGACGGCCTGGTTGATGGCAGTCACGCTCTGCGCTACGGCAACGACGTCTTCCTTCTGGCGCCCGATGCCATGCCCGTAGATGACCAGGGGATAGCCGCCCGAGGGGGCTGCCGCGGTTGGCGCGATGTAAACGAATGGTACGGTGCGGTTGGTGTGATAGAAGCCCATGAGGTGGAGGCCGTCAGGGCGGAAGGCCTGGGTCACGCCCGCAGCGGGATTGTAGGCACCGGCAATTCCGGTCAGGTCCATGGTGGCGGCGTTGGCGCGAGCCACGACGGGATCGATTGACAGGTCAGCACTGTTGATGGTGCCGGTCACGATGGTTCCCACGGTGGCGGGAGCATTGCTGCCTGCGACCTTATTCCAGTAGTCGTCTGGGCTCAAGTTTGTGCCGCCCCGATCGAAGGTCGCGGTGATGGCAATGGTATTGGACCAGGTCTTGCCAGCCAGCAGGCCACCCGGAATGCCGTTGGCGGCCCCGGCGGCGAAGGCGCGAAGCGCGCTTTCAACCGGCAGCAGGCTTGCGCCGGTGGCCGAGGGGCTGGTGGTGGTCAGGGAGATGGCGCCCGCGGCCGTCGTGATGAACCGGCCCATCAAGGCGATGTCGGCGCGCTGAGTCACGGTAGTGGTGGCCGTGGCGGCGATGAGATCATCCATCACCTTGGCGTAGCCGGAGAACAGCACATTGCCGGCCGCCGTGACATTTGCACGGACAGGTTCAAGGGCAGCGAAGGAACCGGCAAGCGCCGTGGTGGACTTCAGGGCCTCGAAGTAGGGAGAGGCTGAGAGTGGCTTGCTGGTCGGAGTGGAGAGATCCTTCACTCGGTTGGTCACCACATAGAGATAACGAGCACCCGGCTGGAGGGGGAAGTTCGGGAAGAGGAACAGGTCAGTGCCACCCGCCGTGTAATTGTAGGTGAACATGCCCGAAATATCAGTGAATCCCAGGGCGGCGTTCTCGCTTCCGGCAGCATCAGCAGTCAGCTGGAAGACCTTGATGTTCGCCGCGGTGACGGTGGTGGCATCCACGGCGGCGGTGAACTGGATGTAGATGGGGGCGTTCAGTCCAGACACGGCATTGGTGCTGCCCATCTCGTACTTGTTGACGTAGGAGAGCGCCTCAGGGGGCGTCATGGATGTGTTCGCCGGCCGGGCCCCGACGATGGTCAGGCCGGTGGTGTGACTGACATAGGAGCCGGTGAGGGGATCCGCCGCAGTCGCTGTGGCAAGCACGTTGGGCAGAGGCACCTTACCCGCGGCCGGATCAAAGACCGGCGCGGTGGCGCTGGGACTGCTGGCAGTTCCAGTCACGATGGATGGGGCCTTGGAATCCCCCCCGCCATTGCAGGCGAGCAGGGTCAGGAGGACAGTTCCGAGGGCCGCTTGGTTCAAGCGTGGATGCATCGCACACCTCATGGGTGGGGTTGAAGAGGACGGTGGATTGGTCCCAAGACGATAGGCCCAACTGGACCGAAAGGCCATACAAAAGCGAGGGGCCCCCATTGGGGCCCCTCGGGGAGCTTGAAATGCCTAATCGGTCACGGCAAAGACGACCTTGTCGTTCTTAAAGCGACTCACGGTGATGAGTTCCACGGTGGCGGTCATCTTGTCTTCGCTGATGGTGAGTTTGTAGTGCTCGTTGGGCAGGTAGGAGCCGGGCACCACGTTGACCTTGGCGATCTTCTTCAGGCCCAGGTCAGTGGCCTTGATGGTGATGGTCTTGGCTGACCTGAGGTCAAGGCTCTGGGTGAACTTGTCGTCGCTCCAGTTCTTGCCGGCCCGGTCCTTGGCGAAGACGGGGATCTCGATGAGGCCATCGGCCTTCAGCTTGTCGCGGGTGCCGATGACGTAGTGCAGGGAGTTCAGTTTGGCCAGCTGGCCGGCATTATCGGCCTGGAGCTTGGTGCGCTCCTCGATGAGGTTGCTGCGTTCACTCTGGAGGTTGGTGATCTCCTCGGAGATCTTCTTCTTCTGGCTTTCGAGGTCGAGGACTTCCTCCTGGAGCTTCTCGTTCTGGGCCACGGCCTCGTCCCGCTCACCCTCGATCTTCTCGCGCTCCTGGCGCATCAGGTCGTTGGGGGTGATCTTCGCCTTGCCCTGGGAAACCCAGGTGCCATAGGTGCCGTTGGCGTAGAAGTGGTAGACCTCGAAGCCCGGGGCCAGCTTGTCCAGGATGGCCACGCGGCTCACCAGTTTCTTGGCCTCGGCCTCGGGCACCCCCTTCTTCTTGAGGAAGCGCATGGCCATGCCGTAGTGGCTGTCATTGGGCTTGGCCAGATCGGGCTTGGGCAGATCGGCCCTGAGCTTGGCCAGCTTGGTGTTCATTTCCTTGATGTCCTTGTCCTTGTCCAGCACTTCCTGGAGCAGGGCCTGGTACGAGCTGTTCTTCTCGTTCTTGATGCGCTCTTCCAGGGCCTTC
>JANYAZ010000110.1 GCA_025361045.1 Geothrix sp. | reverse complement strand
CCCCGCCTGCATTGCCTTCCCCACCCTCATCTCCTTGCTCCCCCGGCTTCACTCTGCACATCGGTGTAGGCTGGTATCGGTCGCTTCATTCCTAAGGGGGCCAACGGAGCCATGAACCTCCAAGTCGCGGTTCTCCTCGCCGGCCTCTCTGCGACGTATGCCCAGCTGGCCCCTGCGGCTACGCCCCCCTGGAAGAACCCCGGGACTGCTCTCATCATCGATTGCTACCACGCGAACAACATCGATTGGAACTTGCTGGGAACCGAGCCAAGGGTGGTAGCCATCATCCATAAAGCCACGGTCGGAGCCAGGAAGGTCGACCCGAAGTACCATGCCCGGAAGCAAGAGGCCAAGCAGCGCGGCTACCTCTGGGGTTCGTATCATCTGGGCCTGGCGGGCCATCCGGAGCAGCAGGCCGACCACTACCTCAGGACGGTCAAGCCCGGCCCAGACGATCTCATCGCGCTCGACCTGGAGGATGTGACGTCCAAACGATTCATGAATGCCCACGAAGCCACCCGCTTCATCAACCGGGTGAAGCAGCGGCTGGGCCGGTACCCGGTCGTCTATGTGAATCGCCGAAGTGCTGCCCACATCACCCACCGCTTCAAGAACACGGTGTTCGCCCACACCCCCCTCTGGTACGCCAACTTCGCCAACCGCATCGACAACGTCCCGAAAGGGGTATGGCCCGGTTACACCCTGTGGCAGTTCTCCAGCGAGATCCTCATCCAACAGCCGGTCCCAGGTACGGAAACCGATATGGACGTCAATGTGTTCAACGGTTCCATGGAAGACCTCAGGGCCAAGTGGCCCTTCACCAGCGGTGCACCAGGAAAGACCCCCTCATAGGGCACCCATCTCCAGGCCGCCGCGTTCACGCAACGGAGGCCGCGATGACGGCCTGCCCCAGGGAGATGCAGCCGTCATTGGGCGGGAAGAGCTGGTGCCGATGAACCCGGAACCCTGCCCCGGACAGCTTCGCCTGGACGCGGGCGGTGAGCAGGGCGTTCTGGAAGCAGCCGCCGGAGAGCACCACGTCGGGCAGGCCGCTGCGTTCCACCCAGGCCAGGGCCAGGTTCGCCAGGGCGGCGTGAAAGCGGGCTGAGATGAAGGCTGCGTCCCGCCCGGCGGCCAGATCCGAAAGGACCTGCTCCACCAGGGGGCCCGGGTCCGCAACGCCGCCTTCCAGGTTCCATGGATAGGCTGGCGCCACCCGATCTCCTGCGACAAACTCCAGGGCCATGGCCGCCTGGCCTTCAAAGCCGCTGCGGGCGTGGAGGCCCGCCAACGCGGCTACCGCATCAAACAGGCGGCCGATGCTGGAGGTGAGCGGGCTGTGGAGTTCCTTGGACAACATGGTCTGCAGCAGGTTCCAGTCAGATCCATCAAAGGCTGAGGCCAGGCCCGGTGGCGGCAGCCCCGGCCCCCGGGTGGCCCACAGGAGACCACAGGCGCTACGGCGTGGTTCCCGCACGGCCGTCTCGCCCCCGGGCAGGGGAAAGGGTTTGAGGTGCCCCATTCGCTGGAAGGTGCCGTCCTCGATCACCAGGGCCTCGCCGCCCCACAGAAGGCCATCCGTTCCCAGGCCGGTGCCATCCCAGGTCAGGGCCGTCACCGGACCTTTCAGACCGTGCTCCGCGCGGCAGGCCGCCCCATGGGCATGGTGATGTTGGACGCGCAGCAGCGGCAGGTTCCATTCGGCGGACAGGCGTTCCGCCAGGCGTGAGCTGGCATAGTCCGGGTGCAGGTCGCAGGCGAGTCGATCCGGCCGTACTCCGAAGAAATCCAGCAGGTCCGCCACCGTGCTGGCCAGCAGCTCGCTGCCTTCCACGCTGGTCAGGTCCCCCAGATGCTGGCTCATGATCAGCTGTCCGCGGTGCAGGAGGGCTACGGTGGCCTTCTGATGCGCGCCCAAGGCGAGGACCGTCGGGGCGTCCGCCAGGGCGGGCAGTGGCACCGCCAGCGGCGCGAAGCCCCGGGCCCGGCGCAGCAGCGTGGGGCCGTCACTGTCCAGACGCAGCACGGAATCATCCACGGGCCGCAGGATGGGGCGATCGTGGGCAAGGAAGGCGTCCGCCAGCCCGCCCAACCGGCGCAGGGCTTCGTCGTCCTCGAAGGCCATGGGCTCGTCGCTCAGGTTGCCCGAGGTGCACACCAGGGGACGATCCACCACCGCCAGCAGCAACCGGTGCAGGGGTGTGTAGGGCAGGAAGGCCCCGAGACGGGGGTTCCCTGGAGCCACGGCCGCTGAAACGGAAGCCCCCTCTGGCTGCCGCAGCAACAGCAGGATCGGGGCCTCGGGAGCAGCGAGCCAGACCCGCTCGGCCTCACCCACTTGGCAGGCCGCAGAGAGCGAAGCCAGATCGGGGAACATCACCGCGAAGGGTTTGTCCTCCCGTCGCTTCCGCTCGCGCAGGCGACGCACCGCCACGGAAGAGGTGGCATCCACCAGCAGCTGGTAGCCACCCAGGCCCTTGAGGGCCACCACCTGGCCAGCCTTCAGCAGGTCAATGGCCCCGTGCAGGGCCGCCTCATCCTCAGCTTGCACGTCCCCATCCGGGCGCCGCAGGGTCAACCGTGGGCCGCAGGCTGGACAGGCAATGGGTTGCGCGTGGAAGCGGCGGTCGAGGGGATCGTTGTATTCCCGGGCGCAGGCCGGACACATGGGGAAGCCCCGCATCGCGGTGTGGGGACGGTCATAGGGAAGCTTGGCGATGATCGTGTAGCGGGGCCCGCAGTAGGTGCAGTTGGTGAAGGGATACCGATAGCGCCGTTCGCCCGGCGTGTCCGCCTCTTCAGCGCAGGCGGGGCAGATCGCCAGGTCTGGCGGTACCACGGGGCGGATGTCACCGCCTTCATCGCTGGCACGGATCTGGAACCCTTCCGCCCCGGGCAATTCCGGAATGGCCGCAAAGGTGAGGTCCGCCACCCGGGCGGGCCGGGGGATGTCCTCCCGCAGGGCGCGCAGGAAGGTTTCCAGGGCCGCGGGTCGGCCCTGGGCTTCAATGGTCACACCCCGCGCGTGGTTCCAGACCGCACCGGTCAGCCCCTGAGCCAGGGCCAGGCGGTACACCGTGGGCCGGAAGCCGACCCCCTGCACCACGCCCTGGACCTCGATGCGGAGGCGCGGCATCAGACGTTCGCCGCGTCCCGCTGGGCCAACGCCTTGGTCCGCCCCGCTGCGATCCAGGCCAACCAGCCATCCATGCCTTCGCCGGTCTGGGCGGACACCCGGAGGATCTGGATCTGCGGGTTCACGCGCCGGGCAAAGGCCAGACAGCGGTCCACGTCGAAGCGCAGGTACGGCAGGAGGTCCACCTTGTTCAGCAGCATCAGGTCGGAGGCGGCAAACATATCCGGGTATTTCAGAGGCTTATCCTCACCCTCGGTGACGGAGAGGATCACCACCTTGTGGGCTTCGCCCAGGTCAAAGGCCGCCGGGCAGACCAGGTTCCCCACGTTCTCGATCATCAGCACCGAGCCCTCGACCGGCGCCAGGGACTCCAGGGCGTGGCCCACCATGTGGGCATCGAGATGACACCCTTTGCCCGTATTGATCTGGACGGCCGGCGCCCCCGCCGCCCGGATGCGATCGGCGTCCTGGCTGGTCTGCTGGTCGCCTTCGATCACCACCACGGGGACCAGGCCCTTGAGCCGCAGGACGGTCTGCTCCAGCAGGGTGGTCTTGCCCGAACCCGGGCTGCTGACAAGGTTCAGGGCCAGGATGCTGCGCGCCGCGAAAGCCTTCCGGTTCAGGTCCGCCAGGGCATCGTTCTTGGCCAGCAGGCTCTGCTCCAGGCTAATGCGCCGACGACCGGGCCGTTCGGGACCATGATCATGGCCATGGTCATGAGCAGGGTGGCTGTGGGGCCGACCGTCCAGTTTCGCGTCTCCGCCGCCGCAGCCACAGGTGGTGCACATGGAACCTCCCATTGGGGCCATTGGGCAATTTAATCCACATCCAGGTCTTTGACACGCATTTCCGTGCCGCTGGTGAGGACCACGAAACCATCCCCGCAGGCTGGACAGAGGTCGAAGCGGGTTTCGATCTCCACCGCCTCGCCACAGGTCTGGCAATGACCCCGGCCCGGCAACTCCAGAATCTCCAGCCGGGCACCTTCGAGCAGGGTCCCCTCGGTGGTGGGCCCAAACGCGAAGCGCAGGGCCTCCACTTCGACCCCCGCCAGCCGCCCCACCTCCAGGCGAACCTGGTGGACTTTGGTGAACCCCTGGCGGAGGGCCTCCTCCTGGATGCCCTGCACCATGCCTTCCATGAGGGACAGCTCGTGCATGGGCCTTAGCTTACTTGCTCTTCCAGCATCAAGTGAGTGTCATTGAGCAGCACGTGCTGCAGGAAGTCCCAAGCCGCGTCCAGGTGCTTGCTCGCTTCGGCACTGAGGGGTTCGCCCAGTTCGAACCGTTCTCCCCGAACCCCCAGGACATAGGCCGGCGGGGGCTCGTGACCCATCACCTCCCGGTAGACCTGGAGCACCGCTCCTGGGCTCAGTTCGTGGGTGGTGAAGCAGGCATCCCGGTCGGGCAGGACCCGGGTGAGCGAGAAGGGGCTGCGACAGGTCATGTCGGCATCCAGGAAGAGGGCCAAGTCGCGGTCCTGCAGATCGATGACGTGTTCGATCTGCAGCTGAAAATCAGCCACGGGTTCCACGGTCAGGTTCGGTTGCCCCGCCAGCCAGGTTTCGGCCCGCTCCAGGAGCATGGGACCCAGGGCATCATCCCCCCGACTGGGATTCCCGTAGCCGAATAGAACAATGCGCCCAGTCATGGGGACCTACACCGGCTCGCAGCTGAGGGTGCCGTCGGCCCCCTTCACCAGGCGGTCGAGGAGGAGGCCTTCGGCGTCGAGCAGCTCGATCTGGAGGGGCATCTTCCCCAGGGCATGGGTGGCGCAGGACAGACAGGGGTCGTAGGCGCGGATGGCCACTTCGATGTGGTTGAGCAGGCCCTCGGTCAGCTTCTTCCCATCCAGGTAGCGGGCCGCCACCTGCCGCACGGCCTCGTTCATGGCCTGGTTGTTGTTCGTCGTGCTCACGATGAGGTTGGCCTTCTCCACCACCTCGTCCTCGTTGATCTTGTAGTGGTGGAAGAGGGTGCCGCGCGGCGCTTCCACCACGCCCACGCCCTCCAGGGCCTTGGCGCCACGGGTCACGAGGTCCGTACCCAGCAGGTCCGGATCGTCCAGCAATCGCTCGATCTCTTCCGCCGCGTGCAGCATCTCGATCATGCGGGCCCAGTGGTAGGCCAAGGTCGCGTGCTGCAGGCCTCCCCCCGCGGCGGCGCGGAAGCCCTGGCGCTCGGCTTCGGCCAGCGGCGTGGTGATCCGGTCGCAGGTGTTGAGGCGGGCCAGGGGACCCACACGGTACCAGCCGTCCGCTTCGCCCTTGCCGATGATGAAGGGGAACTTCATGTACGACCAGGGCTTCACTTCCTCCCGGATGTGGCGGTTGTAGTGGATGTAGTCCACATGATCGAAGATCGTGGCCCCTTCGGCATCCCGGGCCCGCAGGCCGCCATCGTAGAAATCCAGCTCCCCGTCTTCGCCGATGAGGCTCATGTGATTCGAGGGGAAGTTCCCGAACACCGGACTGTGCTCGCTGGTCTCGAAGACCGTGCGGCTGAGTGCCACCGCAGCGCGGCTCCACGCCACCACTTGGGCGATGTCACGCCGCATCAGGTCGCGCTCCGTGGCGGTCAGCGCCTTGTTCATGCCGCCAGGGATGGCCGCCGTGCCATGCACCCGCTTGCCCATGATGTGGCGGATCACCTCCTGGCCGTACTTCCGCAGCTTGACGCCCTGGACGGCGAGGTCCGGATGAGCGGCGATCACGCCGACGATGTTGCGGCGCTCGACCTCCGAATCGAACCCGAACAGCAGGTCCGGGCTCGCCAGGTGAAAGAAGTGAAGGGCATGCGACTGGAGCATCTGACCCACGTGCAGCAGGCGACGCAGCTTCTCTGCGGCAGGCGTCAGCTTCCTCGCCCCCACGAACATGTCGATGGCCTTGGCGGCGGCGAGGTGGTGGCTCACGGGGCAGATGCCGCAGAGCCGCTGGACCATGACCGGGATTTCCCAGTAGGGACGGCCCTGGATGAACTTTTCGAAGCCCCTGAACTCGACGATGTGCAGGCGCACCTGGTGGACGCGGTTCTGCTCGTCGAGCAAGAGGGTGACCTTGCCATGGCCTTCCACGCGGGTGACAGGTTCAATCACCACGCGCTTCAGATCGCGGGGGTTGGTGGCGGTTTCCAGGACACTGCTCATGGTTTTTTTCTCCCGGTCAGTCGTAGCGGAGGAGTTGAAGCGGCAGGCTGGGATCCCGACCGGCGATGAGTTCGGTCAGGAAGTACCAGAAGGCATCGGCCGAGGGCGGGCAGCCCGGAAGGTAGTGGTCGATCTTCACCACTTCATGCAGAGGGCGCACCTTGTCGAGCAGCAAGGGGATCTCGGCATCGTTGGGGATGTGGGCATTCTCCACGCCGACCCCACGGATGTAGGTCTCCTCGAGACATTCCTTCAACGTGTGGTGATTGCGCATCGAGGGGATGCCCCCGGTGATGGCACATTCACCCACCGCGACGAGGATCCGGCAGTGTTCGCGGAAGTGCTTCAACACGTGCACGTTCTCGGCGTTGCACAGCCCGCCTTCCACCAGACCGAGGTCCACCATGCCCTCGATGGTCTTGATGTCGTTGATGGGGCTGCGATCGAACTCCACGACCTCCAGCAGGTCCAGCAGGCGCTCATCAATGTCCAGCAGGGACATGTGGCAGCCGAAGCAGCCTGCCAGGGAACAGGTGGCGACCTTCAACTTGCTACCCATGGACTGCCTCCCTGGCCTGGAATGCCTCAACGCTGTGCACCGAAATGGAGGCCTTGTCGTAGATGCGCTCGCCGATGGGCACTTCGAAGCCCTTCCCTTTCAGGAGGAGTGCGCCCACGGGGCAATGCTGCACCGCCTCGTCCTGGGCGGTGGCCTTGCTGTCCTTCAGCTCCCCGCTGGGCGAATCCACCACGATCACCGTATGGATGCCCCGGCCGGTCATGGCGAACACGTTCTTCTTGTCGATGTCCCTGCTCACCCGCACACAGAGACCACAGAGGATGCAGCGGTCGCGGTCGAGGAGGATATCCGGATGCGAGGCGTCCCGCTCCCGCTTCGGGAAGAACTGAGGGAAGTGGTTGTCCTGCAGGCCCAACTCGTAGGCCGTGGCCTGCAGCTTGCAGTTGCCGCTTTTCTCGCAGGAGGGACAGTAGTGGTTACCCTCCACGAACAGCATCTGGGTGAGCATGCGCCGCATCTCCCGCAATTCGGGCGTGTCGCTCTGCACCATCTGCCCCGCCACGGCCGGCTGGGTGCAGGAGGCGAAGGGCCGCCCGTTCACGATGACCGTACAGAGACGGCAACTGCTGTGTGGCTCGTAGTCCGGGTTGTGGCACAGATGCGGGATATAGGCCCCCGCGGTCATGGCCGCATCGAACACCGTCTGCCCCTCCTTGAAGGGGATCTCGCGGTTGTCGAGGTAGAAGGTCTTGGCGGAATCCGGGCACATGGTTCATCCCCTCACAAATGCGCCGCAGCGTCGTCGCGGCCCGTCAGCTGGCGGGCTTCCTCCAGGGAGGCGTCCAGATCGAACGCCGGCTCGAAACCCGTGACCATCATCCGTTTCTCCCAGTCGCCGCGGAACTTCACCAGGCTGTCGACCAGGTGATTGGGCGCCGTCTGACCCAGGCCGCAATGGGCCGTGGTCTTCATCAGCTGGCTGACCTTCTGGACCTCTTCCAGATCCATGGGGCTGCCCTTTCCACCTGCCACCTTGTCCACCAGGTTGGCCAGGAGGCTGGTGCCCACGCGGCAGGGCGTGCACAGGCCGCAGCTCTCGTGCTGGAAGAAGTGGGTGAAGTTCTGGACTACCTCGAACATGTCCCGCTCGCGACCGAACACCATGAAGGTACCCACGGTGGAGAGGTCTTCGTAGGCCAGGACCCGGTCGAATTCCGGCCGCGTGATGGTCGTACCCGAGGGACCGCTCACCTGGACCGCCTGGGCCTCAAGCCCGCCGCAATCGCGGAGAATTTCGCGCACGCTGACGCCGAAGGGGTACTCGTAGATGCCTGGGCGCTCGCAGTCCCCGGATACGCAGAAGAGTTTCGTCCCCGTGGAGTGCATGGTGCCATGGCCGGCGAACCAGACGCCCCCCTTCAGCGCGACCAGGGCCGCCGCGGCAAAGGTCTCCACGTTGTTCACGACCGTGGGTCGCTTCTCGACGCCGGCGACCACGGGCAGGGGCCAGCGCTTGCGGGGCTTGCCCCGGCGGCCTTCGATCGATTCGATCATGGCCGACTCCATGCCGCAGATGTAGGCGCCCGCACCCCAGTGGATGGCAATATCGAAGCTGTAGCCCGTTTCAAGGATGTTCTTTCCGAGCAGGCCCGCTTCGCGCCGCCGCGCCAGCACTGCCTCCAGGTGGGGTTTCAGATACCAGTACTCCTGGCGGATGTAGAGGATGCCCTGGCCGGCGCCCACGACATAGCCACACACCGTCATGCCCTCGAGCACCATGTCCGCGTAGCTGCTGAGCATCACCCGATCCTTGAAGGTGCCGGGCTCGCCTTCGTCGGCATTGCAGACCACGTACCGCTCGGGCGCCGAGATGTCGCGGCAGGTCTCCCATTTGATGGCGGCCTTGAAGCCCGCCCCGCCCCGGCCCCGGAGATCCGAACGGTACAGCTCCTTCAGGGTCTCGTCCGCACCCCGCTTCCAGGCGATGCCCGAGGCTGGATCCACGGCTTCCTCGAAGTGGAGGGCCTTGAGCGTCTCGTCCCCGCCCCGCGTCATGGCAGCCTTGATGGCGGCCCCAGGGTCAAAGCTCCGGCGGAAGAGCACATCCGAACGGCGGAAATTGTCCTCGACCTGGAAGAACTCTGGGGGCCAATCAGACACCGGTCTCCTGGCCGTGATGAACTCCACCATGCGATCCACCCGCTCGCGGTTGAGCCGGGTGACGGGCATCCCGTTCACCAGGGCCGCGGGCCCCTGATCACACATCCCAGTGCAAGAGGTGAACTGCACGCTGACTCGCCCGTCCGACCGGACCTTCCCCAGCTTGACGCCGAGGCGGCTGCAGAGGTATTTCGCAATGCCCTGGCTGTCCAGCATGCGGTCGGTGATGTTGTCGCTGATGTAGATGACGTAGTCGCCAAGAAACGTGTCGCTCAGGAAGGAGTAGAACCCCACCAGGCCGCGGACGTGTGCCCGGGTCACCCGGAGGTGGTCCGCGATGAGGCTCACGGCCTCCTCGGGGACGAAATGGAAGGCGTGCTGGACCTCCACCAGGATCTGCAGGAGTTCACCGGGATCCCGGGGGTGCAGCTGCAGGATCTGATGCACCGCTTCCTTCGGGTGGGTCGCGACGGATTGGGACATGGGCATCTCCCTCGGGCTGACCGGGAAACTGGCCTCGGTCATTGACTTCAAAGATGACTCAAGCATCAAGAATTTACGCCAAGCCACTCCCGCCTACAACAGGAAGACCCCCCGTTGTGACCAAAGCCCATAAATCAGTCCAAGGGATATTGAGCGTCTCAGATGTCTGCAGCCAACCGATACAGCTCTGACGCAGAGACGCCCAGGTGTTTGGCCAGCGGCTTCACCGCCTCGCGCAAGGTCATTCCTCCCTCGCGGGCTGCGCCGAGGTAGGTATGTACCCACTCTGGCAAGGTGCTGCCATCAAAGGCAGACGCCACTTCCGTCACCAGGCGCTTGGCACTCGCCCCCGCCAGCACGAGCACCATTTCTCCACGATCCTCCCGCCCCAACTCGACAGTCACCTGGGCCGGGGTACCCCGGTACCAGGTCTCATGCAGCTTGGTCAGCTCACGCCCCAGGGCGATCTCCCGCCCTGGCAGCAGCTCCTCAAGGTCCGAGAGGGTTTCGTGGATGCGATGGGGCGTTTCGAAGACCACCACCGTCTCCTCCTCGGCCCCCAGTTTCTTCAACATCGTGCGGCGCGGTTCACTGCGGTTGGGCAGGTACCCCCAGAAGCTGAAGGCATGGCAGGGCAGGCCCGAGGCCACCACCGCGAGCAGGACGGCGGAGGCGCCGGGCAGCACGGTGACCTTCGCCCCCGCCGCCCGGGCGACCCTGGCGATCTCGAATCCGGGGTCATTGATGCCAGGCATCCCCGCATCGCTGCAATAGGCCACCGTGTGGCCCGACGTCAGCTCCAGCCCAAGCCGCTCGAAGGCGGCGGCACTGGCGTGATCATCGAAGCGCAGCAGCGGCTTCTCGATCCCGAGATGCTTGAGCAATCCTCCGGTCCGGCGCGTATCCTCGCAGGCCACCAGATCCGCTCCGGCCAAGGCTTCCTTGGCGCGGTCCGTAAGGTCACCGAGGTTGCCAATGGGCGTGGGGACGAGGATGAGGTGGCCGGTCATGATCCATCCAGTCTGGCAGCCCTCGCTCGGAGGCGTTTCAAACCTTCCTGAGGATCGGCGGTTCCCACCGCTGGGGAGTGGATGGGCGGGGCGTCGTCTTCCGAATCCGGGGCGGGGGTTCCTCCGCAACGCCGTCGGGCAGGTGCCAGACCAGGGCCGGGTGTGCCATGGCGCGGCTCTCGGCCAGGGCGGCATCCAGGCGGGACTGGCAGGATTCGAGCCCTTGTCCCTCAGGCCCGGGAATCCACATCGTGGCTCCGATGGCCGCGCCATCCAGCTGCGTGCGCAGTCGGAGCAGCAGG
The DNA here is from genome assembly GCA_025361045.1 of Geothrix sp. Taxonomy (GTDB): domain Bacteria; phylum Acidobacteriota; class Holophagae; order Holophagales; family Holophagaceae; genus Geothrix. The sequence goes on along the minus strand of JANYAZ010000110.1, from coordinate 1,980 downwards.
ATGTGGGCGACGCTGCGGGGGGTGTGCTGGAAGATGATCAGGAAGCGCCCCGGCGCCATCCGTACCACCAGGTCGCCCGCCCGCACCCCCTCGGCGGCCTTGCGGATCCGGGCCACGTCCTTGCGGTTCCGGACCGTCACCTGGCATTCAGCCACCACCAGACTGCTGGGTCTGTGCTCCGAGCCCAGCATGGTCTTCTGCCAGATCTCCAGATAGCGAAGGTTGGGCAGATCGGTCTCAGGATCCCGGGTGGAACTGTCCTCCATCACGGCCCGCGTGATGGCCAAGGCGTCCTCCAGACGATTGAGGGACTGCTTCAGGTCCTCGATTTCGAGCACCCGCCCGATGAAGCCCGCCACCGCTTCGAGCAGGGCGAATTCGGCTCTGGGGAAGGTCCGGGGTCGATCGAAGAAGGCGAAGAGCAAGGCGCGGACGGAGTCGCCCTGCCTCAGGGCGCAGCCAAGGGCGGCCTGATGGGGAACGGCCTGCACATCGGCGAGATTCCGTGCGTGAGGACCCGTCTGCATATCCCTCACCACGAGGGTGCGTTCGGGGTGTTCCAGCAGCCATTCGCAGAAGGAAGGGATGGCCTCCGGTGGCTGCTCTTCCTCTCCCTCCGGGTGCCACCAGCGGGTCTCAGCCGTCCCCGCCGATACCATCACGAGGGTGGTCTGGGCGGCCCCCAGATGGTTCGCCAGCAGCTCGAGGCTCTTCGACAGAAAAAAGGGATCTCCGACCCCGCCCCCGTGCAGCAGGGCATGGATGGCCTCGGCGAGACGATCCAGGGCGGCCACGTTCGGGGTGAGCCGCCGCGCATAGCGTTTCAGCAGTCGTTGATCCGGCAAGCCGTTCCTCCAGGGCACAGACACCCCCCTTTCGGCTTCCGGGAACGCCAGGATGAACTCCGCGTATTGGTTCCTATGTGACCCGTTCGAGCTGCCTTCCGCTCCGGATCAGCCGACTGTAAAGCATCCCGGTGTGGTACCAATGCAGCAGGAACCCCTCCAAGGCGGCCCGCCCCCACCAGCCGAGGGAACCTCGCAACGGCGGGGCATCCGACGCGGGACTGCAGCGCACGTCCAGCTCCAGCCCATGGGCCGTGGCCCGGGCCCGGGCCAAGTGGAGGGGGTCGGAAATCACCACCAGGGTCCGCCAGCCTGCTTCACGCATGTGGGCCCGGACGTTGAACAGGTTCTCCAAAGTGTGCTGGCTGCGATCCTCGAGGTGGATGACCGCCTCGGGGAGACCCCGGGCCACCAGCCAATCCCGGCCCGCCTCGGCCTCGCTGCGGGTGGCGGTTCCCGTGGTGCCCCCGGCGATGAACAGACGCGGGGCGAGCCCCTGCCGCCAAAGCGATTCGGCATGAGCCAGGCGTGCCTCGAAGACCGGTGTGAGGCGGTCATCCTCCAGCTGTCGACCAAGCACCAGGATCAGGTCAGCCTCAACTGCCTCGTCTCCGCGGGTGTCCCGGAGCACCTGCCGGAAACGGAAGGCCCATGGAAGCCCCAGCAGGCCTAGCGCCGTCACCAGCGCCAACCCCAAGGACGACACCCCACCCGGTCCAAGCTTCTGCAGGAAACTGGCGCGGGGTGGGGCGTGGTAGGGCTGGGGCATGGCTGCGGGTTCTAGGTGTCCGAGCGTTTCTCGGATTTTTTCCGGTCGTTGCTGTCCAGCACCCGCTTGCGCATGCGGATGAAGTTGGGGGTGACTTCCACCAGTTCATCGTTCTCGATGTACTCCAGGGCCTGTTCCAGGGTGTGTTCCCGGGGCGGGGTGATGCGGGTGGCGTCGTCGCTGCCGCTGGAGCGCATGTTGGAAAGCTTCTTGGCCTTGGCCACGTTCACCACCAGGTCGTTCTCGCGGGCGTGCTCGCCCACGATCATGCCTTCGTAGCACTTGGTGCCGGGCTGGATGAAGATGACGCCGCGCTCCTCCAGGTTCATGAGGGCGAAGCCCACGGCCTCGCAGGTCTCCATGCTG
>JANYAZ010000096.1 GCA_025361045.1 Geothrix sp. | reverse complement strand
CAGCATGTCGTCGCGGCCGGAGACGCCGTAGTTGGTGGAGTCGAAGACCACGGCCACCTTGGTGAACTTGCGGTATGGCCTCCTCGACCACCATGGCCGCCTGGATGCCGTCATGAGCGGCGAAGCGGAAGATGGAATTGTCCTTCACGCCGGCCTTGCTCCACTGCGTCATGGATGCAGAACCCGCGGCGGGACAGATGATCTTGGTGACGCCCTTCTCCTGCAGGTGCTTGTCCCCGGCCATGCAGACGCCGGTGTTCACGGTGCCGATCACGCCCGAGAGGTCGCCCATGGCGGCCAGTTCCTGGGCGATGAGGGCCCCGCGCTCATTCTTGGCTTCGTCATCGCGCTCGATGATCTCGATCTTCATTTTCTTGGTGCCCACCTGGATGCCGCCGGCGGCGTTGATCTCGGCGATGGCCAGCTTGGAGCCATCCCGCGCGGAGGTGCCCATGGGTGCGGAGCCACCCGAGAAGGGCCCGGTGAGGGCGATCTTGACCGTGTCTCCGGCTGTGAGGCCGAGGGCCGTGAGCAAGAGGGATCCCTGGACGATCTGCTTCAACATGCTGTCCTCCTATGAAGGCGATGGATGGTAGTGGATGGGCGCAAGCATAGCGGTCCGCACCCTTACATGGAAGGTAGGCAGATTCCTTCCTAGTCATTAATTCAGCCCAGGCGGGCCTGCACCCAGGCGAGCAGCGGCTCGCCACCGGTCACACGCTGTTCCGCCACGAAGAGGGGCAGGTCCAGCACATGTGCGTGGGCCGGACCCAGCTTGACCGCGTCCTTCTCAGTGCAGACCAGCCAGGCGGCGCCTTCGGCCCGGGCCAGGACCTGCAACCGCCGCAGGTCCGCGGGTGAGGGACCGTGATGATCCGGCAAGCTGTGCGAGCCGACCCAGGCATGGCCGGCGAGCAGCAGATCCGCGTAGAAGGCCTCGGGGTGACCCAGCCCGCACCAGGCGAAGGCGGGACCTTCGGCCGTTGGGGCAGGCGCACCATGGGGCCAGCGGCGCAGGCCACCCACGGCGAAATTCACCCAGAAGATGGGGCCGCCGGAGCCATGGCGGGCCCACCAGGCCTCCACCTCGCTGCGATCAGGCACCCGGGCAGCGCGGGTCACCACCAGGGCGTGGGCGCGCTGGGCGCTGTCCATGGGCTCACGCAGGTCGCCCCTGGGCAGCAGGCGGCCATCCCCCCAGCGCCGCACGCCGTCGAGGATGAGCAGATCGACTTCCCGATGCAGCGCCCGGTGCTGGAAGCCGTCATCGAGCAAGAGGCAGCGGAGCTCTGGTCGCTGCGAATGAGCCCGCAGGGCCGCCGCGTGGCGCTTGCGGCCCACCACCACGCGATGGACACCCAGGCGCCGGGCCATGAGCAGGGGTTCGTCACCGGTCTGGCGGGGATCCGAGTCGGCTTCCACGCTCATGGGATCCACATCCCTGCGTCCACCGTAGCCCCGGGACAGCACGGCATTGGGCCAGCCGGCCGCTTCCAGTCCTTCCGCCAGGAACAGCGTGAGGGGCGTCTTCCCGGTGCCCCCGGCGCTGAGGTTGCCCACGGAGATCACCGGAACCTCGGCGCGGGCAATCCGCTCGGGGTGAGCATCGAAGCCCCGATTGCGGGCGCGGACCACGACCCCGTAGAGGGGCGCCAGGGGGGCGGCCAGGACACGCAGGATCGACATGGGACCAGGGTAACGGAGGTTGGCGGCGGGCCCGGCGGCTGGTTTTCCGCACCAGCCCTGAGGGGAGGTTTCCTTCCGACCCTGGCCCTGGGTTAAGCTAAGGATCTCCCCAGGACCTGCATGGCTGAACCCAGCTTCATCGATCAAAGCAAGCTGCGCTTCCGCGAAGGCGAGGTCATCTTCCGCAAGGGGGAGATGGCCCAGCAGATGTACATCATCTTGTCGGGCAAGGTCCGCATGTACGTGTCAGAGGAGCCCCAGGGCGAATGGGCCGAGGAACTGGCCAAGGGGGACTTCTTCGGCGAAGGCAGCCTGCTCGAGGCTTTGCCGCGTCAGCACACCGCGCTGGCCCTGGAGGATTCGGACCTCATCGCCATCAACCGTGGCACCTTCATGCGGATGATCCGGCAGAACCCCGAAGTGTCCGTGAAGATGATGCAGCGGCTGGCCCAGCGCCACCGGGAAATGGGCGAGCGACTGGAAGCCATGGATGCCAACCGCCCGGCCAAGGCCGTCACGGCGCCGGTGGCCAACCTGGTATCGGTGCTCAGCGGCAAGCCCCACCCGATCCTGTCCCATGGCTCGCTCATCGGCCGCTTCGATCCCACCACGGGCGTCCACCCCGACATCGACCTGACCGACGAAGACCACAACCTGAGCGTGTCCCGGCGCCATGCCCGCATCCTCTGCGAGCACGGCCGCTACTTCCTGCTGGAAGAGCCCGGCGTGGCCAACGGCACCTTCGTGCGCGGCGAGCGCATCCAGCCGGGCGAACCGCGGGAGTTGAAGCACGGCGACCGCGTGGGTTTCGGCATGGTGGTGCTGTTCTTCGAGAAGACTTAACTTTCCCGCTGCACGGAAAAGTTAAGGGAGGGAAAGATGGGAACGGATCTGCTGGTGGAGCTTTGGCGGGACGAGCACGGCGTCATCCGGGAGTTGGTGCAGTTCGGGCTGGATGAGGTGGGCGGGGCCTGCATCATCCGCGAGCGCAACAGCCTCGACGGGCTGGATGGCGACGTGAACGAGGGCGACATGGTCATCGCCCGCTTCGGGGATCCCGAGGAGGCCCGGGACTTCCTGCTGGACGAGGGGTTCGAGCCCCTGTGACCCTTGGCATGCCTGGAGGTGGTCGATGAAGTCCCTGTTCAACCCGGGAGATCGGGATGCCCTGGCCCGACGGCTTGCCGAGCTGGAGCCGGGCGCCCAGCGCCACTGGGGCCGGATGGAACCGGCGCAGATGCTGGCCCACTGTGCCATCGCCCTGGGGGACGTGCTGGGCGACCGCCCGGTGAAGCAGGCCTTCCTCGGCAAGCTGATCACGCCCTTCATCCGGGGCCAGATCTTCGGGGACAAGCCCTTTCGCCGCGACGCCCCCACGGATCCGACTTATGTGGTGTCCAATCCGCAGGACTTCGAGGCTGAGCGGTCCAGGCTGGCCACCCTCATCGACCGCGTGGTCCAGCGCGGCGCCGCCAAGACCGAGGGCAGGGTGCATCCCTTCTTCGGACGGCTCAGCGGCGAGCAGTGGGGAACCCTCATCCACAAGCACCTCGACCACCACCTGAGGCAGTTCGACGTTTGAGCGCTCTTCCTACCTGCAAAAAGGCCCGGCGACTGCCGGGCCTTTTTGCAGCAGGGAACGGCGGCTAGTTCTTGCCGATGCCCATGGCCTTGGCGGCCTTCGTAAGCTCCGGTACGACCTCGAAGAGATCCCCGACAATGCCGTAGTTCGCCAGCTTGAAGATGGGGGCCTCGGAATCCTTGTTGATGGCGACGATGAACTTCGAGCCGCTCATGCCGGCGATGTGCTGGATGGCACCGCTGATGCCGCAGGCGATGTAGAGCGTGGGGCTCACGACCTTGCCGGTCTGGCCCACCTGCATGCTGTGGGGCAGGCCCCAGCCCGCGTCCACGGCTGCGCGGGAGGCCCCCACGACCCCGCCGATGGCGTCGGCCAGGGCTTCGAGGATCTTGAAGTTGGTGCCATCCTTCATGCCGCGGCCACCGCTCACGATGACGTTGGCTTCGCTGAGGTCCACCTTGCCACTGGCCTTGGCCAGGATCTCCTTCACCACGGATTTGAAGTCCCCGACAGGGGCGGCCAGGGTTTCGGCGACGCCTGCGCCGGGCTTCTCGGCGGCGGGAAACACGTTGGGACGCGTGGTGGCCACCTGGACGGCGCTGGCGAAGGTGGTGGTGGCGAAGGCCTTGCCGGCGTAGACAGGGCGGATGGCCTGGAGCTTGCCGTCCACGATGGACAGGCCCGTGACATCGGAGGCGTAGCCGGCGCCCAGGCGGGCGGCGGCGCGAGGAGCCATGTCCTTGCCTACGGCGGTGGCCGCGGCGAGCAGCACGGTGGCGCCCTTGGCCTTCACGGCATCGGCGATGACGGTGGCAAAGGCGTCGCTGGAGTAGGAGGCCAGGGTGGGCCCTTCGGCGGTGAGGATCACGTCGGCGCCGTACTTGGCGGCCTCGGCGGAGCCCGCGCAGGAGGCACCGGCGAAGAGCGCGCCCAGTGGCTTGCCGGCAGCATCTGCCAGGCGGCGGCCTTCGCTGAGGGCCTCCGCACTCGGCTTGCGGATCTGGCCATCCTTCAGTTCACAGAATACGAGAATCATGGAAGCGTCCTTTCGAGTCGGGGATCTGCAGAGCGGTTCTAGAAGACCTTGGCTTCGTCCTTGAGCGCCTGGATCAGAGCCTGGGCCTGGGCGGCAGCATCGCCTTCCAGCTTGCGGCCCGCGGGGCGCTCCGGCGGCAGGGACAAGGCGATGATCTGGGTGCCGGTCGTGACGGGCACGGCATCCAGTTCTTCGATGGTCTTCTTCTTTGCCGCCATGATGCCCTTGAGGCTGGCATAACGGGGCTCGTTGAGGCCCTTCTGGGCGGTGATCACAGCCGGCAGGGCGCCTTCCACGATCTCAGAGCCCCCCTCGGTCTCGCGCTCAGCCTTGAAACTGCCTTCGCTCAGTTCCAACATCACGATGACATTGGCCTGGCCGATGCCGAGCAGCTCCGCCAGCATGGGCCCCATGGCGGCGTTGTCGCCACCCAGTCCCTTGTTGCCGCAGAGGATCAGGTCAAAGGCTTTGTCCTTGGCATAGCCGGCGATGATCTGCGCCACGGCGAAGGCATCGCCCTGACCATCACCCCTCAGGAGGACCGCGGAGTCGGCGCCGAGGGCCAACGCGTTCTTGAGCACGTCCTTGGTGGAGTCGCCACCCACCGACAGGGCCACGACTTCGGCGCCCTTGCTCTCCTTGGTGCGGATGGCCTCTTCCAGCGCGTATTCGTCATAGGGGCTGGTGATCCACTTCACGTCCGCGGGGTCGAGGGATCGCCCATCGGCGGCAACCTTGATCTTGGTCTCGGTGTCGGGTACCTGCTTGAGGGCGACGAGAATCTTCATGGGCGCTCCCTGATGCGTCTTGGACAGGCCGACGAATAGCCGACCCAAAGGAAGAGTTTAGCCTGACGAACCTCAGATCCCATCCGCGTTTCGCAGGTTTTTGGCGCGCGTCACGCTTGTCCCAGGGTAGGGATGAGCACTTCCGGTATGGTGGACGGATCATGCCCGACTCCACACCGAGATTCCTGAATGCGCTGGTCCTTACGGGGGGCGGAACCGGCGGCCACTTCTTCCCGGCCCTGGCTTTGGCCGAAGGTGCCCGGGCCCGGTGGTCTGACCGTCAGATCACCTTCGTCGGCGCCTGGCGGGGCATCGAGGCCCGGGAACTGCCCGGGAGTCCCTGGCCGCACCTGCTGCTGGAAGTGGAAGGGCTGGTGGGCCGATCTCCCTTGCGCCTGTCCCGTTCGGCCTGGAAGCTCTGGCGCGCGGTGTCCCATTTGAAGGGACGCTGGCGCCGCGAGCGGCCCTGGGCGGTGATCGGGACCGGCGGCTATGGCGCCGCCCCCGCTCTGCTGGCGGCCCGCGCCCTGGGCATTCCCTTCTTCCTGCATGAAAGCAATGCCGCGCCGGGCGCCCTGGTCCGGCTGGTGGCAGCCAAGGCGAAGCGGGTGTGGTGCGGCATGGAGGCCGTGCGACCCCGGCTTCCGGGCGCGGACTGCCAAGTGGTGGGGACGCCCGTGCGCCAGACCTTCCTCCGGGCGTTCCGTCCCGCCGGAGATCTGCACCCTCCCTTCCGCCTGCTGGTGCTGGGCGGTAGCGGCGGTGCGCGCGCCATCAATGAGGCGCTGCTCGACCGGGCGCCGACCCTGCTGGATCGCTTTCCTGATTGGGAGATCCTGCACCAGGCTGGACCCGCTGAATGGGAGCGGTTGCAGGATCGGCCACGTCATCCCCGCCACGACCTGGTTCCCTTCCTCTCCCACATGGATGCAGCCATGGAGGCCGCGAGCTTGGTGGTGAGCCGGGCCGGCGCCAGCACCTGCGCCGAGCTGAAGGCCGCCGGGCGGGGGGGTGTGCTGGTGCCACTGCCCACCAGTGCGAACGACCACCAGCACAGAAACGCCCTGGCCCTGGCCGCAGAGGGAAGAGCCCTGGTCGTCGAACAGACCTCGGACCTGGCCCAGCGCCTGGAGGCGGTTATCCGCCCGTTGCTCAGCGAAGCCACGAAGCGACAGTCACTGTCCAGGGCCCCCGAACCCAACCGGGCGGTTGAGCTCTGTCTGGATGACCTAGCGTCCTACTTCGGCTGACGGGGCTCGGCGAGCCAGGCTACGGCCACTGAGATGAAGTAGAGGCCCAGCAGCACGATGCTGAAGAAGATTGTGGTGACGACCACATCACCCGGCGTGAAGAATGCGCTGAAGATCAGGATCACCATGGTGGCGTGGCGCCAATACTTCAGCATCCACCGGGCGGTCACGATGCGGAATCGGGCCAGGAAGAAGAACAGCACGGGCAACTCGAACATGATGCCGGTGATGAGCGTGGTGGAGATGAAGAGGTCGAGGTAGTCCGAGGCGTGGAGGTTGGCGCGCAGACCAGCCGCGGCCGCTTCCTGGAACAGGATGTCCCCGAGGAACTTGAAGGCCTGGGTATAGGCGAAGGCGGAGCCGATGAGAAAACAGCCTGAGGTCACCACCACGAAGGGGATGACCAGGCGACGTTCCTTCGGCAGCAGACCGGGTCGGATGAAGGCCCAGAGCTGGTAGAAAAGGAACGGGGCTGCGACGAAGGCGGCCGCCCACAGCGAGAGCCGCATCATGCTGAAGAACGGCTCGGTGAGATCCGTAAAGGCGAAGGGCTGGAGCTCCGAGATGGGCTTGTGGGTCTGGGCGGCCATGGCCTCCATGAACGGCTTCTGGGCCCAGACCCACAGCTTGAAACGGAGGGGCGGGATATCGTGGTAGCCGAAGGGCCACCCGTAGGTGAAAGCGAAAGCCCCGGCCACGATGAGCAGAGAACGGACAATGCGCACCCGCAGCTCCTGCAGGTGCTCCCAGAAGCTCATCTTTTCG
>JANYAZ010000075.1 GCA_025361045.1 Geothrix sp. | reverse complement strand
CATGGCGCCGTAGAACCCGGCCTCCTCCTGGAGGTCCTTGCGGCGCCTGCGGGCCTCGATTTCGTCGATGTAGCCCGCATTCAGATCGGCATCGATGGCCATCTGCTTGCCGGGCATGGCGTCCAGGGTGAACCGGGCCGTGACCTCGGCGATGCGGCCCGCGCCATGGTTGATGACCAGGAACTGGATGGCCAGCAGGATCAGGAACACCACCAGGCCGATGACATAGCTGCCACCCACCACGAACTGGCCGAAGGCCTTCACCATGTGGCCGGCGGCATCCGCACCCTGGTCCCCGGCGTAGAGCAGGATCCTGCGGGTGGTGGCCACGTTGATGGCCAGACGGAAAAGCGTCACCACCAGCAGGACAGAGGGGTAGGAGCTGAACTCCTTGGGGCGGCGCACATACATGCCCACCATCAGGATCACCAGGCTCAGGGTGATATTCAGAACGATGAGCAGATCCAGCATGAAGGCCGGCAGGGGCAGCACCATCACCACCAGCACGATCATCACGAATACGGGCGCAGCGAGATCCGACCGCTTGGCGAGGCGGGCCATATAAGGAAGCAGACGGTCTAGGAAGGTCAACATACCGACACCCGCAGGGTGCGGGGCGAGGGTTGTGCCACTGCTCAGCGGTTAAGGTTCGACTTCCAGGAGGAGGACCCGCTCTCCAGGCCCGAACATGGCGCAGAGCCGGTCCAGGCCTGCCGGGGTGTCCAGGGCCAGGCGGTGCACATGACCCCCGGGCAGGGTCTGGTAGTAGCCAAGTCCCCCGCTGACGTCCTTCAGGAGCAACGCCACGTGGTGATGCCGGAGCCTGGATCCCGAGCCCCGCTGCAGGGTGGCCAGGTAGACCCGGTCCGGCCGCCACCGGGATGACAGTTGCGCCCAAGCCTCTCGATCCTGGACCCGGAATCCCGACAGGGCCCGGGCCGATGCCCCTGGGGCGGGGCGGTTTCCCCCGGGCAGCACCCACCGCCGGCTGTGTCCTTCACTGAGGTTCAGCACCAGATCCCAACCGAAGTCCCAGTCTGGTCCGCCTTCGGCCCCTGGCCCGCTGTCCCTCAGGCGGTCCCGGCCGGCCTCGGCGAGGCTGCCCCCGTAGCCCAGCAGCCGCCGGGCCGCTGCCACCAGGAAGCCTGAGCAGTTCAGGCCTGGGCGGTCCAGGACCTGGTCGGGCTGCGAGAAGTGCGCCCAGCGACCCCGCTCATCCAGACCGGCGTCGTCCACATAGGGGATGCCCAGGAGGTCCCGGACCTTCCCGGCCAGGTTGCCCGAGGCTGGCCCTGGCGAGGCGAACGCGCTCAAGGGCACGACGAAGATAAGGCTGCCGATGATGCGCAAAGGCCCATTCATCGGGGGATCCGCAGGACATCCCAACGCTCGGGGGGATGGAACCGGCAGCGCCAGCCCGACCAGCTCACCCGCTGGAAGCTGACCCCGCCGGGCCAGGGCACCCGGTCGAGCCAGGTGCGCAGCGCGCGCTGCAGGCGGAGCCGCTGCTCGGGCTCCAGGGCGGTGTCGGCGCCCACCCAGGCGCCGGGACGCCGGGCCTTCACCTCCAGCAGCCGCAACTCCGGGCCCCGACTCACCAGGAGGTCCAGCTCCCAGCGGCCCAGCTTCTGACGCCAGGCCACCAGGTCCCAGCCCCGGGCCCAGAGCAACCAGAGCGTGAGCCGTTCGGCCCGCAGGCCCAGGCGCCGGGCGGCCTCGCCGCGTCGGGTGGCGGCCCTCATGGGTGGCTCAGTCCACCTTCGGCAAGTGCCGCAGGGACTCCTGGATGGCTTCGGCGGGGTACTCGTAATCCTCCAAGCCGCCGGAGAAATAGCGGTCGTACGAGGCCATGTCGAAGTGGCCATGACCGGTGAGGTTGAAGAGGATCGTCTTGGGTTCGCCGGTGACCTTGCAGCGCAGCGCCTCATCGATGGCGGCGCGGATGGCGTGGCAGGATTCCGGGGCCGGGATGATGCCTTCGGCCTTGGCGAACAGCACCCCCGCCTCGAAGGTGGCCACCTGGGCCACGGCCACGGCCTCCATCAGCCCCTCGTGGACCAGCTGCGAGATGAGGGGGCTGTCGCCGTGGTAGCGCAGGCCGCCCGCGTGGATGCCCGGGGGCATGAAGTCGTGGCCCAGGGTGTACATCTTCATGATGGGGGTGTAGCCCGAGGCGTCACCGTAGTCATAGGCATAGGCACCCTTGGTGAGCGTGGGGCAGCTGGTGGGTTCCACGGCCACCAGCCGGAGGTTGGGGGTCTTCCCGCTGGCTTTGTCCGCCAGGAAGGGCAGGGCGATGCCGCCGAACGACGAGCCGCCGCCGCAGGGACCGAAGATCACGTCGGGCCAGTCGCCGGCCTTCTCGAACTGCTTCTTCGCCTCCAGGCCGATGATGGTCTGGTGCAGCAGCACGTGGTTGAGCACCGAGCCCAGGCAGTAGTTGGTGTCGGGGCGCCCGGCGGCCTCCTCGACCGCCTCGGAGATGGCGATGCCCAGGGACCCTTGGCTGTCCGGGTGGGCGGCCAGGATGCCGCGTCCAGCCTGGGTCAGGTCCGTGGGACTGGCCAGCACCTCGGCGCCCCAGGTCTGCATCATGGAGCGGCGGAAGGGCTTCTGCTGATAGCTCACCTTCACCATGTAGACCCGGACCTCGAGGCCGAACATCTGCCCGGCGAAGGCCATGGACGATCCCCACTGGCCCGCCCCGGTCTCGGTGGTCAGCCGCTTGATGCCGACCTGCCTGTTGTAGAAGGCCTGCGGCACGGCGGTGTTCGGCTTGTGGGAACCGGCGGGCGAGACGCCCTCGTTCTTGTAGTAGATCTTGGCGGGGGTTCCGAGGGCCTGCTCGAGGCGGACTGCGCGCATCAGCGGCGAGGGGCGCCACAGCCGGTAGATCTCGCGCACTTCGTCGGGGATGGGGATCCAGCGCTCTCCCGACATCTCCTGCTCGAGGATGGGTCCGGGGAAGATGGCCAGCATCTGCTCGGGGCCGACGGGCTTGCCATCCGGCCCCAGCGGCGGCAGGGGCGGGTTGGGCATATCCGCGACCACGTTGTACCAGTGCGTCGGGATCTCATGCTGCTCGAGGGCGAATCGAGTGGCTTGCATGGCGGACTCCTGGGCTGGGGAAGTCGGCCATTCTAGCGCGTCCCACCCCGGAGTGGCCTGCGCCTATTCGTCCCGGCGGGGCAGCAGCAGGCTGCGCTGGACGCGCTCGAGGTTGCCGTGGATGCGGACGATCTTCCAGGCCAGCACCATGGCGTAGCCCAGCCAGACCCAGAGCAGGCGCGGGTCCACGGGAGTGCGCTTGAGCAGGTCGGTGCCCATGTCCAGGCGCAGGCCCTGCAGATACCACACCACGACGCCGAAGGCGATGATGAGGTAGCCCCAGCGGATCCAGTAGGGGCGCAGGCCCTCCTTGAGCTTCCAGCGCAGCAGCAGCCAGCGGTCGAAGCGGTCCGCCTTCTCCTCGGCGAAATGCAGTGCCACCAGCTGGTCCACCAGGGGCGTGTAGCGGTGGACCTTCAGCTCCTGGATTTCGTCCTCGCCATTGACCTTGCGCAGGAAGGCCGAGCGAATCTTGCCGATGCACTCCTCCCAGGGCGCCTCCTCCCGCTGCAAGGACAGGTGCAGGCGCACGATGCCCACCCACAGCAGGGCCTGGGCCAGCAGTACGCCCCAGAGGGACCAGCCCTGCCAGCCCTGGGTGTGCACGAGTTCGAAGAAGCGGGCGAGATCCATGGGAACCAGCTTACGCCGGGAGCCGGGCGCGATCAGCCTCGGACCTCAGGCGATTACACCTTGCTCCAAAGGACTTCCCCGGCGGCGAGGAAGGCCTCGCCGTCCAGGCCCTGATCCTCGGCGCGCCTCAAGAGGTGTTGAAGGGCTTCAGCCGTGGCTTCGGCATCCTGGAGGGCGCGGTGGGCGCGGGTGTTGGTGATGCCGAGAAAGTCGCACAGCTCCGCCAGGCTGCGCCGGGGCAGTTCGGGAATCAGTTTCTTGGCCAGCAAGCGCGTGCAGATCAGTCGGTGGCGGCGCCAGACGCCCTCCGGGAGCCAGGCCTTGAGGAAGCTGCC
>JANYAZ010000058.1 GCA_025361045.1 Geothrix sp. | reverse complement strand
CCACCATGTCGATGTCGCCCACCTGCCGCCCCGCGAGCGGGCAGGGCACACCGGGCATGAGCTTCACGGGGCGGATGTTGGCGTACTGCTTGAAGCCGCGGCGGATGGGGATGAGCAGGCCCCAGAGCGAGATGTGGTCGGGCACGCCCGGAAAGCCTACGGCGCCGAGGTAGATCGAATCGTGGTGGCGGATCAGGTCGAGGCCGTTCTCCGGCATCATCCGGCCGGTCTCGAGGAAGGTCTCGCAGCTCCAGGGGAAGGCGTCCCAGTGGAAGCGCAGGCCGTGCTTGGACGCCGCGGCCTCCAGCACGCGGATGCCCTCGGGCACCACCTCCTTGCCGATGCCATCGCCTGGGATGACGGCGATCCTGAAGTCCCGCATGAAAGCCTCCTTGGATGAGTCCTGCCCCCCTGCGCACCGCGAACAACCAACAATCCGCAGGGGAGACTGAAATCGAACTTCACAATATCTGACTGATGGGTAGACTACGCAGCGAAATCCCAACCATGGAGGCTCCCCATGAGCCAAGCACCCGTCTCCGCAGCGGCCCCGGCCGGAGGTTCCTCCGGCTGGCAAGGCGCCAAGCCAGGTCCCGCGCTGGCCACACTCGTCCTCGGCCTGGTGCTGTACTTTGGCTTGCCGCGGCTGGTCCCGGTGCCGGATGCCAAGCTCTTCGCGGGGCAGCCGGTGGCGGCCAAGCCCGCGCCAGCCCCCAAGCCGGCCCCGAAGCCAGAGGCCAAGCCCGCCACACCTGCCGCGACCTCGACGGCGACCCCTGCACCCGCGAAGCCACTCAGCAAGGCGCAGCTGGAAGCCAAGGCCAAGGTTGAAGCCGAGGCGAAGCTGAAGGTCGAGGCCCAGGCAAAAGCCAAGGCAGAAGCCAAGGCAGAAGCAGATGCCAAGGTGAAGGCCGAGGCGGACGCCAAGGCCAAGGTGGAGGCCGAGGCCAAGCGGAAGGCCGACTGGGAGAAGGGGCTCCACCTCTTCGCCATCTTCGTCACGACCATCCTTGGGATCATCCTCAAGGCCCTGCCCATGGGTGCCGTGGCCATGATCGGCATCGCGGCTACGGCCCTCACGGGTACCCTCAGCATCGCGGATTCCATGAGCGGCTTCTCCGACGTGGTGATCTGGCTCATCGTGCTCGCCTTCTTCATCTCCCGCGGCTTCATCAAGACCGGCCTCGGCGCCCGAATTGCCTATACCTTCATGGCCCTGCTGGGCAAGCGCACCCTGGGTCTCAGCTATGGCCTGGCCGCCACGGACCTGGTGCTTTCGCCCGCCATTCCCAGCAACACGGCCCGGGGCGGCGGCATCGTCATGCCCATCATGGCCTCGCTGGCCCGGGCCTACGGCAGCCACCCCGGCGACGCCAGTGCCCGCAAGATGGGCTCGTTCCTCACGCTCACCGCCTACCAGGTGAACTGCATCACCAGCGCCATGTTCCTCACGGCCATGGCGGCCAATCCCCTGGCGCAGAAGCTGGCGGGCGATCTCAAGGTGACCATCACCTGGGGCGGCTGGGCCCTGGCGGCCCTGGTGCCGGGCCTGGTGGCCCTGCTGGTGGTGCCTTTCCTGATCTACAAGCTCCATCGCCCCGAGATCACGGAAACGCCCGAAGCGGTGGTGATCGCCAAGGGCCACCTGCGCGACCTGGGGCCCATCAAGCGGCAGGAGTGGGCCATGCTGGGTGTCTTTGTGCTCCTGCTGGTGCTGTGGATCTTCGCCAAGCAGCTGGGCGAGCTGAACCCCACCACCTCGGCCCTGGCGGGTCTGGGGGTGCTGCTGCTGACGGGCGTCCTGAACTGGGAGGACATCAAGGCCGAGACCGGAGCCTGGGACACCCTGGTGTGGTTCGCGGCCCTGGTGATGATGGCCAGCTTCCTCAACAAGCTCGGCATGGTGCCCTGGTTCAGCAAGACCATGGGCGGCATGGTGGCGGGCTATGGCTGGATCGCAGCCTTCCTGGTGCTGGCGCTGGTGTACTTCTACAGCCATTATTTCTTCGCCAGCAACACGGCCCACGTGGCCTCCATGTACGCCGCCTTCCTCGGCGTGTCCATCGCGGCCGGCGCCCCCCCCGTGCTCGCGGCCCTGGTGCTCGCCTTCTTCAGCAACCTCTTCGCGGGCATGACCCACTACGGGACCGGTCCCGCGCCGGTGCTCTTCGGCACCGGCTACGTGGAAATCGGCACCTGGTGGCGCACGGGGCTGTTGATCAGCTTCGTAAACATCGTCATCTGGGTGGGCATCGGCGGACTGTGGTGGAAGGTGCTGGGCCTCTGGTAGCTTTTCTCACCTACGAAAAAGCCCCGCCAGCTGGCGGGGCTTTTCGCATGGAACAGCGTTCAGCCGAAGATCTTGGACAGGCCGAAGGCGACGAGGGTCGAGGTGGTCACGCCGATGAGGCCGGGGATCATGAAGCTGTGGTTGAGGAGGTACTTGCCTATCCGCGTGGTGCCGGTGCGATCCATGTTGATGGCGGCCAGATCGCTGGGATAGAAGGCGAAGAAGAAGTAGGCGTAGCTGGCCGGGATCAGGCTCAGCAGCAGGGGCGTGGGCAGGCCCAGGGCGTAGCCGAAGGGCAGCATGATGGTGAGCGTGGCGGCCTGGCTCTTCACGAAGGCGGACACGCAGAACATGGCGATGGCGAAGGTCCAGGGGGCCACCTGCACCATGCTCTTGATGTTGG
>JANYAZ010000009.1 GCA_025361045.1 Geothrix sp. | reverse complement strand
GCATCCAGGCCAGCGGCTTGCGGACCTGGTCAGGCGACGTGGCACACAGGTCATCCAGGGTGACGCCTAGGCGAAGGCGCCGGTCCCAACCCAGGTCCATCAGGAGCAGGAGACAGGTTCGGGCGGTGTAGATGCGCGAAGCCTGATGCAGCACCAGGAAGGGTCGGGTGAACAGCGGCAGAATATCCAGGCCATGGGCCCGAGAAGATCGAGGCTGGGGGCCTCCTCGAGAGGGCCGAAGCTCAGGGGCATCAGTCCATCATCTCGCTGATGCTACGTCCCCCGTGGATGCGCAGGATCGCGTCGCCGAAGAGCGCCGCGGTGGAGAGCACCTTGAGGGTGGGCAGCTGCCGGGCCTGTTCCGGGGACACGGGAATGCTGTCGGTGACCACCAACTCGTCGAGGTTGGCGGAGGCAAGGGTGTCCATCGCATTGCCCGAGAACACCGGGTGGGTGACACCCACGCGCACGGCCTTGGCACCGAGCTCGCGGAGGATGCGGGCCGCCTCCTTGATGGAGCCGCCGGTGGCGATCTCGTCGTCGTAGATGATGGCGTCGCGCCCCTTCACGTCGCCGATGAGGGCCACGCTCTGGGCCTTCTCGGAGTCATCGAAGCGGCGCTTGTCGATGATGGCCATGGGCACGGACAGTCGCTTGGCGAAGTGCCCGGCGAACTTGGCGGCTCCGGCATCCGTGGCCACCACCGTGGTGTTGGAGAGGTCCTTGGTCTTGAAATAGTTCGAGAGGATGGGCGTGGCCAGCAGCTGGTCGGCGGGCTTGCGGAAGAAACCCAGGATCTGGGGCGCATGCAAGGTCATGGTCAGCACGCGGTCGGCGCCGGCGGTTTCCAGCAGATCCGCCACCAGGCGGGCCGTGATGGAAATGCGCGCCTCATCCTTCTTGTCACTGCGGGCGTAGGGGAAATAGGGCAGCACCGCCGTGATGCGGGCGGCCGAAGCGAACTTCAGCGCATCGATGAGGATGAGCATTTCCATGAGGTTGTCGCTGACCGGGGGGCAGGACGACTGGATCACGAAGACGTCCGCCTCGCGGACGTTCTCCTCGACCTTTACCTTGATGTTCTCGTTGGAGAACCGGGTCACTTTCAAGCGACCCAACGGCATGCCCATGTGAGTGGCGATGCCCCTCGCCAGCTCCGGGTGGCTGCTCCCGGAAAAGACCTTCATCTCGCCGAACATGGATCCCCCGATCGTAAATTTAGTGTAACCCACGGACCGGGTGGAGGTCGTCACATGGAAAAAGCAGAAAAGGCGAAGACAGGATGAACAGGATGAAAAGAAGGATGAACAGGATTAAGGCCTGAAGGCCTTTGCTTGAATCCCGTAAATCCGGTTTCCAATCCTGTTAATCCTGTCCCAGCCAGTTCAGACCTTGCCGCCACTGACCCGCTCGATGTGGGCTCCGACGCCCTGGAGCTTCTTCTCCAGGCCGGAGTAGCCACGGTCCAGGTGATAGATGCGGTCCACGATGGTTTCGCCTTGGGCCACGAGGCCCGCGATCACGAGGGCGGCGCTGGCGCGCAGGTCCGTGGCCATCACCGTGCAGCCCGTCAGGTCTGCCGGGCCGGCCACGATGGCGGTGTGGCCGTCCGTGCGCAGGTTGGCGCCCAGGCGCTCCAGCTCCATGGCGTGCTGGAAGCGGTTCTCGAAGATGCCCTCGTTGATGACGCTGATGCCGCAGGCCTGGGTCATGACGGCCATCACCTGGGCCTGCAGGTCCGTGGGGAAGCCGGGAAAGGGCAGGGTGGTGACGTCCTTCGAGCGCAATTTCTGACCGCATTCCCGCTGGATGCGCAGCTGGCGCCCCTCCTGACCCATCCGTTCGGTGACCACGCAGCCGGAGCGCTCCAGCAGATCGAGCAGTGACCGCAGGTGCTCCGGCTCGCAGCGGTCCAGCACCACGTCCCCGCAGGCTGCGGCCACGGCGCAGAGGTAGGTGCCGGCCTCGATGCGATCGGGGATCACGGCATGGTCACAACCATGAAGGCGTTCGACCCCCGTGACGGTGAGGGTTCCTGTGTCGATGCCTTCGATCTGGGCGCCCATGCCGACAAGCAGCTGGGCCAGGTCGCCGATCTCGGGCTCCAGTGCGGCATTGCGTAAGACCGTAGTCCCCTCGGCCAGGGTGGCAGCCATGAGGATGTTCTCGGTGGCGCCGACGCTCACCTTCTCGAACGCATGATCGATGGCCTTCAGGCGCCCTTTCACAGAGGCCAGGATGTAGCCGTGGCTGATCTCGATGAGCGCCCCCATGCGCTCCAGGGCCTCCAGGTGCAGGTTCACGGGCCGGGCGCCGATGGCGCAGCCCCCAGGCAAGCTCACCGTGGCCTTGCCGAAGCGGGCGAGGAGGGGGCCCAGCACCAGGATGGAGGCCCGCATGGTCTTCACCAGATCGTAGGGGGCCTTGGGATCCTCACTGCCGACGCAGGCGAGCTTGGCTGTGAGCTCGAACCCATCGGGATGGGCCTCCAGCGAAGCCTCGGTGCCCAGGGCCTGGAGCACCTTCACCATGGTGCGGATATCCGCCACTGCGGGCAGGTTGGACATGACCACTGGATCGGAGGTCAGCAGCGCCGCCGCCAGGCAGGGCAGCGCCGCGTTCTTGGCACCCGACACCCGGATGCGCCCCCGCAGGGGATGTCCACCTTGGATCACCAATCGGTCCATCGAAACTCCAGCCCTCCAGCGTAGCCCAACCACGCGAAGGGCGGTGCAGGTGGGAGGCCCTGCTGAGGCTGGTGCCTGCTCTTAGAGGATCCGTTCCCGCAGCGCCAGCCTCGGCAGGGTTCCCCAGCTCCGCCCATCCTGGCTGTCGGGCCGGTTATCGCCCAGGACGAAATAGCCATCGCCGCAGGCTTTCTGGCCCACGCCGCCGCGTTCGGGGTGGACCACCCAGGGTTCCTGGTGCCGCTGGCCGTTGATCCAGAGGTCGGGGCCCCGCCAGACCACGATATCGCCGGGCTGCCCCAGGACCCGCTTGATGGCCGGACCCTGTGGACCCTCCACGACCCATATCTCATCCCGTTGGGGCGCGCCACTGGCCCAGGTGCGCAGGGCCCAGCGGAGGTCGCCGTCCGCCAGGGCCGGTTCCATGCTGTGGCCTGACACGCGCACGGGGTGCACCACCAGCAGGGGTGAGAGGGCGAGCAGCAGGGCGGCGATCG
>JANYAZ010000308.1 GCA_025361045.1 Geothrix sp. | reverse complement strand
GCTCTTGTTCCGTAAGTCGACACGGGAGACCTTCCCCCTGTCCTGTGCGTTCCGCGCGACGGCGCGCCTTAGCCAGGGACTCTGGTTTCCCCCCTATAAACTAGGGAACTCGGCAAGCCTCCACGACTGAGCGGGGATTTTGAATTCGGGTGCTGGTGGCTCTTTGGATCCCATTCCTCGGAGTCGCTCATGAATTTGATCAGTTGGATCTTCCTGGCCCTTGCCTTGGCTGCCGGCGTGGTGGCCTTTCTAATGTCAGTCCGGGCCCAGAAGGCGGCCCTGGACAGTTCCCAGGCCCAGGCGAAAGCCGAAGCCGATACCAAGACCCAGCGTGAGCGGTTGTTGGCGGAGGCAAAGCTCGAAGCCCAGCGGCTCCTGGAGCGCGGAACCAAGGATGCGGACTCACTCCGCAAGGAATCCGAGCTCAAGGCCAAGGAACAAGCCATCCAGGCCCGGCAGGAGGCCGAGAAGCTCCTGACCGAGCGGCAGAACAACCTGGAGAAACAGGAACAGCGCCTTCTCTCCAAGGAGGATGGCCTGGATCGGAAGGTCCAACAGGTGGATCAGAAGACCAAGGACCTTGAAACCCTCACGGAGAAGCGCAAGGTTGAGCTCGAGAAGCTGGAAGCAAAGCAGGCAGAAGCGAAGCAGCTCGTGGAGGAACAGGCCAGGAAGCTTGAAGAGGTCGCAGGTCTCACCCGGGACGACGCCAAGAAGGAGCTGATCTCCCAGCTCGAGTATGCCGCCAAGATGGATGCCGCCAAGATGGTGCGCCGCATCGAGGAGGAGGCCCAGGAGGATGCAGCGAAGAAGGCCCGTTGGACCATCGGCGCCGCCATCCAGCGTGTGGCTTCCGACGTGGTGGCCGAGCAGGCCGTGAGCTCCGTGCAGTTGCCCAGCGATGACCTCAAGGGCCGCATCATCGGCCGGGAAGGTCGCAACATCCGGGCCCTGGAGAAGGCCACGGGCTGCGACCTCATCGTGGACGACACGCCGGAGAGCATCGTCGTCTCCAGTTTCGATCCCATCCGCCGCGAAGTGGCCCGTCAGGCCATCCTCAAGCTGCTGGCCGACGGTCGCATCCATCCCGCCCGCATCGAGGAAGTGGTCGAGAAGGTCAAGCTGGACATGGACCAGCACCTCAAGGAGATCGGCGAGGCCGCCTGCATCGAACTGGGCTTTCCGGACGTGCATCCCAAGCTGCATAAGCTGGTGGGCCGCCTGAACTACCGCACCTCGTACGGCCAGAACGTGCTGGAGCACACCAAGGAAGTGGCGCGCATTGCCGAATACATGGCGGGAGAGATGGGCTCTGATGCGCGGCTGGCGCGGCGCGCGGGACTCTTCCACGACATTGGCAAGGCCATCGACCGGGAAGTGGAAGGCACCCACATCGAGATTGGCATGCAGCTTCTGCAGCGGTATGGCGAGAAGGAAGAGGTCATCCACGCCATGAGCTGCCATCACGGGGACTTCGAGCCTCGCACGGTGGAAGCCATGCTCATCACCGCTGCCGACGCCCTCAGCGCGGCCCGGCCCGGTGCCCGCCGCGAGATGCTGGAGACCTATGTCAAGCGCCTGGAGCAGCTCGAAGGCATCGCCAACAGCTACAAGGGCGTCCAGAAGAGCTTCGCCATGCAGGCTGGGCGCGAGATCCGGATCCTGGTGGATGCAGGCTCGGTGAATGACGACCAGGCCTACTGGATCGCCAAGGATGTCTCGCGGCGCATCGAGTCCGAGATGCAGTACCCGGGCCAGATCAAGGTGACCGTCATGCGGGAGCTGCGGGCTGTGGAAATTGCCCGCTGAGGATTCTGGCCCTCGCCTGGTACAGTCCTGAGACCCTTCCCTCCGCTTGACCGGAGACCCCTTGGACGCTACGCCAGCTCTACCCCTCGCGACCGGACCGCTGAGTGCAGCCGCCGTGGAGGCCATCTGTGGATTGTTTGAGACGGCCCCACTGGGCTTTCATGTGATGGACCGCGAAGGCCACATCCTGCACGCCAATGCCCGACTCATCGACTCTCTGGGCTTGGCGAAGGAGGATTTCCGTGGCTTTGGATTCGCGCGACTCAGGAATGACCTTCCACCAGAGCAGGCCCGGACCTGGTTCCTACGGGCTTTTGATCACCCGGGAGAGGCCTCTGAACTGGGCAGCTGGCTCAAGGGAAACGGAGAGGAACTTCCGATTCGAGTCTCGGTGGTTGGCCTTCGGACCGAAGCCGGAGATCGGCTGTTCATTTGGGGACGGGATCACACCGAGGAAAAACAGCACCTTGATCACCTGATGGAGAGTGCCGGTCAGCAGCGGCACCTCGCAGAAGGCATCTACGCCCTCAGCCTGACCAGGACCCGGGAGGAGATTCATCAAGTGTTATTGGGCCGTGCCACGGCCGTTCTTCCTGGGCTTCACTGGCTCCTGGGGGGTCTTGACCCCGGGGAGGCCCAGCGAAGTGTGACCCTCCCGGCCTGCAGTCCGTCCCTGCGGGACCGCATCGGAACAGCGTTTCTGGGGACGAGCATTCCCAGCTTCGACACGGGCTTCACTCGGGAGGTCTATGACCACCGCCGATTGAGCTTCGTGGCGGATGTTCCATCCTCACCGGACATGGTTGATCCATCCACCGCGGCGACCTACGACTTGAAAAGCCTGATCGGCATACCGCTGGTCTTCGAAGGCCGCGTGACGGGTGTCCTTTTCGGTGTGAGTTTCCGCAACGAAGCCACTGTTTCCCCAAGTGACAGCCAGCGTTCCATTCTGCAGAACCTGGCGCGGATCGCCGCGCTGGCCCTGGAGCGCATCCACGCGGAGGCGCGACTGGAGGCTGCCGCGGACATGGCGCGGAACTTGGCGGCAGCTGTAAAGGATCTGGCAGGAGCCGCCAACGAAGAGGCATTAGCGGCCCGGCTCTTCCATTGGGCCGCGAAACTGGTGCCGTTGCCGGAGTGGTGGTTCAACCGCTATGACCCTGTCACCCGGACCAGCTCCACTACCCACTGGACGCGAGGCCTGGGTGCCCATGGGACCTCGGAGGACATCCGCCGGCCAATTCCTGTTCATCAGAACCCAATGCTCGCGGCGATGTACTTGAACCTCAGGACCATCCATATCCCCAAATGTGAAGGGCATCCAGATTTGCCTGATGCGGACCAGTGGCCTTACAGGACTTTCGTGGGCTTCCCGCTGGTTCACGAGGGCAAGGTGGTGGGGAGCCTCAGTGGAGGTTCCTTCGGAGGCCAGGGCCATGTCGTAATCTCGGAGGATCGTCTTGCTGCGGTGGAAAGCCTTGCGGAGGCTGCTGGACTCGTTGTGAATGGCCTCCTTTCACGCCGGGCTCTGGAGATGGAAGAGGCCCGGTTTCGCCTCGTCTTCGAACAGTCGCCGGATCCCATCCTCCTGCTCTCTGAGGGGCGGATCGTGGATGCCAATGCCGCTGCTTCCGAGTTGTTCGGCCTCGCACGGACGGCCCTGCTGGATCACCCGATGTTTGCCCTCTGCCCGGAGCACCAGCCGGATGCCGAGGCCAGTGCCCAGGGGTTCCAGCAGCGTGAGGCCGCGGCATTGTCCGGCCTGCACCAGAAGTTCGATTGGACCTTCCTCTGTGCGGATGCGCGGCAGGCCGTCTGCCAGGTGGACCTCACCCGGTTAGACCACGAAGAGCAACCGATCATTCATGCCATTGTGAGGGACCTCACGGCGCAGAAGCAGGCCGAAGGAGAGCGTTCGATCCTGGAACGGCAGTTGTTCCAGGCCCAGAAGATGGAAAGCCTGGGCGTGCTTGCCGGGGGTATTGCCCACGACTTCAACAACCTGCTCATGGGCGTACTTGGTCATTCAGGCTTGGCACTGGAGCAACTGAATCCGCTGCATCCAGCTCGGCGGAACCTGGAGGCCATCCAGAAGGCTGGGTTGCGCGCGGCCGATCTTACGCGACAGATGCTGGCCTACTCGGGCCGGGGCCAATTCATCGTGAAACACCTGGACCTTACCTCTCAGGTGGAGGAGATGCTTCATCTGTTGGAGGTCAGTCTTCCCAAAACGGTGGTGTTGAACCTGGACCTGCCCAAGGGGCTTCCCTCGGTATCCGCGGATGCCTCCCAGGTTCAGCAGGTCATCATGAACCTGGTCATCAATGCGGCCGAAGCCATCGGCGATGTTTCGGGTGCCATCTCCCTTGCCACAGGGGCTCAACTGCTCCGCGACGGTGACATGGGTAGGATGCTGGTGGGCCAGGACGCCACCCCGGGCTTGTATGTTTACCTGGAAGTTGAAGACACGGGATGCGGCATGGATGCCGACACCCTGCAGCGCATCTTCGAACCCTTCTTCACGACCAAGTTCACCGGGCGTGGTCTGGGCCTCTCCGCCATCATGGGCATCGTCCGCGGCCATCATGGCGCGTTGCGGGTGGACTCCGAGGTGGGGCGGGGAACCGTTTTCAAAGTGTTGTTTCCCGCCAAAGGAATCACGGCCGATACCCTGGCAGCGCCGGGACCGGAGGTGTCCCGGGTTGACAGCGGCCTGATCCTGGTGGTGGACGACGACGAGACCGTCCGCGCCGTGGCTCGGCAGGCCCTGGAGCTCAAGGGCTTCGAGGTCCTGGATGCCCATGACGGGCGCGTGGCCGTGGCGTTGGTCCGGCAGCACGGGGCGGCCATTGGCCTGGTGCTGCTGGACATGACCATGCCGCACATGGGCGGCGAAGAAGCCTTCCTTGAAATGAGGTTGCTCCAGCCGGACCTCGCGGTGGTCCTCAGCTCTGGCTACGACGAGGTCGAGGCCATGGGTCGTTTCCAGGGCAAGGGTCTGAAGGGATTCATCCAGAAGCCTTATGGCCCGCGGGACCTGATCTCCAAGATCCAGGAAATCCTGGGGAGATAGGATGTGAACCGTCCTCTTCTCGTCCTCAGCAACACCTTCATGACCATCGCCTGATACGGCCACTTGAAGGAACACCGAAACAGCCCCCTGTGGCTGGCCATTCTGGTGAGTTGGGGCATCGCCTTTTTTGAATACTGCCAAATGGTTCCGGCGAACCGCATCGGCTACGGGCGCTTCAGCCTGCCGCAACTCAAGGTGATTCAGGAGGTGGTGACGCTGCTTGTGTTTGCCGTGTTCACGGTGACCTGGATGCGCGAACGTCTGCACCTCAACCATCTTTGGGCGGGGCTATGCCTGGTGGGGGCGGTCTTCTTTACCTTCAGAAAATAGCTTCAAAACCAGAGCCAAGTAGGCGGCTTACTGCGCGAGGTGGATCAACCCCCGCTTGAGCGCAATGATGGTCGCCTCGGTCCGATCCTTGGCCTGGAGTTTGCGCAGGAGGTTGTTGACGTGGATTTTCACGGTGGGCTCGGCCAGGCCCAGGGCATCCGCGATTTCACGATTCCGCTGACCCTCGGCCAGCAGCTTGAGTACGTCGACCTCTCGGGGCGTCAGGCGTTCGGCTTCCATGGCTTCCACCAGGCGAGCGGCCGTGGCCGGGGGAAGGTAGCGATGGCCAGCGGCCACGGCTCGCACGGCCTCGATGAGGATGGCCCGCCGCACGCTCTTGAGGAGGTAGCCACGGGCTCCCGCCTCTAGGGCGCGCTGGATGTCTGCGTCACCATCAAAAGTGGTGAGCACGAGAATCCGGGCTTCAGGGTCCTCCCGGCGGATGGCCTGGATGGCTTCTACACCCGTCTGACCTGGGAGTTGAAGGTCCATGATCGTTACCGTGGGGCGGAGGGTCCTCCAGGCGTCCACGGCCTCCTTCCCGTCACCCGCCTCGCCCACGACCTCGAGGTCGGGCTCGCCTTCATGGAGGATGGAAACCAACCCGTCCCGGACGATGGGGTGATCGTCCACGATGAGCAGGCGGATCCGATCTGAGGGAGTTGTGGTCATGGACGCCACCTCCGGGTGGGTAGGGTGATGGTAATGCGGGATCCGAGACCCTGGCTGCTGTCGATGTCCAGCTGGCCTCGAAGTTTCTTGATGCTTTCGCGGATGCTGCGCATGCCGTAGCCGGCCACATCGGCGGAGGGGTCGAAGCCTCGTCCATCATCCTCGATGCTGAGGCACACTTGCCGTTTCTCGAATTGAAGCACCGCGCGCACCCAGCGGGCCTTGCCGTGGCGCAGGGCATTCGTGAGCATCTCCTGGGCCATGCGGAGGAGTTCTTCCTCCAGGTTCTCGCGCAGGGGCCTCGGTTTCCCTGCCACGGCCAGTTCCACTTGAATGTCGGTGCCCGCCAACAGTCGGTCTGCCAGCAGTCGAAGGGCTCCCAGAAGATCGGTTCCCTCGGGCTTTCGCGACCGGAGCACCATCACGGATCGCCGGGCCTCCTGAAGGCTTGCTACGGCCAGATTACGGGCATGGTCCAGGCGGGTCAGGACCGGCTCCGGGTCGCCCTGCATGCGGGAAAGCCTCGCCTCGGCTGCCTCCAATTGGAGCAGGACGCCGGTAAAACCCTGGGCCAAATGATCGTGGATCTCCCGGGCCATGCGGTTTCGCTCTCCGAGCACGGCAGAGCGCGCCTCCACCTGCTGGAGACGCAGGCGCAGCAGCCACCAGCCGAAAATGGCTGCCACAAGGACAGCGAGTCCCCAGAACACCGGTCGCTGGTAGAGGAAGGGCTGGACGTAGACATCCACGGTGCGCTGCTGCGGCGGACCATCTTCATCGATGCGCCAGGCCTGCAGCACGAACCGGTAGGCCCCAGGTGACAGGTTGGAGTAGGCAGAGAAGCGGCGGTCGCCCACCTCGTTCCAGGTATGGTCCAAGCCCTCAAGCCGGTACCGGAATCGGACCTTGTCCGAGCGCGTCAAGGAGGTGGCCGTGTAGTAGACCTCGAATCGATGGGTGCCTGGTGGAACCTGGATCGGCGTGGTGTCCGGGAGGACCGACTCGTCGCCTTCCGCCTTCAGAATGTGGAGGCGCAAAGGGGGCCCCTGAGGGGGCGTGCTGCGGCCAGCCCGTCGGGCCAAGCCCCGGCTGGTGGGGAAGTACAGATCCCCTTCCCGCGTGAGCCAGGCGACCGGTTGGGGGCCGCCATTGGTCTCCCGGGAGGGCATGCCATCGTGGTGATCAAAGACCACTCCTGGAATGGCGCCGGCCTCATTGAGGCTGCGGATGAGCGTGGCCCGCGGGACCTGGAGCACGCCTTGCCCGGTGCTGAGCCACATCCGGTGGGTAGGGTCCTCGGTGATGGCGTGGATGGCCAGGAGGAGGGGGCCAGGGCGTTCGCCGAACCCCTGGAAGACGCCATCCCGGTAGCGCCGCAACCCGTCCATGGTCCCCACCCAGAGGGATCCTTCGCCATCCAGATGCAGTGAAATGGCCCCATTGGAGCCCAGCCCATCCTGTCGACCGAGCCAACGAACCTGGCTGGACTCGAGCAGGCCCAGTCCCAGAGTCCGGCTGGCCAGGTACAGCGGCCCGGTCCCACCACCAGTCATGGCCTGCACCCCTTGGACCGCAGGGAACAGGACCGTGGTACCTCCAGGCGACCATTTGAGCAGTCCCTGCTGCGAACTGGCGATCCATAGGGCCTTCTGGTCGTCCTCATAGAGCGACACGATGGAATCGAACCGGGGGCCCTCGGGCCATCGGATTCGGTGGAACCGGCCCTGGTTCATGGCATAGAGTTCCCCATTGCGGGTGCCCAGCCACAACCCACCCTCGCGACGGGGCCAGAAACAGCTGATGGGGCTTCCCATGGGGATGGGGGGGCGGACCCGCTCAACCCGGCCCTGCCGAACGAAACCCAACGCCTGGTCGCCGGTGAGGCACCAGACGGTCCCTTGCGTGTCCTGGCATACCATCCAGGCGGGTTCTTCCGGATCTGCACCCATCACTTGAACGGTTTGAAACGGCACCGGGTAGATGACCCTCAGGCCCCGGTCTTCGCTCCCCGCCCAGATGGCGCCGGAACTGTCCTCCAGCAGCGAGAGGGGGGTCCAGCGGGAGCCGAGGAGACTGGGGGATGCCTCCAGCAGGCCCTCCCGGGTTCTGCGATAGAGGCCCCCCTGTTCAAGCCCGATCCACAGGTCTCCCTCACGGTCACGCATCAGAGAACGGATGGGTTTGGCGGGAAGGCGCCTCGACCAGGCGGGAACCTCCAACCGGCCTTCATTCAAGACCATCAGTCCCTGGGACCGGGTACCCACCAGAACCTGGCCATCGGCGCGGATCTCCAGCGCCGTGATCTCCTCGGCCGTCAGCGCGGCGAGAACCAGGCGACCATTCCGGAGACGCCAGAGGCCTGAACCAGCGGTCCCCACCCACAGCCCGCCCTCTGCATCTTCCACGAGAGCCTGGATGCGCAACCGGGAAGCATCTGTGGGAACGGGCTGAAAACGGGTTCCGTCGAAACGAAGCAAGGCCCCCTCGGCGGGGGCCACCCACAGCGTCCCCTGGCGGTCGCGCAGCAACCGGCGGATGGGTCGGTCCGGAAGGCCTTCCGCAGGGCCGAAGGCTTGGACAACGCCGCCCTGGAACCGGTAGAGGCCCGGCTCCGATGTTCCAATCCAGATGGCACCTTCCGCGGTCTCGGCCAGGCAGTGGATGTCGTTATGGACGAACCTGGGTACGGTGATCCGCGAGTAGTGCTCGAAGGTGGCGCCGTCAAAGCGAACCAGGCCGGCTTCGGTGCCGATCCAAAGGAAGCCATCCCGGGTTTCAAGCAGCGCCGAGGCCGTGTCCTGGAGCAGACCGTCCTCGCTGCGCCAGATGCGATGGGCATGGGTGGAGAGGGGTCGTGATGGGTCCAAGGCGAAAGCCGTGACAGTCATCCATAGCCATGGCAGGACGATGACAAGGCATCGCATGACTCCCCGCAGGGAAGCTCGGTTTCCCACCAGTCGTGTCCACATGGAAGCTGAAGGGTAGGCCATCCCCAGGGTTGGATCAACGAGAACCCGCTAGATCAAAGGGTCTAACAATAAGCATCCAATCGGGATATGGGCACCACGGACCCCGAGGGGGATAGTGATTCAACCAGCTCATTCGGCCCCTGTCTTAACGGGGTCCAGGATTTTTAACAGGTCGTACTCACCACCTTTACCCAGGCGGGGATATCCTGAACCCCCTTCAAGCTCCTTCAGCTTTCACTGTTACAAACCGATGGCATAGATACACCATCGTGTAATTCAATGCTTCTCGCTCCTCCACCGTCAGTGCCCTCAATCCTGAGTTGCCTGCCTTTCCTTGGGTGTCGCCATGAACAAGACTTGGACTTGGAACCGGGCGATGGGTTTCATAGCTAGTCTCAGCCTCATCTTGTTTTTGTCCCTGGCTTTCCTCGGGTGTGGGGGCGTCAAGAGCACTTCCGGAGTCGCCCAGTACTACGGCAACTACCACAAGACCGGATGGATCACCGAACACCCCGGCCAGGCCGTCCTGGGAGTGGGTGCCTGCACGAAATGCCATGAGATCTCCATCATCAAGGTCGGTAGCGGCGTCCCCACTTGCATGACGACCGGCTGCCATCACCAGTCCACCCCCGGCTACGCCGATCCTGCGATCCACGGTGTGCGGGCCAAGATGGCTGTGAATGTCATCTCGGGTGGCAGCCTGACGTCCTGCCAGATTTGTCATGGCACGAACTTCTCAGGTGGCGCTTCCGCCAACACCTGTTTCACCTGCCATGGGGTTAATGCCCCACACCCGCCCAAGCCCTGGAACGCCGGTGCGGTGACCTGGACCCACAGCAGTACGGATCCATCCAACGCCGCAGTGTGTGCCCAGTGCCACTATCCCGGTTCACTCAACAATCCGGCCGGCCATCCCTCCACCCCTGCTCCCGCAGGTACCCAGCCGGGCTGCTACAACGCGACCCTCTGCCATGGTGCCAATACGGCTCCACACCCTGTTCCCTTCCTGAAAGGGCAGACCGATACCAGCGGGAATGGCCACCTGACTGTGACGGCTGGGGCCTTCACCGCTGATTGCGCCACCTGCCATGCCTATTCCGGCACCTCCCCCAAGGCCGGGGCTCCGCTCTGCAACGTGTGCCACCAGCTGGCCGATCCCACAACGGCTGGCACCGATGCTGGCACCTGCCGTTCCTGCCATGCGGGAACCGCGGGGTTGCCGAGCGGCCCGGGCGGCACGTCCTTCCCCAGCATCGCCGGTGCCCACGCCAAGCACATGGCTCTGGCCACGGCTCTTAGTTGCGACACCTGCCACGCCGGCAGCGGAACTGGAACCACTGCCCACTACACCAACGCCAATGCACGCATCGCGGTGCCTGCAGGCCCAGCTCCGGTCGTAATCGACGTGACCTTTAAGGGCAAGCCTGCTGGTAACCCTGCCTTTGTCGGGGCCTCCCTCACCTGCTCCAACATCAGCTGCCACGGTGGCCAGACCACCCCGAGTTGGCAGAATGGAACCATCAACTCCAGCACCCAGTGCACGGCCTGCCACGGCGTGGCCACCACAGCTGGGACCATCACCCAGTTCAACGACGCGTTCGGACGTCACAGCAGTGGCACCCATGATGCGACGAACGCCACCAACGCCATCGCTTGCACCACCTGCCACAGCATGGGCAACGGTTCTCCCGGGGCGCTGGCGCACTTCAAGTACCTCAACACTCCGGCCGTCGATGGTGTGTCCACCGGAACGCCCACGGACCAGATGCCCAGCGGCACCATTGTCTTTGACCCCGCCTTCCTCACGGGGGCCGGATCCTACAGCATCACCGCCGCCGGCACCGCCCAAGGCAACGGCGCCTGCACGCTGACCTGCCACACGCCAACGAAAACCCACATCCACACCGGCGCCCCGCTTGACACCTGGACGGCCAGTGGCGCCCCGCACCCCGTTCCCTTCCTGTCCACCAGTGTTCCCGATACCCAGGGCAATGGGCACATGACGGCCACGCTGGCTGTCTTCACCACGGACTGCAGCTCCTGCCATGCCATGTCTGGAACCTCTCCCACAGCCTCCGCCCCGGCCTGCATGACCTGTCATGCCAAAGCCGATCCCACCCAGCCTGGGACCGATAAGACCACCTGTCTTTCCTGCCACGTGGGAACAGCAGGCCTTCCCACCGGTCCGACCGGAACCGCCTTCCCCAACTTTGCCGGCGCCCATGGTAAGCATCTGGCGCTGCCCACGACCCTGACCTGCGACTCCTGCCATGCGGGCAGCGGCACCGGCACGACCACCCACTACGCCAACGCCAAGACCCCGACGGTGAACCCCGCCCCGGTGGTCATTGACGTCAAATTCAACGCCCAGACCGGGGGAACGGCCACCTTCACGCCCGCCGCTCTGACATGTTCCAGCGTCAGCTGCCATGGTGGCCAGACCACGCCGGGCTGGCGCACGGCCGGTTCCATCAACTCGCTCACCCAGTGTTCAGCATGCCATGCCATCAACAGCACCGGTGGCAACGCCCAGTACAACGATGCCATCGGGCGCCACGCCTGGGGCACGCACAACGGTGCCGCGAAGGCGGACTGCACCATCTGCCACAGCATGGACCCCTTGGCGAACACCACCAGCAATGGTGCGGCGAATCACTTCGCCGGGTTGGACCTGCACCTCACCACCAGCGCCACCAAGCGATCCAGCAACACCATCGTGTTCAAGAACACCACCACCTACCCCATCTCGGGAACCCTGACCTATGATGTCACCACCAGTCCGTTCACTGAGCTTGACGGCGGCTGTGCCCTGACCTGCCACGGCCAGAACCATGTCCCGGCGACCAACCACTGGGGTGCCGCCCAGGGGGCGGGAGTGGCCCACCCAGTGCCGTTCTATACGGGCGCCGTTACCACTTCAGGTACCGGAAACACTCACCAGTCCGTGACCCTCACCCAGTTCAACTCGGAATGCAGCAGTTGCCACGATTTCGCCCTGCCCACCTCGAAGACCGGTCCAGCCTGTTCGGTATGCCATACCTTGGGCCTGGCCACCACCGCAGCCGACCTCGGGGTCGGGACCTGTCTGTCCTGCCACATCGGCGCCAGCTTTAGCACTCTGGGCCCCCAGGGTGCTGCGACCCAAGTCTGGCCGAACACGCCTGGTGCCCATGCCAAGCACCTCGGCCTGCTGACCTTCACCCGCACAACCCCGGCTCTGCCCACAGCCGCCCTGGTGGCTTCGGACTGCGCGGCCTGCCATCTGGGGTCGCTGCCCGGAGACACCGGCAATACCCACTACAGCAATGCCAGCAAGCGGGTCGCCACTCCGGTCAGTTCCGGCCCCGCACCGGTGGCCTTTGATCCAACGTTCAATTCCCAGGGGAGTGTGGCTGGTACAGCTGGCACGACGGCCATGACCTGTTCCAACATCAGCTGCCATGGTGGTCAGACGACACCGGCTTGGCAGAATGGCACCATCACCAAGAACGCCACCACCTATTGCAATGCCTGCCACAAGATCACCGCCACCGCCACCGAGTACAACGACGCCATTGGACTGCATATTGTCAACGGCCAGAACACTCAGGGGAATGGCCACTACCAGACCTGCGACTACTGCCATGACATGACCCAGGCCAAGCCGGGTGCCCAGAACCACTTCAAGTACCTCGACACCTCGGTGGTAAGTGGCGTCAGCGGCACCCCGTCCGACCAGTTCCCCAGCGATACCATCTTGTTTGGTCCTTCTGTTGCCGCGAACGGTACAGGCCCAACGTATGTCGTGACTGGCACCGGTTTCTCGCAAGGCAAGGGCGGTTGCACACTCACTTGCCATAGCCAGTCACATGACATCAATAACAACAAATGGAGATAGGCTCTCATCCATGCAGTCCCTCAACCCCTCATTAGGAGGCATCATGTGTCGTCGTATTACCCTTTCCGCCCTGCTGCTTGTCGGCGCGTCCCTGATGGCGGGCGACCCCGCCAAGGACCTGCCCAAGTTCTCAGGCAGCGACTATCAGAAGTACTGGGACGATGCCTGCGCCCGCTGCCATGGCGCGAACGGCAGTGGCCGGGACAACAGTGGCAAGCCGCTGCCGGACAACGGCTTCGATTTCACCGACAGTCGGAAGGCCAACAAGAAGAAGGACAGCGACTGGATCAAGGTCACCATGGAAGGCAAGGACAAGATGCCCGCCTTCAAGGACAAGATGACCCAGGCCGACGTCGAAAAAATGATCCCGATCATGCGCAAGTTCGCGGCCAAGTAAGCATTCTGGAGACCCGATGAAACGAAAGAACGCCCCCCTGCTCGCTTGTGCCCTCCTGGCCGGGGGGGCGCTCTGCGCCGAATCCTCTGAGTACCCACTGGTGATCAACCTGCCCAGTGCTGAACGAATGCAGTACTGGGACATCGGTGTGGTGTTCACCCACCGGTTCATCCAGCCTGTAAAGGACCACGGCAAGGATGTCTACGGTCTGGACGGGTACACCTATGCCGGACTCGGCTTCACCTTCGGCATCAAGTCTGTCCCAGGTCTGAATCTCTTCATCTACCGCACAGCCGACAACAAGACCTTCAGCGTCGGCTTTCAGGAGCAGGTCCTCAATGGCGAGCGGGTCCGCATGGCAGTGCGCGCGGAACGCTTTGATGAAGTCGTGAAGGAAGCCGTCACGCCGCTTGGAAAGGTGGGCATCTCAGGCTTGGCCCTGCAACTGCCGACGGAGATCTTCCTCACCGACGACATCATCTTCTCGTTGGTGCCGAGCTACATCACCAGGACCACGACCACGGATACCATCCTGCCGGTGCCCCCGGGCCAGACGCCGAACACCAAGCCCAACAAGGGCGGCGTATTCAACCTGGGCATTGGCCTTCGCATTGGCATCACGGAGAAGTTCTCCCTCGTCAGCGAGTACTACCCCCGGCCCTCGAAGTTCGCCAAGGCTGCACCCGGTGGCATCACCGATGGCACCACCTACCAGAACGGCTTCGCCGCCGGGTTCTCCTACAAGACCTTCAAGCACCGGTTCACGGTGGTTGGCTCCAATGCCAGTGGCACCACCGCCAACCAGGTGATGAGCGGCGACTACGGCGGAGGCCCGCGACCCTCGGGCAACTGGTCCATCGGATTCAATGTGGCCCGCGTCTTCTGATCGAGAGCTTCCATGACCACTTCCCCTCTGATTGAGTTCATCGCCCGGGAACACCCGGCCTTCGTCCACATCCCCCTGGGACTGGTGGCGGTGCTGCCCCTGGCGATGCTGGCCTCCTTCCACCCGAAACACGGCAAGGTCCTGGCGGGGACTTCTTTTTTCGTGGCCATCATTGGATGGCTCGGCAGTTCCGTTGCCCTGTTCAGCGGGTTGGTGTGGGGCCGGCAGATCAATCTGATTGCGCCATCGGGGTACCTCCCGGTGGTGGCCAACGAAAAACAGGTGCTTCAGAAGATCTTGCAGATCCACATCCTGGCCGCCCTGGCGGGGTTTCTCATCGGGGGCGTCTGCGTGTTCCTGCTCTGGCGGGTTTGGCGCCGGGACTTCGGCGCTGGGTCCATCGGGA
This sequence comes from Geothrix sp., assembly GCA_025361045.1. GTDB lineage: Bacteria > Acidobacteriota > Holophagae > Holophagales > Holophagaceae > Geothrix. The sequence continues at coordinate 5,719 of JANYAZ010000308.1, read as the reverse complement.
ATGAGCATCGTCATGCCGGCCGTCGTTTCTGGGAACGCGGCGTGGGGGCACCCTCCCTGCTGGTCGCAGTCATCTGGCTGGGCTGTTGGGGCTTCAGCGGGAAACTGGGCGGCATCATGGTCTTCGGCAACGAGGAGACCAACAAGGCCGCGGCCGAAGCCGACCGGGCCAAGCGCAATGATGTCGAGTCCGAACTGCCCATCCGCGCTCTGGACTACGCCAGCCTTGAGCCCGCCGAGACGGCTCCCGAACGCAGCAAGGCCCATGGGGACCGCTGGCGCAGGGTATGGGTCTCAGCCTCGGGCATTGATGCCTACAAGGCGGGCAAGCCCTTGCCCCCCGGTGCCTATGCCGTAATGTCCACCTTCACGGACGAGAAGGGCAAACCCAGCACAGAGCCAGGTCCCCTTTACATGAAGGAGACGAAGGCCGACGGAACGACGGCGTTCGCCTTCTATTGGGCGCGAGTGCCGGCGGATCTGCAGAAGGATTTCGGCAACCAGGACAGCGTCTACTGGCGCAGCCCGGACTCCAAGCTGGCCACCTGCCTCGGCTGTCACGAGAAGGGTGCATCCGCCCCGAAGTGAAGCAGGCTTAGCCCTCTCGGGGAAGCAACAACTCCTCCATGACGGGCAGGAGTCGGGGCAGTTCGAAGGGCTTGGGGATGAGGCGAACCCTTGGATCCCTCGCCAGGGTTGCCTCCATGCCCTCGAGGCCCTGTCCGCTGACCAGGATGAAGGGCACATCGGATCCACTCTGCCGGATCAAGGCCATCAACTCGAGTCCAGTGCAGTCCGGCATCCGTTGATCGCTGAGCACCAAGTCGAACTCCCTCGCCTGCTGCCAGGCCTTCCAGGCCAGGGCACCGTCGGGGGCGGTCGTCACCTGCATCCGGGCCAGGGTCAGGGCATCGGCGAGCATCTCCCGCAGCAGGAGTTCATCCTCCACCACCAGAATCCGGCGTCCGGCCAGGCTGGGCGAGGCCGCCCGGAGCAGGTCTGGGCCCTTTGCAGCCGGAGCCTCTCCCATCGCGGCGGGGGGAAGGGTGATCCGGAATCGCGCCCCCCCATCAGGCACATTTTCGGCGTGAACCTCTCCGTGGTGGGCTTTCACGATAGAGAACACCATGGCCAGGCCGAGTCCGGTGCCCTTGCCCTGATCCTTGGTGGTGACGAAAGGCTCGAAAAGACGCGGCAGGATGGCCTCGGGAATGCCCACCCCCGTGTCCTGGATCTCCAGCAGCACCCTGCCGTCTGCCCCCAGTTTGGTGGTCAGGCTGAGGCTGCCTCCCTCAGGCATGGCATCCCGAGCGTTCACGCTGAGGTTGATGAGCACTTGCTCCAGTTGCACGGCATCTCCAGAAACAGGAGGCAGCGGAGATGCCAGATGGCAATGGATTCGAATCCGTCCCCCCAGCAGCGGTTCCAGGACGGCGGCCGTGTCCCGGACCAAAGTGTTGAGGTCCAGGGGCAGGAGCTCGGGCCTGGATTGGTGGCTGAAGGACAGCAGTGCCTTGGTGGTCTGGGCGCAGCGGCGGGTCGCCTCCTCGGCTCGGTGGATTCGGTTGAGCGCGGAATGCCCCTCAGGCAGGGTTTCCCGACACAGGTGGAGCTGTCCCAGGATGGCGGCCAGCTGATTGTTCACGTCGTGGGCGATGCCACCCGCCAGGGTACCAACCGTCTTCATGCGTTGGCTGTGCTCTAGCTGGCCTTGGAGCCGAGCCTGGTTCGTAAGGCTTTCACTGGCCTGTCGAAGGGCCCGATCCAGGCTGCGAATCTCGAGAATCCTGGAATGGATCGGCGGGGGGATGTCACCTTGTCCCAGAGCCTCGGCCGTTGCCCCGAGCTGTGAGATGGGGTCGGCCACCCTTCGGGCAATGTGTTGGATTCGCCAGGCGGCCAGCCCGAGGCTCAGAAGCGCCATGCCGAAGAGGCTCCAGATCCGGATTCGGGCGGGGCCGAGGAGGTCCTCCTCAGGCACGGTCATCAGCAACCGCCAGTGGATACCAGGCAGGATATCGAAGGCCGTGACCAGCCCGATCGTCGCGTCACCCTGATGGCTGAAGGAAAGCGGTTTGCCCGGGGAAGCGGTGAGCAGTCCCGCTTGGGCCTCCAGGAACCCAGTTCCCACCGGGTTCATGAAGACCACCCTGCGGGAGTCTGGGGTCTGGAAAGCCGGGTCGTTCGGGAGGATGATCGCCCGTCCCTTGGGGTCCACCACCAGGCAGCGACTGCGCGGGGTCGGCTGGGCGGACCAGACACTCGCCGTCAGGTCATCCAAGAGGAAATCCAGGGCCGCGACGCCTTGAAGCTTCCCGCCGCTCCGGATCGGGAACGTGCAGGTAATGCCAGGATCCTTGGTGGTGTAGAAGGTATAAGGCTCGGTCCAGGTCGGCGTCGAGGTGGTCGCCCCGAGCTGGTACCAGGGTCGGGTGCGGGGGTCGTACTCCATGGGCGTCCATGGCTCGATGGTCACGGTGTCCCCGGGCTTCCCAAGGCGATGCCACCGGATGCGCGCCTGGGGTCCTGGCTGGACCAGCTCCCGCATGGACCATGTGTCCTCCAGGCGGAGGAACAGGAGGGCGGGGCCGTCTTGACGGGCCAGGTTCAGGCTGGTGATGCTTCGTTGAGCTGCCAGGAGCGGGAGCACCAGTCGAGCGGCCTCGGCTGGGCGGGCAGGGTCCAGGACGCCACCCAGCCACCAGCCTTGGACGACTTCACCAAGCGATTGGGAGGCGCTCAACTCCAGCCGAAGGACCGTCTCCAGGTGGTGCAGGGCCGACTCGGTCCGGGCGGCGGCTTGACGGGTCAGCGCCTGTTGCTGACTCCACCAGGCCAGGCCCAGAATCAGCGCGGACAAGCCTGCCATGAGGACCAACAGGTCCCGCAACAGCAGGCGGCGGATGGGCAGCATGGGGGTCGTTCTCTCTGGCGTCTCTCGAGTCGGCTCAGTCGGCACCGGGTCAGGGGCGCTCCCCGGCAGGGTCAAAGGGCCGCGCGAAGGGCTGTGATGGCCTCAGGCAAGCCTGCGGGGGTGGTGCCGCCGCCCTGGGCGAGATCCTTCTTGCCCCCCCCTCGTCCATTCAGGGCGGGAAGCATGGTCTTGAACAGGGCACCCGCATCGTAGGAGAGGTCGGAGGAGACGGACACCAGGGCCGCCACCTTGTCCTCGGCGGTCGTGGAGGCCAGGACGATGACGGCGCTGTGGTGCCGGGTGCGGACCTGGTCCATGAATTCCCGCAGGGCATTGCCCTCGAGGCCTTCGACCAGAGCCGTGACCAGGGTGATGCCCTTCACCTGTTCCACCTGCTCGGCCGTGCCGCCACCGCTGGCCGCCTTCAGCTTGGCCTCCTTCAATTCGCGCTCGAGCTGGGTGATGCGCTGATCCTTGGTCACCATCAGTTCAGGAAGGGTCTCCCGGCTGGTGTTGGCCTGACGGGAGAGCCCCTGGATCATGGCTTCATCAGCCTGGAGCAGTTCGAGCGCCATTTCGCCGGCCACGGCCTCGATGCGTCGAACGCCGGCGCTGACGGCGCCCTCGGAGATGATCTTCACCACACCGATCTCGCCGGTGTTCGGGACGTGGGTGCCGCCACACAGTTCCGTGGAGAAACCGGGCACCTGGACCACGCGCACCACGTCGCCATATTTCTCTCCGAAGAGGGCCATGGCACCCGAAGTCAACGCCTCTTCGATGTCCATCTCCCGGACCTGCGTGTCGACGGATTTCAAAGCCTGCCTGGAAGCCAGGCGCTCGATTTCAACGATCTGGGCCGGTTCCAGGGGGGCGAAGTGGGTGAAGTCGAAGCGGAGTCGTGCGGCATCCACGACACTTCCCGCCTGCTTGACGTGGGTGCCGAGCACCTCGCGCAGGGCCGCATGCAGCAGGTGGGTGGCGGTGTGATGAGCCCGGATCCGACGGCGCCGGATGGGATGCACCATGGCGTTGACGGCGGTGTTTTCCAGGAGAGAACCGGTCACCAGCACCTTGTGGAGGTGCCGTTTCTGGGCGGGGGCCGTGCAGTCAAGGACCTCCGCGTGGCCGCCTTCGAAGCGAAGCTGGCCGGTATCGCCCACCTGGCCTCCGGACAGGGCATAAAAGGGGGTGCGGTCCAGGAGGACGTACCCATCGCCAGTGAGCTGTTTCACCCGGCGGTGGCCAGCATCGAAGAGTGCCACCACGTGGGCTTGGACATCAAGCTGGTCGTAGCCCATGAAACGGGTGGGCGGAAGATCCGCCAGGATGGCCAGGTCCCCCGCCAGGCGCAGGTCGTGGGCCTTCATGGCGGCCCGCGCCCGGGTGCGCTGGGCATTCAACTCCTGCTGGAATCCCGCCAGATCCGCCGTGATGCTACGTTCGCGACACCAGTCCTCCACGAGGTCCACCGGGAAGCCGTAGGTGTCGTACAGGCGGAAGATGTCGGAGCCAGCCAGGGTGCCCGTCGAAATGTCGCTGGATTCCAGGATCTTGAGGCCCGCCGACAGGGTGTGGCTGAACTGCTGCTCCTCTCGATGCAGCGATTTCTGGATGCGCCCCAGCTCTGCGAGCAGCTCGGGGTACTGGTCGCCCATGGCCTGGAAGACGGCAGGCGCCAGGTCCGCGAAGAAGAGCCCCTCGATGCCGAGTTTCCGGCCGAAACGCAGGGCGCGGCGGACGATCTTCCGGAGCACATAGCCCCGTCCCTCATTGCTGGGCACCACGCCATCAAAGCACATGAAGGTGGCGGCGCGGATGTGGTCGGCGACGACCTGGGAGGCAGTGCGGTTCGCATGGTCACGGCGGTCTTCGGGATTGACCTTGGCCGCCTTCCAGATGGCCTCGAAGATGGGCTCGAAAAGATCAATCTCATAGTTGGTATCCACGCCCTGCAGGATGCTGGCCGTACGCTCCAGACCCATGCCCGTGTCGATGCTGGGCTTGGGCAGGGGTGCCAGCACGCCCTTGGCATCGCGCTCGTACTGCATGAAGACCAGGTTCCAGATCTCCATGACCCGGTCACCCTCGCCATTGGGAGTGGCATCACCGGCGATGTGGGCGCCCCGATCGAAGTGCATCTCGGAGCAGGGACCGCAGGGGCCGGTGTCGCCCATCTGCCAGAAGTTGTCCTTCTTGCCGAAGCGCATGATGCGATCTGGTCGAACGCCGGCGGCCTTCCACATCTCTTCGGCTTCCGTGTCCGCGGGTACGCCGTCAGCACCCTCGAAGACCGTGATCCACATCTTTGAAGGATCCAGCCCGAGGCAGCCCTGATCCACGGGGCCGGTGAGGAACTCCCAGGCGAAGCGGATGGCATCGGCCTTGAAGTAGTCACCGAAGCTGAAGTTGCCGAGCATCTCGAAAAACGTGTGGTGGCGCGCAGTGAAGCCCACCTGGTCCAGGTCGTTGTGCTTGCCGCCGGCACGCAGGCACTTCTGGCTGCTGGTGGCGCGGCTGTAGTCGCGGTTCTCCTTGCCCAGGAAGACATCCTTGAACTGGATCATCCCTGAATTCGTCCACATCACCGTGGGATCGTCGGCAGGTCCGATGACCGCGCTGGAGGTCACCCGGCGGTGTCCCTGGCGCTCGAAGTACTGAAGAAATCGCTGGCGGAGTTCAGAGGTTTTCATAAGGTCCCAGTTTCAAACAGAGATCCGTTCCTAACTCCAAAAACGGGCAACGCCCGTTTTTGGAGCAGGAGACTAATGACGGAAATGCCGCATGCCCGTGAAGAAGAGCCAGA
>JANYAZ010000298.1 GCA_025361045.1 Geothrix sp. | reverse complement strand
GCGGATGCTGTCCTTCCTGGTGGGTTGCTCGGACATCACCCCCTTCGTGGTCTCCGTGCTGCAGGGCAACCTGGGCATTGGCACCCCCCAGATCATGCAGGCCATCATCATCGCCAGCGCCAGCAACAACCTGCTGAAGGTGGCCTATACCTACATGTTCGGCACTCGGCGCACCGCCAACCTGGCCGCCATGGGCATGGTGACCCTGGCAGCGCTGTCCATTGTCTACGCCATCTTCGCCCTCTAGGAGCCCGGACAGGGAAAGTCGGGAACGACCTTCTGGTTCCTTCCTTCAATGCCGCTGAAGCAAGCCTTCAGAGCCCATACTCCTGCCAGCGGCGGGCTACGCGATCCCGGATCTCCTCGGGGAACACCAGGTCGCGCGGCCATTCGCGGGCGTAGCCGTCCCAGGGACGGTTCTTGCGGGTGGCGTCGATGCCCACCTTGCTGCCGAAGGCGAAGCGGTCGCTGGCATGATCCAGCACATCCAGGGGCCCTTCCGTGAAGAGCAGGTCGCGCTTGGGATCCACGTTGCTGGTGAGACGGAAGAGGACCTCGTTCATGTCATGGGGATCGATGTCCTCATCCACCACCACGATGCCTTTGGTGAACATAATCTGCCCCGTGCCCCAGATGGCGTTCATCACTTTCTGGGCGTGACCCGGGTATTCCTTCTTCATGGAGAGGATCACGAGGTTGTGGAAGGCGCCCGCCGCGGGCAGGTGCATGTCGCGGATCTCGGGCAGCACCATGCGCAGGAGGGGCAGGAAGATGCGCTCCGTGGCCAGCCCCAGGTAGGCGTCCTCCTGCGGCGGACGGCCGACGATGGTGGCGGGAAAGACAGGGTTCTTCCGCATGGTGATGGCTTCCACGTGCAGCACCGGATAGTCGTCCGCCAGGGAGTAGTAGCCCGTGTGATCGCCGAAGGGTCCCTCGCGGCGCAGCTCGCCGGGGTTCACGTAGCCCTCGATGACGATCTCGCTGTCGGCCGGGACCTCCAGATCGTTGGTCAGGCACTGCACCATCTCGATGCCCTCGCCTCGCAGGAAGCCCGCGAACATCACCTCGCTGAGGAAGGGTGGCAGCGGTGCCGTGGCGGCGTAGGTCAGGGCCGGATCGCCGCCGAAGCTCACGGCCACGGGCATGCGTTCGTCGTGGCCATAACCGTGGCGGTTGCGGGCGCCGTCGTGGTGCAGCTGGGTGTGGAAGCCCAGGGTGTGGTCATCGAAGACCTGCAGGCGATAGAGGCCCACGTTGCGGTGGCCCGTCTGCTTGTTGCGGGTATGGCTCAGGCCCAGCGTGATGAAGGGGCCGCCGTCCTCGGGCCAGGTGGTAAGCACCGGCAGCTCACTGAGCTTCACCTGGTCGCCTTTCAGGACGATCTCCTGGCAGATTCCCTTGCGTACGGTCTTGGGCATCCAGTTGCCCACTTCGGCCAGCACCGGCAGCTTGGCCAGCTTCTCGAAGAAACCCGTGCCCGGCTTGGGCATGGCCTCCTGCACCAGCTTCTCGATGCGGTCGGCAATGGCATCGAGGCCCCGGGGCTCCTTGTCCACCCCCAGGGCCATCTCCATGCGCTTGAGGCTGCCAAAAACATTCATGGCCACGGGCATGACCTTCCCGGCCGGCCTTTCGAACAGCAGGGCCTTCCCGCCCCCAGGTTGTTTGGAGACCCGATCGGCGATGGCGCCCATTTCCAGGTGGGGATCCACCTCGGGGGTCACCCGGGCCAGCTCACCCGCGGCCTCGAGCTGCTTCAGGAAGGTCTGGAAGTCACGGCCCATGGGAATCTCCGGATTCCGATCATCCCATCCCAGGGGTGTTCCGCGGAGCCCAATGCCCCCAAGTTCATGAATTTCCCTTGAGCCGCCTGGGATTCCCCCGCATACTGATGGGCCTTGCCCTGGCCGTGGGCTCCCAAGCGCGTCCGATGGACTGCCGCCCACACGCCCCAATCTAAGAGGTTTTCATGTTCGCAATCATCAAGACCGGCGGGAAGCAGTACCGCGTCGCCGAAGGGGATGTCATCCGCGTGGAAACGCTGGACAAGGACCCCAAGCAGGCCGTCACCTTCGACCAGGTGCTCCTCATCGACACCGACGGCGACCTGAAGGTGGGCAAGCCCACCCTGACCGGCGCCACCGTCGAGGCGGAGGTCATCACCCATGACCGTGCCAAGAAGGTGATCATCTTCAAGAAGAAGCGCACCACCACCTACCAGCGTACGCAGGGCCATCGCCAGAACTACACCGAGGTCCGCATCAAGGCGATCAAGGCCTAGCTCTGCTTTTTTCGCCTTCGGCGAAAAAAGTTCGGGAAATGCATCCAAATCCTTCTGAAGAGGTAATTCCATGGCTCATAAAAAAGGCGTAGGTTCCAGCCGCAACGGTCGCGATTCCCACTCCCAGCGTCTCGGCGTGAAGGAGTTCGGCGGTGAGCAGGTCAGCGGCGGCTCCATCCTGGTCCGCCAGCGCGGCACCAAGTTCAAGGCCGGCATCAACGTCGGCATGGGCAAAGATCACACCCTGTTCGCCCTCATCGACGGCAAGGTGCGCTTCCAGGACAAGGGTCAGTCCGGCCGCTTCATCCACATCGATCCCCTCGTCGAAGGCTGATCCAGCCTCGAATCATCCGGCGCGCAGCCTCCGCGGCTGCGCGCTATTTCATGTCCCGGTCCCACCCCTGAAGACTGAAGACTGAAGACCCAGGACTTTCCACCATGTTCCTTGACCAAGTCCAGCTCCGCGTCACTGCCGGTCACGGCGGCGCCGGCGCCATGAGCTTCCGCCGCGAGAAGTTCGCCCCCGAGGGCGGACCCGATGGCGGTGACGGCGGCAAGGGCGGCTCCATCACCATCCGGGCCAACCGGGCCCTGAACACCCTCAACCCCTACCGCCAGAAGCGCGAGTTCACCGCCGAGCGTGGCCGCCAAGGCGAGGGCTGCATGCGCCACGGCAGCGATGGCGCGGACATCCTGCTCGAAGTGCCCCTCGGCACCGTGGTGAAGGATGGCGAAACCGGCGAGATGCTGGCCGAGCTGCTGGCCGACGGCGAAGATGTCTGCGTCGCCCGCGGCGGCCGCGGCGGCCTGGGCAATACCAACTTCAAGAGCTCCACCAACCGCACGCCCCGTCACCACCAGCCCGGCGAAGAAGGCGAAGCACGCGTGCTCGATCTGGAGCTGAAGCTCATCGCGGACGTGGGTCTGGTCGGCTATCCCAACGCCGGCAAGAGCACCCTGGTGAGCCGCCTCAGCGCGGCTCGGCCGAAGATTGCCAACTACCCCTTCACCACCCTGGAGCCCCAGCTTGGCGTGGTGAGCCTGGACCGATTTGGCGGCGACCTGCTGGACAGCTGGGTCATCGCCGATATTCCCGGCCTCATCGAGGGCGCGGCCTCTGGCGCGGGGCTGGGCATCCAGTTCCTCCGCCATGTGGAGCGCACCCGCATGCTGCTGCATCTGGTGGACCTGTCCGACCCCATCGACGAACCCGCGGATGCCATCCGCATCATCGAAGGCGAACTGGAGGCCTTCAGCCCCGTGCTGGCGACCAAGCCCCGCTGGCTGGTGGGCACCAAGCTGGACGCCCTCCAGGACGACAGCCGTCGCGAGGCCTTCATCACCCTCTGCAAGGCCCGTGGGCAGGAACCCATCTTCATCTCGGGTGTGACGGGTGAGGGTCTCCGGGAGCTGGCCTTCGCCGTGGACGATGCCTTGAAGGTACTTGCCGGTCAGAAGAAAGCCACCCCCAAGGACGAGGTTTGGTAATGCGCATCGGCCTGCTGGGCGGGGCATTCAATCCTCCACATGATGGACACCTGAAACTCGCTCGTCTGGCTCTGGACCATTTGAACCTGCACGAATTGCGCTTCGTACCGACGGCTCTCAGCCCCCACAAGCCCGATCCTGGCGGACCTGGTGCCGAAGCCCGCTTGCGCCTGTTGACCGAGGCCCTGGAAGGGTTCGATCCGAGATGCCGAGTGGAATCCGTGGAACTCGATCGGGGGGGGGCCAGCTACACCGTGGACACGCTGGAAACCCTGGCCCAGCGGGAACCCGGCAACAACTGGGTGCTCATCATGGGGAGTGACCAGTTGCCCGGCTTGCCGAGTTGGCGCCACCCCGAACGCATTTTCGAATTGGCCTCTGCAGCCGTCGCTCTGCGACCCGGCCATCCCTTCCTGGTGCCGGACCTGCCCGGCCTCGAATCCGTTGCCATCTGGGGCGGAGGACCCGGCGAGATGGTGGCCCTGCCCGCCACGGAGTTGGACCTGGCCTCCACCGACCTTCGGGAGCGCCTTCAAGCCGCTCCGCAGGAAGATCCCGGCGGCTTGCCCCCCCAAGTTCTAGGTACCATCCGATCCGAAAACCTGTATCGTTAGCCTGCTCTGGAGCCCGCATGACCCTTGATTCCCGGCTTGCGACCGTCGTCGACGCCGCCCGGTCCAAGAAAGCCTTCCGCATCCGCCTCGTAGACGTGAGCACCATCGCCAGCTTCACCGACATCATGGCCTTCATGAGCGGGGGCAGTGATCGCCAGAATAGGGCCATCGCGGAAGCCATTGAAGATGCCTTGAAAATGACCGATGAACGACCCATTTCCCGCGAGGGCGAAGCCAACGGCAACTGGGTCCTGCTTGACTACGGCAACCTCGTGATCCACGTCATGGACGAGGAAACCCGCCGTCACTACAACCTTGAAGAGCTATGGAATGCGGGCCGTGAGCTGGAATTGCCCGCCGAGACCCATCCTGAATCCGACGTCCGCTCCTAGGAGACGACCTCATGCCCACCGCCCCCACCAATGCCTTCGAGGCCATGCAAGCCCGACTGCGTGTGGCATCCCAGCTCTATGGGTTGGATGACGCCCTCTTCAAGGTCTTCATGGCCCCCAACCGCTCGATGATCGTGAGCCTTCCCGTGCTCATGGACAACGGCCAGTGGGAAGTCTTCACGGGCTTTCGGGTCCAGCACAATGTGGCCCGCGGCCCGGCCAAGGGCGGCATCCGCTACGACCTGAATGTCAGCCTGGACGAGATCAAGGCCCTGGCGGCCTGGATGACCTGGAAATGCGCCGTGGTGGACGTGCCATTCGGGGGTGGCAAGGGCGGCATCATCTGCGATCCCAACCGCCTCAGCCTGGGCGAGAAGGAACGGCTCACCCGCCGCTACATCGCCGAGATCATGGACATCATCGGGCCCGATCGGGACGTGCCGGCTCCGGACATGGGCACCGACGCCCAGACCATGGCCTGGGTCCTGGACACCTACTCGATGCATGTGCGCCACACTGAGAACGCCGTCGTCACCGGTAAGCCCCTCGGACTCGGCGGCAGCCTGGGGCGCAACGAAGCCACGGGCCGCGGCGTCCTCATCACCGCACGGGAAGCCATGCAGCGGCTGGGCAAGCCCCTGGCAGGAGCGACGGTGGCCGTGCAGGGCTTCGGCAACGTGGGCAGCCAGGCCGCACGCCTGCTGCATGAGGCCGGGGCCCGCATCGTGGCCGTCAGCGACCTCAAGGGCGCCATCAAGAATGACCGCGGCCTCGACATCCATGCCCTGCTCAAACACGTGACCGAGGCGAAGACCGTCACGGGCTTCAAGGGTTCCGAACCCCTGGAGGGGGCCGCCCTGCTCACCCACGCGGTGGACATCCTGGTGCCCGCCGCCACCGAGAACCAGATCACCGAAGACAACGCAGCCCAAGTAAGGGCCAAGATCATCGTGGAGGGCGCCAACGGTCCCACCACACCCGAAGCTGATCCCATCCTGCTGGAAAACGGCGTGCTCGTGGTGCCGGATATCCTGGCCAACGTGGGCGGCGTGACCGTGAGCTACTTCGAATGGGTGCAGAACCGCCAGGGCTTCTACTGGCGCGAACGTGAGGTCAACGAGCGGCTCGTGGACTACATGACCCACGCCTTCCAGGCCACCTTTGCCACCACCGACAAGTACAAGACGAACCCCCGCATCGGCGCCTACATCCTGGCCCTCGACCGGGTCGCCCAGGCCATGAAATACCGTGGGTTCTACGCCTGAGCTACCGGCCACGAAAACCATGCATCATGGAAGGGTGAACCTCCGTCGCAGCACGATGATCCTGGCCCGGTGCGCCCTGCTCACCGGAGGGGTTGGCTTGGCCATGATGGCGCAATCGCCCATCGGCACCCTGATCGCCGAGCAGTCGCGGACCAATTTCACGGTCCAGGGTGCTGGCGCCCGCGCCATGGGACTCGGCGGTGCCTTCATCGCAGTGGCGGACGATGCCACCGCGGTTTCGTTCAACCCGGCGGGCCTGGCCCAACTGCTGCAACCTGAGGTGAGCTTCGTGGCCCGCGGACTCCAGCGCAATGTGGGCTACCAGGACTTCGAAACCACGGGTCAAGGCCGCGTCTTGGCCGTGAGCGATTCCCTCACCAGCAGCACCCGCTTCGACCCCCTCTTCGTCTCGGCCACGGCCCCTCTGCGCCTGGGTGGACGGAACCTGGTGCTCCAGCTGTCCATCCAGCGAGCCTTTGCTATCAACGAGGACAGCGACCGGACCCTCCAGGAATCACCGGTGACCAGTGGCTCGGGGGTGCCCGGCCTTCTGACCCAGAGCATCAACCAATCCGGTCAGATCGACCTCTACTCCTTCGCCGTGGCCTATGAGGCTTCCCAACGGATTCTGCTGGGCGTGGCCTACAACCAATGGCGGGGCCGCTGGGACCTCGACTCCTCCAGCCTCCGGGAGGCAGGCGCCACCACCACCACCGTGGCTTTCCGGCAATTCAATGCCATGGATGGCAACAACTTCAACCTGGGCCTGATCTGGCGGTGGCCCACCTGGAGCCTGGGGCTGGTCCACCGCACGGGCTTCCATGCCGATTACACGTTCAGCACCGTGCTGACCACCAACCTTCCCCGGCGCAATACCCGGATGGTACCCGTCACCACAGGCCTCCACTGGCCCTCCAGCACGGGCCTCGGATTCGCCTACCGCCCTTCGGAACGATGGCTCCTCACCTCGGATCTGAACCATACCCTTTGGTCCACGACCCGCTACATGTCCGGTTCTCCTTTGTTCAACGGTCAGAGCTTCTTTGATTTCGACAAGGGCAACCGGACCCCGGACGCCACCACCGCCCACCTGGGCGTCGAGTACCTCTGGATTACCGAACTGGATTCCGTCATCCCCTTCCGGACAGGCCTCAGTCGCGAGCCCCAGCCCGTGGTAGACGGGGTTACCGGCGAGCAGCGCGTGATGTATCGCTTCTCCGTGGGCACCGGATTCAAACGCGGGAACACAGGTGTGGACGTGGCCTACCGCTACGGCTGGGCGAAGCGCATGGCCTCCCAATTCCTGGAAATCGACCAGATCCTGTTGCGAGTGCCCGCCACGTCCGTGGGTGTGGAACGCATCCGCGAACACCGGCTGGATGTCTCCTTAATCTACAAATTCGATCGCGACCCCGTGGACCGCGCCCTGCGCTTCCTCTTCGTCGGCGACTGAACCATGCGCTGGCTGGCGATCCTCATCGCAGTTCCGCTCCTGGCTCAGCAGCAACCCACTTTCTACTCGGCCTGGCAGGACGGCCTCAATGCGGAAAACGCCGGCCACTGGGCCCAGGCGGCCGCCGCCTTCCGCCGAGCCCTGGAGCTTCGTCCAACCCCCGCGCCCCGAATCGTCATCTACGGGAACAACCTGCTCTTCCGGTACTACCCCAGGACCCATTTGGCCCGCTGCCTGGTGGAACTGGGTGACCTGGACGGCGCCGAGGCCGAACTTCAGCAGGCTGGTCGCGAACCCGGTGGCGAACGTGAGGCCTTGGCCCGCCGCATCCGCGACTTGCGCTCAAAAACCAACCCGAAGGCTGCCCCCGTTCAACCAGAGAGGGAAACGGCCCCCAGTCCCATCCGACCACCGGCACCCGCTCCGGCTTCCGTGACTCTAGAGGAGCCTGTTTCCCGTGATAACGGGCTCTTGCGGGTTGGCCCCGCCCTCCCACCAGGGGGGGAACCAGCCAACCCAACCAAAGCTCCGCGAGAACCCCTTCCTCCAGCGGATTCCAAGCCTCGGCTTCCCGAAGCGCCAGCCCAAAGGCTGCCGCCTCCCCCTACACCGCCCAGGGCAGAGACCCCACGGCCCCTTCCCTGGATCTCCCTGGGCCTCGGGGCCAGCCTCGCCCTCATCGCAGCTTGGGCCTGGTCCCGACGCTCCGCCCGGACTGGCCGTCTGGACCGTCGCGGGATTGGCTCGGCACCTCCCTTTTCACCAGGCGCCCTCCCTCATACGGTGGGACCGTACCGCATCAAGCGCCTCCTCGGACGGGGCGGATTCTCGGACACCTTCCTCGCCCATCATGGCGATACCGGGCAGGAGGTCGCCCTGAAGGTTCCCCACCTGCACCGGGCCGACGACGCGGAGTTCAGGGCCCGGTTCTACCAGGAAGCTCAGCTGGGCGCCCGGCTCCTCCACCCCAACCTCGTCCGCATCCTCGATCCCGGCCAGGAGACCGGTCGACCTTACCTGGCCATGGAGCACCTTCCGGGCCAGACCCTCGACACTCGGCTCAAAACGAAGGGCCAGCTGGCCCTCGATGAAGCCATCGCCATCACCCTGGGCATCGCCGAGGCCATGGCCCATGCCCACGCCCATGGCGTTGTCCACCGTGACCTCAAACCCGGCAACATCATGCTCACCGCCCAGGGACCAAAGGTCATGGACCTGGGCATCGCACGCATCATGGACGCCGCCACCGTCACCACCACTTACGCCTTCCTTGGAACGCCCCTCTACGCCGCACCGGAAGCCCAGCTCAAGACTCACGTGGGCCCCGCGGCGGACCGCTACAGCCTGGGTGTCATCCTCTTCCACATGCTCGCGGGGGTGCCGCCCTTCCTCGGTGAGACCCCCTTCGAGATCCTCAACCAGCATCGTTCAGCCCTTCCGCCGGATCTTCTGCTCCTCAGGCCCGATGTTCCCCGAGCCCTCACGCGCCTGGTGAACCGCCTGCTCGACAAGGAGCCGGACCAGCGCCCCGACGACAGCGAGATCCTGCGTGTGCTGACGGAAGTGGCTGCCAGCCTCAGTGCAGGAACAACCGGGACGCCGGAGGATTGACCACCAGCAACGGCGCCCGGTTCCTCATGGATGGGCGCAAGGCCGTCGCTGCGGTGGGTACCACGGACCCCGGGGCCTTCGTGGCCAATTCCGCACCCCACCAGCCGGGTTCGACCAGCGCCACCACAGGTTGGTCTGACGCAAGCGCCTGGGTCAGCGCAGCGGCATCGTCCGCGAAGGGCAGCCGGTGGCGCAACCGGAGGCTGGCGAACCCAAGCTGCGTTTCCGACAGCCGCGCCACCACCACCCGCGCACCCTGTTGTTCCATTCGCTGGGCTACCGCGTAGGGATCCGCCAGGGGTCGCCAGTTCTCCTGGTCCCAGTGGGGCACCGCAAAAACCAGGAAGATGACCAGAAACCCTGCCCATTGGGTCATGCCCAGGTCCAGCGCACCGGGAAAGTCCCGACGCCAGAGCAGGCGAAGCGACAGCACGCTCAGTGCCAGCGAGGCCAGCGACATGAGCAGGGCCACGGCCCAGTGCAGGTTGGCGCGGTCCATCACCACCCAGGGGAAGCCCACGCCCAGAATCCCCACCAGGAAGAAGGTCAGCCCCAGGACGACCATGAGCGTTCGGTCCACCCGCCGCCGCGCCCGAGGCACCCGGGCATCCAGCCACAGGGCCGCATGCAGGTAGGTAATGGGAAAGATGGGGAGGATGTAGACCATCCGTTTTTCCGATGAAAAGGACAGCAGCAGCAGGATCAGGCCGAAGGATAGCGGCAGGAAATACGTGCGGGGGGACAGGTGGTGCCGTCGGTTCCGGGGGAAGGCGGACCACAACGCAGCCACCCAAATGGCCAGCCAGGGCAGGATGTTGCCGGGCACCCGCTGGACATAGAACAGGAATGGCTCCACATGCTCGCCCAGCCGTCCCGTGCGCGGTACCAGATTCGGATCCGCCAGGAAGCGACCCACCGTGTTCCGCAGGAAGACTTCCACGAGAAACTCCCGCCCGCCCCGAAGCCCCAGGGGAACGACCCAAGCCAACGCAAGTACCGCAGCCACCCCCATGCCCAGGTTCGGCCGCAGGAAGGCGCGCAGCAGCTCCGGGTTGCGCTCGAGAAGCAGCGTGATCGCGACGGGCAGCAGCACCAGCACTGGCCCCACCAGCCCCTTGGTCAGGAACGCCAGCCCCAGGCTGGCCCAGAACCAGGGGATCCATCGGCTCCGATAGGCGGGCTCCACCAAGGCCAGATAGGCCAGGCCCAGGCTGAAACTGACCGCGGCGGTGAGCGCCATGTCCACGATGGCCATGTGGCCCACCTGAAAGAACAGCACGCCCGTGCCCACCATGAAGCCAGCCCAACCACCGGCCCGGGCGGAACTCAGGCGCCAGCCGAGGAAGCTCATCCATGCCACCGTGGCCAGGGCGAGGAGGGCTGAGGGCAGGCGCAACGCCCAGGGTTCCAGGCTCCCCGTGGCACGGCACACCAAGGCGCTCAGGGCGTAGAAGAGGGGTGGCTTCTCCAGATAGGGTTGGCCGTTCAGCGTGGGCACGACCCAGTCCCCACTGCTGGCCATCTCCCTGACGATGCCCGCCACGTAGGGCTCGTGGTAGTCCCATAGCTCGTGGTTGCCGAGGCCCAGACCAAAGAGCAGCAGGGCCGCCAAGGCCGTCCAGAGCAGCGTCCGCCACCCCAGCACACGCCGTCCGCTGATCTTGAGCGTCAAAGATGTGTGGTGCTGGAAGGGAGTTCGGGGCATGGGATGTTCAGTCTAGCCCGGCCGGGGGCGGCGCTGCGGGGGTACCATGGACCTCCCGTCCCAAGATCACGCAGCAGGAGTGGCCCGTGGCCCGCACACGCTTTCAGGACCCTTCCACCAACGTCCCCCTCCGTGCCCTTCCGGGCGCGGCGTTGCGGGCGGTGCTGGCTGAGGGCTACACCGGGCGGCAGTTCAAGCGGGATCTGACAGCAGGATTCCTGGTGGGCATCGTGGCCCTGCCCCTGGCCATGGCCCTGGCGATCGCGGTGGGTGTCCCACCCCAGCAGGGCCTCTACACCGCCATCATCGCGGGCTTCGTCACGGCCTTGCTGGGCGGTTCCAGGATCCAGGTCGCTGGCCCCACCGCCGCGTTCATCGTGGTGCTCGCACCGCTATATGTGAAGTTCGGACTCTCCGGCCTGCTGATGTCCGGCCTGCTGGCCGGCCTGATGCTCATCGGCATGGGCCTGCTCCGCATGGGCAAGCTCATCGAGTTCATCCCCTTCCCGGTGACCACCGGCTTCACCACCGGCATCGCCACCGTGATTGCGGTGCTTCAGATCAAGGATCTGTTCGGACTAAAACTGGACCATGTACCGGACCACTTCATCGAACGCCTGGGCGCCATGGGCCGTGCCTGGCACACGGCATCTCCCTGGGAGCTGCTCATCAGCCTGGGCACCCTGGCCATCCTGCTCATCCCCCGGCTGCCCAAGCGGCGCCTGGTGCGCCTTCCCAAGATCCTGCGGAAGATCCCCGCGCCCCTGCTGGCCCTGCCCCTGGCGGCGGTATCCGCCTGGCTCCTGGGGCGATGGATTCCGGGCTTCGCGGTGGACACCATCGGCAGCCGCTTCCACACCGTGGTGAACGGACATGCGGTGGCCGGCATCCCCCAGGTGCTGCCCTCCTTCCTGTGGCCCTGGAGTGCCCCGGGCGTGGCTGGCCAGGCCATGGGCCTGAGCCTGGGCACCATCCGCCTGCTGCTGCCCAGCGCCTTCGCCGTGGCCATGCTGGGTGCCATCGAGTCGCTGCTATCTGCGGTGGTGGCCGACGGTATGGCGCGCACCCGTCATGACCCGGATGCGGAACTGTTGGCACTGGGCGTGGGGAATCTCATCACCCCCTTTTTCGGCGGCATTCCGGCCACCGGCGCCATTGCCCGTACCGCCACGAACTTCCGATTCGGGGGACGGACCCCCATCGCCGCCATGGCCCACGCGCTGACCATCTTGCTGGCCATCCTGCTCCTGGCGCCCCTCATCAGCTACCTGCCCATGGCGAGCCTGGCGGCCCTGTTGCTGCTGGTGGCCTGGAACATGTCAGAGGCGGAGCACTTCTTCCACACAGTCCGCGTCGCCCCCAAGAGCGACGTGGCCGTGCTGCTGACCTGCTACTTCCTCACCGTGGTGTTCGACATGGTGATCGCCGTGACGGTCGGCATCGTGCTGGCCTCGCTCCTCTTCATGCGGCGCATGGCGACCGTGGCGGAGGGCCACGTGAGCCAACCGGACCACCGCGCCCTCCCCGGCCCCCTGCCCGAAGGCGTGGTGATCTACGACCTGTCGGGTCCGCTCTTCTTCGGTGCGGCAGAGCGGGCCCTGAATGCCATGCGGGCCATCGGCGACGATGTACGGGTGATCATCCTGCGCATGGAGCAGGTGCCCAGCGCCGACGTGAGCGGCCTGGTCGCCATGGAAGGTGTCCTGCGGGAGATGCAGCGCCAGCACATCAAGGCCATCTTCGTGGGCCTGCATGGCCAGGCCCTTAGTGTGTTCGAGCGGGGGGGGCTCAAGGACAAGGCGGGCGAGGTGGCCTTCTGCGGCACCATGGTCGAGGCCTTCAAGGTCATGGACGCGAAGCTGCACACCTACAAGCGCCGCAACCTCGGGCCCATCAGCTTCCAGGTCCTCCACCGCGAGAAGGCCCGGAAGGCCCTCACGGATCAGAACAGGCGCAACAATGCCACGTAGCCGCTCACCGTTTTGACGCCGGCGATGTCGCTCTGCAGGCCGACACCCAGGTCCACGCGCACGGAGGTGAACCACCAGAAGCCAGGCAGATCCCCGGTGAGCCCCAGGCCCGTCACGCCGTAGGTCTTCCCATCATCCAGGCCTCGGGCCCGGGCATGCTCAAGGCTGACCGAGAGCCGGAGGTTCGGACCCGTGGGGATGGCGAGGCCTGTCTTGGCGTAGGTCACCTGGTCGGCCGCGATGGCGTTGGAGCGGATGCCGGCAATGCGGACCACGGAACCCAGCCCGCCCACATCCAGGGAATTGAACCGGTCGAAGGCGCGCCCGCCGGCCCAACCGGCCTCGCCATGGAACCAGAACCCGGGCTTCACCTCGCGGTCGAGTCCCAGGCTGCCGCCCCAGCGTTTGAAGTCGCCGCCCTCGGGTACCGCCTGGGGATTCGCCGCCGTGCCATAGCTGCCCTCTGGGCGTTTCCCCCACCCATGGAAGCCTTGGACCTGGAAACCCCGGAACAACCAGGAACCCTGAAGGGTTCCGATCTTTGTCAGCCCGGAGGGTGGCAGGGCGTAACCCGGTGTGCGGTACTTGGTCTCCCCTTCACTGAAGTCGTCGTAAAGGAAGTCCCCCCGGCCCTCCAGACGGAAACCCAGCCCAAGGTCATGGCCGAGTTCCAGACCTGCCATGCCGAAGCGACGTCCCACCCCATCCTTGTCCGCCAACTTCCCGTTGATCACGGGGCGGTCCGTGCCCTTCAGAAGCAGACCCAGGGCATTGGCGCTCACATCGAAGCTGCCCAACCCCCGCGGGATGGCGAGGTTGATCGTGTTGAACACGCCGGCCACCAGGGCGTTCAGCTGCACCCCCTTGCCGAAGGCGTTGTAGTCGAAAAAGACCAGCCCTCCCAAGGGCAGCACCGAGGGCGTCAGGCCCGGATCCACCAACACGATCCCTGCCAGGGCACGACCACCGCTCTTGGCCTTCTCTTCAATCTTCCGCGAGCCGTCGTCCTGCCGCGTGAAGTAGCGCGCCCCTTCTGGCGTCACCTTGAGCATGGTGGAAGTCGACGTGCGGGCAGCCAGCCGATCCGCCAGGAAGCCTTCGCTGTTCAGCACGAAGTCCCGATAGGTGAAGCGCCGCTGCACCTGCACGATGCCATCGGTGCTCACCCACCGCTCGTAGGTTTTCACGGCGACGGGACGCCAGACCCCGGGCGCCACGGTGCCATACGTGAGGATCTCGCGCTCGCTCTTCACGGTGCCGGGCAGGTCGTTCCGTTCACGCCGCTCGACGAGGATCCTCCCGCTGGCCTCGTCCACTTCCATTTCCCCGGCGTAGGCCAGGGGATCGGAACTCACCGGTTCGAAACGCAGGCGCCGTATGCCTGGAGCCATGGACCCACCATCCCGGTAGCGGTAGCGCTCGGTCAGGCTGAGGGCCACGGGCAGGGATACGGACTGCCGACTTTCAATGAGCGGCAGCTGCACCTCACCGGTGAGGTTGGCCTTCACACCGTTCAACCGCACTTCCTTCTGCAGCAGCTCGGGCCAGTCTCCGGCCTCCTCGAAGTAGCTGAAGGTGAACCCGAGATCCCCCCCCTGGCCCCGCTGTCCCTGGATGTGCAGGTCCAGGTCCGCCTTGGCCCGGAGCGTGCGGACCCCCGCCCGGGTGCGCAGTTGGGCTGCGCGGACCTGGGCCAGCAGGGCGCCCACGTCATAGGCATCCGCAGCAGTGACCGTGACCTCGTTCCGCTCCTTTGGCAGGGGGACCGCCGTCCAGGTCCCCTCAGCAAAGGTCCACCGTCGGGCTTCACCCGCCCGATTGCGCAAGGTCAGATCCCCTACCCCGCCTTCGACCTCCACGAAACCCTGGGGAATGAGCGCGGCCAACTGCGCGGAAGGTCCCCCGGGCGGCGCCACCAGCCGACCCCCATCCCCCAGCAAGGTGGAGGCCTGAATGTCTGGATCTTTCGGCAGCCACAGGGTCCAGGATCGGCCGGGAAAGGTCTCCTGGGCCTGGGCCAGCTGCTTGCGCCAGACCAGGGGATCCAGATTCAGATCGGAAGGCACCATCGCCCCGCCGTCCACGGCACCCCAAGCCATCTCGTCGAGGATGGGGGCCGCCTTGGGATCGAAGGCCACATAAAGCCGCTGGCCGGGGGATTGGGCCTTCAGGGCCTGGGAAGCCGCCAACAAGAGCGGAATGCGTGCTTCACCCAGGGGCAGGCGGATGCGCACGGCCGGAGCCTCCCTGACCGTCGCCACCAATGGCATCCAGCGCTGCCGGGCGGCCTCCACCTGGGTGGCATCCCGATTGTCCCGGGGCAGCAGGACGGCGGAGTCGGCCTTCGTCAGGTCCAGATCCACGGGCGGCGCCTCGCCCACCCGCAGGGGGGCCACCGGGGGTGCCTGGGCAGCCAGCGACAGCGTGAGCGTGGAAATCAGGGCGAGGAAAAGGCGCGGCACAATGCCTCCGAATCAACGAAGGCTACCGCAGCGACCCCGTTCTGGGTTATCCGGTATCCTCGAAGACCTATGCGATTCACAGTCCGACTCACCCATGCCAACGGCGAAGTGCTGGTGCGCGAATTCGAGGCGGAGAACGCGGAGGCACTCCGCGCCCGCGTCCTCGCCGAGGGTGGCTTCCCCTTGGAGATCACCCGGACTGACACGGCCTTCCGAAGCCGGAGCCAGCTCAAGACCGAGTCCCTGGTGCTTTTCAACCAGGAGCTACTGGCTCTGCTGAAGGCCGGCATTCCCCTGCTGCAGTCACTGGAGCTGCTGGTCGGCCACGGCAAGGACCCCCAACTGCGCCGGAGTCTCGCCCAGGTGGTCGAACTGGTTCGGGAAGGCATGTCCTTCTCGGATGCCCTGGAGCAGGCGGGCTCCTTCCCGCCCATCTACCGCAGCAACGTGGTCGCGGGCGAGCGCAGCGGCACCCTGCCGGAAGTGCTGGCGCGGTGGCTCTCCTTCCAGAAGTTCGCGCAGACCAGCCGACGTCGCATCATCGAAGCCCTCTTCTATCCCGCCTTCCTCGTGATGGTCCTGATCCTGGCCCTGGGCGTGATCTTCAACGTGGTGCTGCCTCGCTTCGCCGAGTTCTATGCCGGCGGCGAGGTCGAGATGCCCCTCATCACCCGGGTTCTGCTCGGCGCCGGTAAGTTCGTCAGTTCCACCCTCTGGCTGCAGGGCATCGCCCTCGTTGGCCTGGTCGTCCTCATCCGCTGGATGGCCGCCTCGGAAGCTGGACGCAAGCTCGCCGAACGGCTTCTGCTCATGGTCCCAAAAGTCGGCACCCTCTACCGCATGTACCACTCCAGCGTGTTCTGCCGGACCCTCGGCGTCCTGCTGTCCGGCGGACTGCCGGTCGTGCAGGCTCTGGAGGTGGTGCAGCGCACCAGCCCCAGCGAGCGGATGAAGGCCGGATTGCTCATCATTACCGACAAGGTCCGGGCCGGTGGCAGCCTCCACATGTCCCTGGAACAAGCCAAAGTCCTCGACCCCCTCGCCGTGGAAATGGTCCGTGTGGGCGAGCAGAGCAGCGCCCTGCCTGAGATGCTGGACCACGTGGCCGACTTCTTCGACCAGGAAGTGGAGAAGGCCACCACCGCGGTCACGAGCCTCATCGGGCCCGTGCTCATCCTCTTCATGGGCGTCATCGTCCTGGGCCTGCTGCTCGCCATCTACGTGCCCCTGTTCAACGCCAGCAGCGTGGTGCGGTAAATATCCTCCGGGGGTTCCCCCCGCGACGCATGCATCGCGGGGATCTATAGGCACGCTCCGCTCTGCTGCGCGAACACCCCCGGACCCCCGCGCGGATCCCCGGCAGAGCCGGGGGTCCGCTTTCTCATCCTAGCGATACCGCTTCTTCAGCCACTTCTGCGGATCCTGGGGCAGGGCCTGATGGCGGATCTCGAAACCGAGACGCGGGCCATCCACGGTTTCTCCCACGGCCCCCACGAACTCCCCGGCTTTGAGGACCTGGCCCTTGCTGATGCTCAGCCCCATCAGGTGCGTGTAGAGGGTGAACCAGCCCCCCCCATGGTCCAGAATCACCATGGGTCCGTAGCTCTGGTAGTAGTCCGCGAAGGCCACCTTGCCATCGGCCACGGCAGCGACCGAGGTACCGCCGGTGGCGGCAATGAGCAGGCCGCTCTGCATCGTCTTGGTCTTGAAGCGGGGATGCAGGTGTTCGCCGAATCCCACGGCGAGGGTGCCGTCCACGGGTTGGGGCAGTTCGCCTCTGAGGTTGGTGAAGGCCACCGCCGCTTCAAAGGCCTCGCCCCTGGGCTTGCTGAGCAGCCCGGCCAGGAGCCGTTCCAATTGCACGGCCTCTTCGGCCAGCTCGGCCTGTGCCTGTTTTTGCGCCGCCTCGTCCTTCTGCAACCCATCCAGGAAGGTGTTGAGCCGATCTTCCTGAAGCCGAAGGGCTGATTGAAGCTGGGCCGCCTCGCGCTCTTCCGAGGACAGTCGGGCCAGGACCTCCTTCAGGGCCTTCTCTTTCGCGGCCAGGTCCCCCTGCAGCTTGTGGATCAGGTCCAGGCGTTTGCGCTCCTGCAATCGGGCCCAGGCCAGCATGCGGCCCCGCACGAGCCAGGCATCCAGATCCTTGAAGGTGATGTAGAGCCCCAGGTCGCCCAGGGGCCCCAGGGCCTGCATCCAGCGCACCTGCTTGCGCAGGTCCGCCTGCAGCCGGTGCACCTCCCCTTGGATGCGCGCCTGCTCCCGGCCAATGGTCTGCACCTCGCTCTGGGCCTGGTCCCGACGCAGCCGGGCGCCTTCGACCTGCGCCATCACCCGATCCCTTTGCAGAGAGATGCCCTGGATCTCCACCAGCACGCCCTTGCGGCGTTTCTTAAGCGAGGCCAGCTGCTGATCCACCTGGCCCAGACGCCCCTGGATGGCCGCCAGTTTCTGGCGCAGCTCCGCGGGATCCTGGGCGCCCTGGGCCACCAGGATGGCGGGAAGCATCAGGATCAAGGCCGGGCGCATGGGCTACTTCCGACCCCCTGCCGGTAACAGCATGGCCAGCGCGCCCAGGAGTAGAGGCCCGCCAATGGACAGGGGCAGGGCCAGGGGTGAGAAGGGGTCCGAAGGCAGCTGGGCCATGGGCAGCAGGCGGACAAAGATCTCCAGGACCTTCACCTGGCCGGCACTCCAGCCCAGGTCCTGGCCGAAATCCAGGAAGAAGCTGAGGCGCGGTCCCAGTTCCCGCAGCAGCAGGGTCAGCAGCAGGGCCAGGCCGGCGCTGGATTTCAACAGGCGGGACAGCAGCACCGCCCAGAGCAGCATCTGGAGGCCCAGCAGGAGTCCATGCAGGTCCGCTCGCAGCAGCTCCGGTGGCCAGGCTTCGCCCAGGAGCCTCCAGCTCAGCGCCCACACCGGAATCAACGCCACCTGGGACAGGAAGAGCCCATGCACGAAGCCCAGCCCTGTGCCCGCAAAGAAGCCCTTGAGCCGCTCGCTTCTCGCGGCAGCGGCCGTCCACTGGCTCATCGGGCCGAAGGCGCCCAGCAGCACCACCAGCGACACCATCCAGTACATCACCCCCTGCAGGTTGCCAAGCACGTAAGACCGCAGCGAATCGGCGCCCAGGGGTACCGCGGTACCGAAGATGAGAATCTGCGACCCACCGTCACCCTGCTGACCCCGCACTGCCATGACCACGAGCCCGGTCATGAACAGGCACATGAGCACCCAGCCGATGCGCAGCTTTGAACTACCGAAACGATCCATGAAGGCTCCACCGATTGGTTTCGATCATAACCCGGGGGCCCTCCCTCACCCCGGCCCAGGAGTCCACCTTGGCTCAACATGCCTTGGTGTGTTTCAATGCCTGTAAATCACCAGGAGATTCCATGAGGCCGCGGTTCCAGATGAAGGTCCTTTCATCTGCATTTTTAACTCTGGCCCTGCAGGCCCAGGCTCCGGTGATCACCAGCTACAGCCCGGATATCTTGATCGTCCATCCCGACCGGGTCATCGTGCCGACCCGATTGTATGGTGAGAATTTCTGGGTCTCCGGCCCCAACGACGCCAGCCGGCGCCACCTCTACATCCGCCAGGCCGGAGGCCCCTGGAGCGAAGCCGGCATCTCGATCATAGACATCGGCAACAGGGATATGGGCATCACGATCCTGTCCCAGCCTTACCTCGCGACCCCAGGGCAGATC
>JANYAZ010000287.1 GCA_025361045.1 Geothrix sp. | reverse complement strand
GTTGGGGCGCGCCACTGGCCCAGGTGCGCAGGGCCCAGCGGAGGTCGCCGTCCGCCAGGGCCGGTTCCATGCTGTGGCCTGACACGCGCACGGGGTGCACCACCAGCAGGGGTGAGAGGGCGAGCAGCAGGGCGGCGATCGAAATCCAGGGACGCATGCCTTAGGCGCTCACGGCCAGCCTGCGCCCGGTCCCATCCGTCAGCGCCACTTCCTTGAGATGGGCTGGGGCGCCCACAAAGGGGGCGAGTTCCGTGAGCAGGCGTTGGGCGAGAGCCAGGGGGCCGTCAAGGCCCAGGTCCGACAGCAGCCGCCCCTGCAGCGGGGCCAGGCTGCGGTCCAGCGCTGCCTCCAGGTCGCGGAAGTCCACCACCACGTCGAAGCCATCCAGGCCCAGCCGCGCCGCCACCACCTCCACTGTGTAGTCGTGGCCTTCCCAGACCTCGCCGGACCGGAACACCACCGACAGGGGGCGGGTCACGGCGGCTTCAAAGTGGAGGGGGGTAGGGGTTCCCAAGTCTGACTCCAGGTCGGGCCTTCAGTTTCGCATGGCCACGGCTACACTGGGCCTTCGAGTCCGCCATACCTGACAATCGGGAAGTAAATCGGGACGGCCCTGTCGCCTCGTGTTGTACACATGAATGCTGGGAGGGACCCCATGAAGGCCCTGGAAATCACGCTGTTCTGGATCATGACCCTGGCCGCCGGCGGGTTCTTTGCCTGGACCATCCGCCAGCGGCTGGCCACGCTGAAGGCCGGCTTGCCGGACAACCGCTTCGATCAGCCCTGGGTGCGCCTGAAGGGCGTGTTCACCCTGGCCATCATGCAGAAGCGCATGGTGCGGGACAAGTACGCGGGCTTCTACCACATCCTCATCTTCTGGGGCTTCTGCGTGCTGGCCCTGCGCTCCGTGGGGCTCGTGGTGGAGGGGCTGTTCCCCGCCTTCCACATGACCGAGGCCCTGGGCAGCTTCGGCTACGGCTACCAGGCGACCAAGGACATCTTCGAGGTGCTGGTGCTCCTGGGCCTGGGCTTGGCCGCGTGGCGACGCCTGGTGCTGAAGCCCTGGCGGCTGGAGAACTCCTGGGATGCCTGGGCCACCCTGAGCCTCATTGGTGGTCTGATGGTCACCGACCTGTTGGCCGATGGCGCTTACCTTTGGCTGCACAACCCCGCCTGGAAGACCTGGGCGCCGGTGAGCCTCTTTGTTGCCAATCTGTTGCGGCCCCTGGGTGGCACGGGTCTGCTGGTGCTCTACAAGACCATGTGGTGGCTGCACCTGGCCATCCTCTACTTCTTCGCCAACTTCCTGCCGTACTCCAAGCACTTCCACGTGTTCACGTCGCTCTTCAATATCTACTTCCGCGAGCTGGAGCCTCAGAAGAACCTGAAGCCCATGGACATGGAGGCCGAGCACTTCGGCATCAACAAGATCCAGGATTTCACCTGGAAGCAGATGCTGGATTTCTACACCTGCGTGGAGTGCGGGCGTTGCCTGGAGAACTGCCCCACCACCCTCACCGGGAAGCCGCTCCGGCCCAAGGATTTCGGCAATGACCTGCGCGACTATCTGAAGGCCACGCCGCTGTCGCAGATGGGCCAGGACCAGGCGGTGCCCGAGGATCGCCTGCTCATCGGGGGTCCCGTGCCCGAGGGCTCCGTGTGGAAGCGAGACGAGGAACACGCCCCCTGGAGCAAGGAGCAGCTCGAAGGTTGGATCAGCCAGGACACCATCTGGGCCTGCACCAGCTGCGGCTACTGCGAGTGGGCCTGCCCGCTGCAGATCAGCTTCGTGGACAAGATCATCGGCATGCGCCGCTACCTCACACTCGAGGAGAGCAACTTCCCCGCCGAGGCCCAGGTGGCCTTCAAGGGCATGGAGCGCCAGGGCAATCCCTGGAACCTGGCCCAGGCCGACCGGGCCAAGTGGGCCGAGGGCCTCGAGGTGCCCACCATTGCCGACAATCCGGAGGCTGAGTACCTCTTCTGGGTGGGCTGCGCCGGTTCGTACGATGCCGCGGGCCAGAAGGTCTCCCAGGCCCTGGTGAAGCTGCTGAAGGCCGCCAACGTCTCCTTCGCCATCCTGGGCACCGAGGAAAGCTGCACCTGCGAATCCGCCCGGCGCCTGGGCAATGAGTATCTCTTCCAGACCGCCACGGAAACCAATGTGGAACTGCTGAAGGGTCATGGCGTGAAGAAGGTCATCACCAACTGTCCCCACTGCATGAACACGCTGAAGAACGAGTATCCGGCCTTCGGCGGCGAGTTCGAAGTGGTGCATGGCACCGAGCTGGTGGCGAAACTCATCAGCGAAGGCAAGCTCAAGATGGAGCAGACCGTGGATGTGGATCTCACCTACCACGATCCCTGCTACCTCAGCCGCATCAACGGCCAGGTGGAGGCGCCCCGCGCCATCCTAGACGCCATCCCCGGCGTGAGGCTCACCGAGATGGAAAAGCACGGCGAGGCCACCATGTGCTGCGGCGCGGGCGGCGGGCGGTTCTGGCTGGAGGAGCACCTGGGCAAGCGCGTGAACCACGAGCGCTTCGAGCAGGCCATGGAGACCAAGGCCACCACCATCGCCGTGGGTTGCCCCTTCTGCAACGTCATGCTGAACAACGCGGCGGGGGAAACGGGCGTCGAAGGCATTGCCACCACGGACATTCTCGAATTGGCGGCGAAGTCACTGAAGGCCTAGGGTTCACTGGGCCGCTGAAGTTCCCGCTCGCGCAATTCCCGCCGGAGGATCTTCATCATGGAGCTCTTGGGAAGGTCGGCCACGAACTCGATGTCCTTCGGGAGTTTGTACTTCGCCAGTTGGCCGACGAGGTAGTGCTTCAAGGTTTCGGCATCGAGGTTATGGCCGGGCCTCAGCACCACGAAGGACTTCACCCGTTCGCCACAGCGGGCATCGGGTACCCCGATGGTGGCGGACTCCAGCACATCCGGATGCCCAAATAGGATGCTGTCGATTTCATCGGGGTACACGTTGTAGCCGCCGGCGATGATCATGTCCTTCTTGCGACCCACGATGAACGTGTAGCCATCCTCGTCCACCCGAGCCAGATCCCCGGTATGCATCCAGCCATCCCTCAGGGCCGCGGCTGTCTCATCCGGACGGTTCCAGTAGCCCGCCATGACCTGAGGTCCCCGGAGGCAGAGCTCGCCTTCCTGGCCCACGCCCAGTTCCTTCAGGCCGGTTTCCACATCCACCACCTTGGCGTTGGTGCCCGGAAAGGGGATGCCCACGGAACCAGGCTTGCGCAGGCCATGCAGGGGATTTCCGTGCGTGACGGTGGTGGTCTCGGTCATGCCGAAGCCCTCGGTGATCCGGCCGCCGGTGAGCGTCTCGAAGCGCTGCATGACGTCCACGGGCAAGGGCGCCGATCCAGAGAAGCAGGCCCGGACACTGGACAGGTCGAGCCGGTCCACGCCCGGGAAGTTGTTGATGGCCACGAACAGGGCCGGCACCGCGGGGAAGATGCTCACCCGATACCTGTGGATGGATTGCACCAGGTCGGGAATGTCCCGGGGATTGGGTGCCAGGACGATGTGCGCCCCCCGGCTGATGGGCCACACCATGGCGACCAGCATGCCGAAACCATGGAAGTAGGGCAGGCAGGCCAACAGCACTTCCCCCCCGGGTCGCACCGTGGGGAACCAGGAAGAGCACTGCTGCATGTTGGCCGACAGGTTCCCGTGCGTGAGCATGGCCCCCTTGGAAACGCCCGTGGTGCCGCCCGTGTACTGGAGCACCGCCAGGTGGTCCAGCGGCAGGGCGACCTTGGGCGGGTTCGGTGGATGCCGTGCGATGAGGTCCTTGAAGAAGTGGACCTTCTCCTCGCGCGGTACCTTCACGTACTGCTTGGTCCTTCGGAGCTTGAAGGGGGCCAGCAGGTTCAGGGGGAAGGGCAGGTAGTCGGGGATCGAGGTCACGACCACGTGTTCTACCGAGGTCCGGCTGAGGATGCCCCGCAGCTTGGTCCACCAGAGGTAGTCGAGGGTGACGACGACGCTGACACCCGCATCGCTGAACTGGTGCTCGAGCTCCCGCTCCACATACAGGGGATTGGTGTTTACCACCTGCGCCCCCAGGCGGAGGGTGGCGAAGTAGGCGATCACCATCTGCGGCAGGTTCGGCAGCCAGAGCGCCACCCGGCTGTCCTGCTTGACGCCCAGACCCGCAAGGGCTGTGGCAAACCGATCCACCTGATCCCCGAGCTGCTGGTAGGTCAGGGTCTTGCCCTTGAGTGTGACGGCGGGTCGGTGGCCCCAGGTGGCGACACTGCGATCGAAGGCATCGAGGACGCTCAGCGGCTCGAGCTTCAGTTCGGCGGGCACGCCCGCTTCATAGTGCTGGGTCCAGGCACGGTCCATGGGACACCTGAGGTCGACGCGATGGGGGTGGAGGTTGGTTGACCCAGCATACTCAGGTTCATCCGGGTTACCTGGGCGGCTTGACCCTTGCCTTGAAGGGAGGCGGCCTCAGTGTGCTCGGTCGGCACCGTCAGCTGGGCTGGAGCCCAGCTGGGTCTGGAGATGCCTTCGGATCCCGCATGTCCAGTCCATGGTCGGCCTGATCATTCCCCCTCTACCTGAGCGGAGAAGCCGTCCCGGTTCTGGCTCAACCGTACGGTCCTCCCATACAGGGCGGACAGGTTGGTGCTGGTGAGCACCACCTCTTTGGGGCCATCCATGAACACGCGGCCCGACTTCAGCAGGATCACCCGCTCGACCTGGGGAAGGATCTCCTCGAGGTGGTGCGTGACCAGGAGCAGGGTCTTGCCGTGCCGGGCGACGGTCTGGAGCATCTGCAGGAAGTGGTGCCGGGCCACCAGGTCGAGGCCCGTGGTGGGCTCGTCCAGCAGGAGGGCCCGGGGATTCGGGGCCAGGGCCCGGGCGATGAGGATGCGGCGGGCCTCGCCTGTGGACATCTCCTCGATCCGCTTGTCCGCCAGATGGCGGGCTCCCGTCAGGTCCATGGCCCATTCGGCTCGCGCGATCAAAGTCGGGGTGATGGTCTGGTGGGAGAACGTCCCGTGGCTCGCGAAAACTCCAGACAGCACCACGTCGCGACCGCTCCGGCGACCACCACCACTGGCTTGAATGAAGGTCTGCTGGAGGTCCGCCGAGACGATGCCGAGTTGGGACCTGAGCGCGGAGACGTCCCACCGGTCCATCCCGAGAATCCGCATGGGACACTCCGATCCCGGCAGCGGAAGGGGGTAATCCTGGCGGTTCACGAGCCGGATGAGCGAGGATTTGCCGCAGCCGTTGGGCCCGAGGATGGCCGTGTGCTCACCTTCCCGTAGCTCGAAGGTCAGATCCTGGAGGACGGGCTGGCCGCCCCGGAGGACCGTCGCATGGCGGAGCGAGAGCAGCGGCACTGCCGGCCCGGTGCGACCCAGGTCTGATGGCAGGTTTTGGGTGTTGGTTGGGAGCATGAACAAATCCAGGCCTGGCCGAGGCTCCGGCTTCATGGGTGGGACTTAGCGCTTCGGCAGGATGTCCTTCAGCAGGTTGTGGGTCTCCCTCAGCATGGTCACGGTGTCATCCCAGCCAAGGCAGGCGTCGGTCACCGAGCAGCCGTACCTGAGCCTCGACAGGTCCGCCGGGATGGGCTGGTTGCCCTCCTCGATGAAGCTCTCCACCATCACGCCCACGATGGACGTGTTGCCCCGCAGGATCTGGTGGCCACAATCCTGGAGGACCAGGGGCTGGAGGCGGGGGTTCTTGAGGCTGTTGGCGTGGGAGCAGTCCACCACGATGTTTTCGGCCAGACCCGCCTTGCGAAGGGCCGTCTCCGCGAGGGAAATGCTCACGGTGTCGTAGTTGGGACGGCCACTGCCGCCCCGCAGCACCAGGTGGCCCTGGGCGTTCCCGCGGGTGCGGACGATGGCCGCCTGGCCCTGGTCGTTGATGCCCAGGAAGCTGTGGGGATGGGAGGCCGATAGAATCCCATTCACCGCCGCGCCGAGGTCGCCGTCGGTGGCGTTCTTGAAGCCCACGGGCGTGGACAGGCCGCTGGACATCTCCCGGTGAGTCTGGGATTCCGAGGTCCGCGCCCCGATGGCCGTCCAGGCGATGAGGTCGCCGAGATACTGTGGTGTGATGGGATCGAGGGCCTCGGTGCCGGCGGGCAGGCCCAGTTCGGCGATGCGAAGCAGGAACTCCCGGGCCTTGCGCACGCCCTCCTCGATGTGGAAGGAGTCATCCATGCGTGGATCATTGACGAAGCCCTTCCAGCCGGTGGAGGTGCGGGGCTTTTCAAAATAGACCCGCATGACCAGCAGCAGGGTGTCCGAGACCTCGTCGGCCAGTGCCTTCAGACGCCGTGCATAGTCCAGCCCGGCCACGGGGTCATGGATGCTGCAGGGTCCTACCACCACCATGAGGCGGTGATCCTCCCGGGCCAGGATGCGCTGGAGGTCTCGACGGCCGATCGCCACGGTTTCGGCGGCTGCATCCGGTACGGGTAGGGCCGCGTGGATTTCGGCGGGTGAGGGCATCCGCTGGAAGCCATCGATGTTGAGGTTTTCGAGCGTCTGGTGGGTCATGGCAGTGGCTTTCCTGGGAAACGAAAAACCCCGATCCCTTGGGAGGACCGGGGTGGTTGGTGGCAGGTTCCGGAACTTAGGAAGGACCCTGGCCGCTCCACGCACGATCCGCGCGAGAGGTCCAATAGCGATGGGTAAACCGAGGGGACATGGGACTTCCAGGGGTGCCTCATCCTGAAGCATGGGAGGGCGACCGTCAAGGCGGGGCCTCGCCGCCCGTGTCCAGACACGGAAAACCGGTTACAGCTGCCAGAGGCATGGCTAGACTCGGGGCGGAGCTCCCCATGACACGATTGCTGCCCGCACTGGCCCCGGCTCTGACCTTGGGTCTGGCGCTTCTGCCCCTCTCGGCCCAGGAGAAGCCCCAGGCTTTCGTCGGGGCCCGGATTATCCCCATCGAGGGTCCCGAAATCGAGAACGGCGTGCTCGTGGTGCAGCATGGGAAGATCCTCGCCGTGGGGGGAGTCGGCACGAGCATTCCCGCCGGCGCCGTGCGCCAGGATGCGAGGGGCAAGGTCATCATGCCCGGCCTCGTGGACAGCCACAGCCACATCGGCAGCCCCGAGGGGGCCGACAGCAGCGCCCCCATCCAGCCCGAAGTGCGGGTGTCGGACAGTCTGAACCTGCGCAGCGCCTCCATCATGCGGGCCCGCGCGGGGGGCATCACTTCGGTGAACGTCATGCCGGGCTCGGGCCACCTGCTCAGCGGCCAGACCATGTACCTGAAGCTGCGCGAAGGCCAGACCCTGGACGCCCTGGCCATGGAGAAGCGGCCGAACGGCAGCTACCTGGGCGGCATGAAAATGGCCAACGGCACCAACTCCCGGCGCACCACGGGCCCCTTTCCCGGCACCCGGGCGAAGAGCGCGGCCCTTGTGCGAGAGCAGTTCGTGAAGGCCCAGGACTACCAGCTCAAGCTCAAGGAGGCCGGGGATGACCCGAAGAAGCGCCCCGCCCGGGACCTGGCCATGGAGGCCCTGGTCGAAGTGCTGGAAGGCAAGCGCGTGGTGCACCACCACACCCACCGACACGATGACATCCTCACGGTGCTGCGCCTGTCCAGGGAGTTCGGCTTCAAGGTGGTGCTGCACCACGTGAGCGATGCCTGGATGGTGGCCGACGAGATCGCCAGGGGCGGCTTCGGCTCGTCCATCATCTGCATCGACAGCCCCGGCGGCAAGCTCGAGACCAAGGATCTGCGCATGACCAACGGCGCGGCCCTGGAGAAGGCCGGCGCCCTGGTGGGCTTCCACACGGATGACCCCATCACTGATTCCCGGTGGTTCCTCCGCGAGGCCGCCTTCGGGGTGCGGGCCGGCATGACCCGCAAGGGCGCGCTTGAGGCCATGACGCTAAATGGCGCGAAGTTGCTGGACCTGCAGGACCGGGTCGGATCGCTGAAGCCGGGCAAGGACGCGGATTTCATTCTGCTGAGCGCCGACCCCCTCAGCGTCTATGCCCACATCATGGAGACCTGGGTGGAGGGCGCCAAGGTGTTCGACCGGGCCGATCCCAAGCAGCGCCTTTATGCGGTGGGCGGGCAGGGCGCCAGTCACGACGACTATGACCTGACCCACCTGCTGGCTCTGGAAGCCGAGGAGACCTACCAGTGAGCCGCCTCTGCCTGCTCCTCACCCTGACTGCAGCCCTGCAGGGCCAGTCCCTGGCCGTTCGGGCCGAGTCCCTTCACACTGCGGCCGGCCCGGTCATCCAGGACGGCATCGTCCTGATTCAGGATGGCAAGATCACGGCGGTGGGCCCTGCTGCTGATGTCAAAGTGCCGGCCGGTCTCCTCGTGAAACGCGCCAAGGTGGCCACCCCCGGCCTCGTGGACGGCCGCAGCACCGTGGGGCTCTCTGGCCTGCTGAACCAGCCCCATGATCAGGATCAGCTCGAAGGCTCGGCACCCATCCAGCCGGAGCTCCGGGCCATCGACGCCTACAACGGCCGGGAT
Source organism: Geothrix sp. (assembly GCA_025361045.1). Taxonomy (GTDB): domain Bacteria; phylum Acidobacteriota; class Holophagae; order Holophagales; family Holophagaceae; genus Geothrix. The sequence goes on along the minus strand of JANYAZ010000287.1, from coordinate 6,639 downwards.
CCCCTCGTGGGCTACCTTCGCAGCCTCGGCATCACTACGGTGCACACGGGCCACGGACCCGGCGCGCTGATCAGCGGCCAGACCTTCGTCATCAAGACCGATGCCACCGAGGTCACCCGCGGCGTAATTAAGGCCCAAGCCATGGTGGCGGCCACCCTCGGCGATGGCGCCCGGTCCCGGGAGGCCGGTAAGGCACCTGGCACCCGTGGCAAGCAGATCGCCATGCTGCGGGCCGAGCTGGTGGCCGCGCAGGAATATGCTCGCAAGCTGAAGGAGGCCGAGAAGGGCAAGGAGCCCGCCCGGGACCTGCGCAAGGAAACCCTGGTGCAGGTGTTGCGCAAGGAACTGCCCCTGCTGGCCACGGCGCACCGGGCCCAGGACATCCTGTCGCTGCTGCGGCTCGCCCAGGAGTTCAACCTGGACATCGTGCTGGACGGTGGCGCCGAGGCCTACCTGGTGTTGGCTGAGCTCAAGGCCGCGAAGGTCGCGGTGATCCTCCACCCCACCATGTCCCGCACCTTCGGGGAGATGGAGAACGCCTCGCTGGAGACTGCCGCCAAGCTGCAGGGCGCTGGGATCCCCTTCTCCTTCCAGAGCGGCTTCGAGGGCTACGTCCCCAAGACCCGTGTGGTGCTCTGGGAAGGCGCCATGGCCGCGGCCAACGGACTCGCCTTCGATGACGCCCTCCGGGCCCTCACCCTCACGCCCGCCAAGCTCTTGGGGATCGCGGATCGCCTGGGCAGCCTGGAGAAGGGCAAGGACGGTGACGTGGCCCTTTACGATGGCGACCCCTTCGAGTTCGCCACCCACTGCGTGGGCACCATCATCAACGGCGTACTGGTGAACGAAGGCGAGGAGACCCGAGTGCCGTCGCGCTGAGGGCCGATTTCAATAGGTGATATACAAAATTGTAATATTATCAATATATTGATACAATTTTGTAATATCTCCTTTTTGGAGCTCTCATGACCCCCTCGGAGGACGCCCTTCTTCTCTCGCCCCTGCTGGAACTGAGTCATGCCCTGGCGGCTTCGGACATCCGCTCGGCGCTGCCCCGGGTGCTGGAGATCCTGTCAGAGGCCTTCGGGGCCCTGAACGGGGCCATCCTCCTGGCGGATGAAGAGGGAAAGGGGCTGCGCATCGAGGCGGCCCGGGGCCTGTCCAGACAGGCGGCGGAGCGGGCCCACTACAAGGCGGGCGAGGGCATCAACGGCCGGGTGCTGGCCAGCGGCAAGGCCGTGGTGCTGCCCCAGGCCAGCCAGGAGCCGTTGTTCCTGGACCGCACGGGCGTGCTGAAGGAGCAGAAGCGCAAGCAGACGGAGCTCTCCTTCTTCTGCGTGCCGATCTTCCTGGATCAGAAGACCGCCGGGACGCTCTGCCTCACGGTGCCCTACGACCGGCATCGCGACTTCGACCGGGACACCAAGCTGCTCCAGATCGCCGCCTCCATGGTGGGCCTGGCCATGAAGGTGGCCAAGCTGGTGGCCGCCGACCGCCAGCGGCTGGTGGAGGAGAACCAGCAGCTGCGCCTGGAGCTGCGCGAGCGCTACGACCTGCGCCACCTCATCGGCCACAGCCACGCCATGCAGCGGGTCTACGAGGCCGTGGCCCAGGCTGCGCCTAGCAGCACCACGGTGCTCATCCGGGGTGAGTCCGGCACGGGCAAGGAACTGGTGGCCCATGCCCTGCACTACAATTCGCCCCGGGCGGAGAAGCCCTTCATCAAGGTGAGCTGCGGGGCCCTGCCGGAGAACCTCATCGAATCGGAGCTGTTCGGTTACGAACCCGGCGCCTTCACGGATGCCCGGCACCAGAAGAAGGGGCGCTTCGAGCTGGCTCATGGCGGGACGCTGTTCCTCGACGAAGTGGGCGAGCTGTCCCCGGCCACCCAGGTGAAACTGCTGCGGGTGCTGCAGGAGCGGGAGTTCGAGCGGCTGGGCGGGGTAAGCCCCGTGAAGGTGGACGTGCGCCTCATTGCCGCCACCCACCGCGACCTCGAAGCGGCGGTGCGGGCCGGCACCTTCCGGGAGGACCTCTACTACCGCCTGCACGTCTTCGAGCTGTTCATGCCGCCCTTGCGGGAGCGCCAGGCGGACATCCTGCTGCTGGCAGATCACTTCGTGGAGAAGATCGCCACGGCTCAGGGCAAAGACGTGCGCCGCATCTCCACCTCGGCCATCGACATGCTGGCGGCCTACCACTGGCCCGGCAACGTGCGCGAACTGGAGAACGCCATCGAACGGGCCATCCTCGTCTGCGAAGGGGGCGTGATCCACGCCCACCACCTGCCCCCCTCGCTGCAGACGGCTGAGGTCTCCGGTACGCTCCCCGGGACCGCCCTGAGCGAGGCCGTGGCCGCCTTCGAGCGGGATCTGCTCCAGGACGCGCTGAAATCCGCCCGGGGCAACCGCTCCCGCGCCGCTCGCCTGCTCCAGACCACCGAGCGGATCCTCAACTACAAGGTGCAGAAGCATGGGTTGGAACCCGAGCGATTCCGAAATGCTTGAGTGAATTAATACAAAAATGTAATAATTTATGATCAGTCCTACATTTTTGGGAATCGTTCAAAAGGTTATCGATCTATTTATATTTTTTAAATATCTTTAATTTCAATATTAACACTAAGATTTGGCCACAACCCCCACAACGGCACGCTCCCTGCCAAGGAACTTAGGCAGGAGGGCCGATGGCCGGCCCCCTGGAACCTAACCAGCGGAGGGAACCATGATCACCGGGAGCGCCCAGCGCCTACCCTGGACCCTCGCCGTGCCCAATCCCAGCACGACGTCGGGCAGCTTTTCGAAGGATAGGCGGACCCTGTACCGGGCGCTCGCCGTGATCGTGGCCCTGGCGGCCATCACCCCGCTCTTCGCTGACGCGTATGCGGACAGCAACTGGGGGAATCCGCAGAACCTGTCTTTCAATCCCTCGGGTTCGCAGTCCCGCTAACCCCTCATTTTTAGCGCCTCATTCCTGCCGTGCTCGGCCGGGCCTCTGGTCTTGGCGGAGCCTTACCTTGACGCCCTTTTTGGGAGTACTCCATGCGGTTCTTGACCACCCTTCTCCTCTCCGCGGCGCTGGCCGCCGGCCTGGTGGCCCAGACCCCCGCGCCACCGCCGGTGGCGCCACCCGCGCCGCCACCGCCACCTTCGATTCTTGGATTTGCGGTCACCGGCTCCAGTACCTTTGGTTCCCAGTACATCTTCCGCGGGCTCACTCAGACAGATGGGAAACCCACCATCCAAGGCGAACTGGACCTGGTCCACCCCTCGGGTTTCTACCTCAGCACCAGCCTCAGCAACATCTCCTGGTTCACGGATCAGAACGCCGGAATCGCCAGCGCGCGCACCGGCCTGGGTTCCCCAGCAGCCGTGGGCGCTCCGTACGTCGCAGGCAAGGTGAATTGCGCCAGCGTGGAACTGGATCTGTTCGGCGGCTACAAGTGGGGCTTCGCCAAGGACTGGACCTTGGATGTCGGGCTCTACCGCTACCTCTATCCGGGTACCTACGACAACCTGGGGGCCTATCGGAATCCTGCCACCACTGAGGCCTATCTCGGCCTGAGCTACACCTGGGTCAGCCTGAAGTATTCCCAGGTCATCAGCGCGAACACCTTCGGGGTCAACAACTCCGGTGGAACCACCTACGTGGACCTGACCCTGGCCTATCCCCTTGGCGAAAGCGGCTGGACCATCCTGGCGCACGGCGGCAAGACGACCTATTCCACCAAGGCGAATCCCGGGTACTTCTTCAATGGCAGCACCGTGACTGGTGACAACTCCCTATTCAGCTACACCGACTACAAGGTGGGGATCGTTAAGGAAATCAAGGGCTACACCTTCACGCTCGCCGGCACCAACGCGGACACCAAATCCCGAGCTGCTGATAACGACGTCACTGTCTACGAGAACGCCTTGGGTAGGAACATCGGCAAGGACCAGGTGACCTTCACCATCGCCAAGGCCTTCTAGGGGTCGACACCCACACGATTTCGCACTTCCCCGGCGAAGCACAGAACCTTACCCGCCCGAACAGTGACCCATTTTTCAAGGAGCCCCCTATGGCACGTATCAGGAACCGGGAGGAATCACTCCCCCTGAAGGATAAATTCGCCCGACTTGCAGAGCGGATGAAGGACCCCGAGTGGCGGCGATACGGATTCACCGTGGCCTCCGGCAAGCTCCTGGGACTCGTCGTGGTGGTCGGGATGATGTTCATGGTGCCCCTGCTGTTGACGGGAACTTCCGCCAAGGCCGATACGCCCGCCGCGGTGGTCCTCCAGGCTCCGGCAGCGGCGACCCCGGCACCGCCCGCCGCCGCTCCGGCGCCAGCGCCTGCACCGGCGCCCCCAGTGGTGGCCGCCAAGGACATCGTCAATCCGTTGAACACCGTCTGGACGCTGATCGCGGCCTTCCTCGTGTTCGCCATGCAGGTGGGCTTCGTCATGCTCGAGGCGGGCTTCTGCCGCTCACGGGAGACCGTGAACGTGCTGGTGGAGTGCGTCTTCGACACCTGCCTCTGCGGCATCCTCTTCTGGGCCATCGGCTATGCCTTCATGTTCAGTGAGGGCAATGGCTTCATTGGCTATCACTGGTTCTTCCTCAAGGGTGCCCCGGTGACCTACGGCACCACGGGCGTGGCCCTGCTGGCCCATTGGATCTTCCAGTTCGCGTTCGCCGACACCTGCTCGACCATCACCTCCGGTGCCATGATCGGCCGCACCGACTTCATCGGCGACATCCTCTACAGCTTCGCCGTCTCCGGCTTCATTTACCCCATCATCGGCCACTGGGCCTGGGGGCCCGATGGCTTCCTGGCCACCATGGGTGCGGCTGGCAAGTTCCTGCCCTCCCTGGGCATGAACTTCCATGATTTCGCGGGCTCGACCGTGGTGCACACCATCGGCGGTGCCGTGGCCCTGGCGGGTGCCGTGGTCCTGGGCCCCCGGCTCGGCCGCAAGTTCAAGCGGGACGGCGGCGGCCCCATGACGCCCCACGACCTCACCATCGCCGTCTGCGGCGGCCTCCTGCTCTGGTTCGGCTGGTACGGCTTCAACCCGGGCAGCACCCTCTCCGCCATGGACTTCGAGGGCATCGGCCGGGTGGCCGCGAACACCACCCTCGCCGCCTGCGCCGCGGGCCTGACCGCCGTGTTCTACATCTACGCCCGCACCGGCAAGTGGGACCCAGGCTCCATCACCAACGGGTTCCTGGCAGGCCTGGTGGCGATCACCTGCCCCTGCTACTGGGTGAGCCCCTTCGGTTCGGTCATGATCGGGGCCATCGCTGGCGTCATCGTGATCCTGGGCGTGGACCTGCTGGAATACTTGCGCATCGATGATCCCATTGGCGCCGTGCCGGTGCACATGATCAATGGCATCTGGGGCACCCTATCCCTCGGCCTCTTTGCCAGTGGCGAGTATGCTGCCGCCGGCAGCGATCCCATCGCTCCCGACCTGTCCAGCAAGCTCACAGGTCTCTTCTACGGCGGTGGCACCAAGGTCCTGGCGGCCCAGGCCGTCGGCAGCCTCATCGTCACCGCCGCCACCCTGGCCGTGTCCTTCGCGGTGTTCTACGCCCTGGATGCAGTGGGGCGTCTCCGTCTCTCGGAGGAAGGTGAGCACGATGGACTGGACATCCATGAGCACGGCATCTCCGCCTACCCCGAGTACGTGATCTCGGCCCTGGCTTCTCCGGCGGGAGCCCCTCTGCGGGTTCCGGTTGGCGGGAAGAAGTGAGCGGAGCGTGAGCCGACCATCCCCATCACCTCGTCATAGGAGTCACCCATGAAAATGATCATTGCCATCATCCGACCGGACAAGTTCGAGGCGGTGCAGGCCGCCCTGGTGGCCAAGGACATCTACCTGATGACCGTGTCCGACGTCCGCGGCTGCGGCACCCAGAAGGGCTACGCGGAGCAGTTCCGGGGTAACAAGATCGGACTGGTCCGCCTGCTCCCCAAGGTCAAGCTGGAAATTGCCGTCAATGAGGAGTTCGTCAAGCCCGCGGTGGAAGCCATCATGGCGGCGGCCAAGTCCGAACCCAGCCACCTGGGAGACGGCAAGGTCTTCGTCCTGAACCTGGAGGACTGTTACCGGGTGCGGACCGGCGAAACCGGGGGCGCGGCCATCGGGCCCTGAATGCAGTGTGGGCCCAACCTTATGGGGCTTGGGCTGTCTGGTCGCAGGGCGTGTTCGGCCTCTTCGCGGAGGCCGTGACACGTCCTGATCGATTGAAGACCTAGACCCGCGCATCAAAGTCATGGCTCACGCCAACTCCCACCGGGAAGGCCGGGATTCGATTTTCGCTGACAGCAGAAGGCTGACACCTGATAGCTTTTCCTCATGCCCCTCGATCCGCGCCTTCTCGAGATCCTTTGCTGCCCGGCCTGCCACGGGGACCTTCTGGAGAAACCGGAAGGGCTGCATTGCCAGACCTGTACTTTGCTCTATCCCATCGAGGACGGCATCCCCGTGATGTTGATTGGTTCGGCCCGGAAGGTGGAGAAGTGAGACTCGATCGGGCCCAGGCCGAAACCCTGCTGCGCCGCATGGAAGGCCGCAAGGTGGCCGTGCTGGGCGATGTGATGCTGGACGAGTACCTGTTCGGCGAAGTCAACCGCATCTCGCCCGAGGCGCCG
>JANYAZ010000039.1 GCA_025361045.1 Geothrix sp. | reverse complement strand
GATGGCCGTCGGATTCTCGCTGAGCTTGTTGGCGGCGTCCAGAAGCTGCTGGCTGGCCATGAGCTCGCCTTCGGCGGCGATGATCTTGGCGCGCTTTTCCCGCTCGGCTTCGGCCTGCTTGCCCATGGCGCGCTGGATCTGCTCGGGCAGGTCCACGCTCTTCAGTTCGACGCTGGTGACTTCGATGCCCCAGGGCTCGGTGGAACGGTCGATGATCTCCCGCAGGCGCAGGCTCAGCTTTTCACGGTCGGCCAGCAGTTCATCCAGCGTGACTTCGCCGAGGATGCTGCGCAGGGTGGTCTGGGCCATCTGGCTGGTGGCGTAGTAGTAGTTCTCCACGCCGATGATGGCGCCCTTGGGATCCAGCACCTTGAAATAGACGACGGCACTCACCTTCAGGCTCACGTTGTCACGGGTGATGATGTCCTGGCTGGGGACGTCCATCACCACCGTGCGCAGACTCACTGTGACGGCGGTCTGAAAAGGCCGCCAGACGAAGCAAAGACCGGGTCCTTTGGGGTGATCCTCCACCTTGCCAAGGGTGAAAACCACCAACCGCTCGTACTCGTTCACCACCTTGAGGCAGGAGAAGAAGTAGATCAGCAGGAAGATCGCGATCGGTCCGATGAATCCGAACATGGTAAGCAGGGCGTCCATGATGCCTCCTCTGGCGGTTTCATGATGCCACCGGAGGGGAGGCAAAAAACAACCTGTATCTCGGCTATCCTGCAAGCGCGGTCCTTTCAACCCTTCACGTGGGAGACGCCATGCGAACAACGACCCTTGCCCTTTGCCTTCTGGCCGCGTCCAGCCTCGCGGCCCAATCCGTCCGGATGAATGGCGGACTTCAGGTGGGCCTCGGCCTGCCCACCGGTGACTTCGCCGACAAGAAGACTTCCCAGGGTGAGTTCCTGGGTGCCAATGACGGGCTCGGCATGCACTTCGGCGGCCATCTCGACTTCAATTTCACCCAACACCACCAGCTCCGCCTCATTGCCAACATCAACGGGTTTGCCAGTAAGAAGCAGGACATTTACGACAATCTCGGCTTCTACCGCGGCACTCGCCAGAATGCGTTCGGCATCAGCCAATTCGGCGCCGACTATGTGTACAACGCCGGTACGCCTTCCCGTGGCGGCTACTTCCTGGCCGGGCTGAACCTCAACCAGGTGAAGGCAAAGGCTGACTTCTCCAACTACCCCGATCCCGAAATCACCCAGTCCGGACGCGTCGGCATCCGCCTCGGCGGCGGGTACAACTTCAACCGCATCTTCAGCCTGGAAGGGCATGTCAACAGTGTCGCCGTGGACAAATCCGGTCCCGATGGCCTCGGCTACGATGCCATCACCTGGGTGGCGGTGAGCGCCGTGTTCCGGTTCGGACGTCCCTGACCTACTTCCGCACGAAGGGATTGGTGTCCGCCTCCACCCCCAGGGTGGTGGCGGGGCCGTGCCCGGGAATGACCAGCGTGGCGCCATCCAGCACGTAAAGCTCCCGCCGGATGCTCTGCTCCAGCAGCTCCCAGCTGCCGCCCCATAGATCGGTGCGGCCGACGCCGCCCCGAAAGAGCGTGTCCCCCGCCAGGAGCACCTGCCCCTTCGCGAAAGCACCATGGAAACAGCAGGAACCCGGCGTGTGCCCCGGAGTGTGCAGCGTCGTCAGATCCAGGTGGTGATCGCCGGCGCCAAGGCCCGTCATCTCCGGCTGAGGAATGGCGGGCATGCCGAACATCCCCGTCTGCTGGGGCAACGCCTCGATGAGGAAAGTATCATCCCCGTGCAGGTGGGCCGGACACTGCCAAAGATCCTGCAATTCGCGGGTGGCGCCGACGTGATCGAAGTGGGCGTGGGTGTGGAGCAGGGCCGTGACCTTGAAATCGAGCGTCTCCACCCGCGTGCGGATTTTCGCGCCATCGCCACCGGGGTCCACCACCACGCCGAGTCCCGTATCGGGCTCCCAGAGCAGGGAGCAGTTGCAGCCCAGGGGGCCCACAGGAAAGGTCTCGAGATTCAGCATGGTTCCAGTGTGGCAAACCTGGCGGTAGATTGGGGCCATGGAACCCGTCGATCCTCCCCGAGTGCCCTGGTTTTCACCCTGGGACCTGGCGCCCCTGGCGGGCGCCTTGGTCCTGGCTCTGGTGCTACCAGGTTTGCTGCGTGGCCTGCCGGACCCCATCCCCACGCACTTCGATGCCCGCGGCATCGCCAACGGCTGGACCTCCCAGGCCGGCTATCCCTGGCTGGCCTTCGGCCTGCCCGCCGCGATCTGGGTCGTTCTGCTGCTCACGGGCCGTGCCTTTGTGGGCTCCGACCAGGATCCGGATGGTCGGAAAAGCGCGACCTTGGCCCCGCTCCGGGGTCTGGTCACCCTGGGCCTGTTGTGGATGATGGCCGGTGGCCTCTTCATCCCGCGGCACGGCCAGGGCGTAATCGCCTGGATGATCGGCGGCTTCCTGACCCTGACCCTGCTCGGCATCGTGCTCATGGCGCGGCAGATGAAGCAGACCGTGCTGGACGATGGGCGGGGCGAGTTCTACCGCTGGGGGGTTTTCTACGTGAATGCCCAGGATCCCGCCCTCTGGGTGCCCAAACGCTTCGGGCTGGGCTGGACCCTCAATTTCGCCCATGGCCTCAGCTGGGTCATCCTGGTCCTTCTGCTGCTCCCCATCGCCATCATCATTGGCCTTGCCCGAACCCACTGAGGACCCCATGCCCGATCTCCTCGTCATCGCCCTCCTGGTCATCGGTCCCATCAGCATCTGGCTGCTCATGCGCTTCCTGAACAAGCCCGCTGGCCCCCCCGAGACCTGAACCGGAATCCCGTGGCCGCCATCCGCACCAACCTCGAGAAGTCCCCCTTCCTGAAGCGCAAGCTGGGGGACCTGCCCACGCGCCCGGGCTGCTACCTCTACCGCGATGAGGGCGGGAACCTGCTCTACGTGGGCAAGGCCAAGGTGCTGCGGAACCGCGTGAAGTCCTACTTCCAGCAGAAGCGGCTCGACGCCAAGACCCGCCGCCTGGTGGCCAGGATCTGGGACGTGGAACTCATCGTCTGCGAGACGGAACTGGAAGCTCTGGTGCTGGAAAACAACCTCATCAAGGAACACTGGCCGCCCTTCAACATTCTGCTCAAGGACGACAAGAGCTATCCCTACGTGAAGCTCACCTGGAAGGAGGCCTT
>JANYAZ010000224.1 GCA_025361045.1 Geothrix sp. | reverse complement strand
GATAACCGCTGTTAAAGCAAGCTGTCCGTGCCTTCTCGATGACTAGCTCAAGATTTCGATAATCTGTGTAGCCAAGGATTCGGGCGAAGTCCCGGCTGGACCAGAATTCATGCCCAGCCTCGTTCATCCGTCGAATCGCCTCGAAGGGCGAAACATGGGGGGTGGCGACAGACTTTCTCACGGGTTTCCTCGGTGATTGTCGGGGTAATCAGTTGTTCCAGTACGGCGCCAGCCTCCGCACGCCCTCGCGGAGCTGTTCGGGGGTGGCGGCGAAGCTCAGGCGGGCGTGGCCGCGGCCGCCTTCGCCGAAGGCGAGGCCGGGGATGAGCACGACCTTGGCCTCGTCGCGCAGCTTCAGGCAGAAGGCCAGCGGATCGGCGTGGGCCGCGGGGGGCAGGGACATGAAGTGGTAGAAGGTGCCGTCGGGCGGCGTCACGGCGTGGCCCAGCTCCTCGCGCAGGGCTTCGGCGAGCGCCTGCCAGCGCAGCTGCACGGCGGCCCGGGCCTCGGCCAGCACCGTGTCGGAGTGTTCGATGAGGGCCAGCGCCGCCCACTGGGCGGGTGTGGCGGTGCCGGTGACGGCGTAGCCGTGCACTGTGCGGGCGGGCACCAGCCAGGCAGGATCGCCCACGGCCCATCCCACGCGCAGGCCCGGCGCGCCCCAGCCCTTGCTCACAGAGCTGGTCACCACGCCGCGGTCGGTGACATCGCGCAGGCTCGGCGCTCGCACGCCAAAGTGCAGGTCGCGGTAGACCTCGTCCGAAATCAGCAGCACACCCCGGGCTGTGCAGGCATCGGCCACGCGCTTCAGGGCCGTAGGGTCGCCGCCGCCGCCCGTGGGGTTGGAGGGCAGGTTGAGGATCACGGCGGAGGCCTCCGGCGTGGCGTCCAGCGCGCGGATCAGCTCCTCGGCGTTCAGGCGGAAGCGGTCCGCGGACAGCCGGTAGGTCACGGGCTCGGCGCCCGCCATGCGGGCCAGGGCCGGGTAGGCCACGAAGCCGGGATCGGGCACCAGCACCTTCGTCCCCGGGTTCACCCAGGCCTGGAACAGGGCGAACAGCGCGCCCTGGGAGCCCGTGGTGATGAGCACTTCATCTAGGTGCGCATTGTGGAAGGCACCGACAGCCCTCCGCAGTTCCGTGAGCCCAGCATGGGGCACATAGGCGCAGGGGCCGGGCTCGCGCAGCAGGGCCTTGCGGGCCACCTCCGGCAGGTCCCAGGTGGGCTCGCCCAGGCCCAGGGGGATGGCCCCCGGCGGCGTACCGTCCGTAATGGCGCGAATGGGCGAGGGCTTCAGGAGGGACAGGCGGGCGGCGGGCTGCATGGCTTCTCTCGGTCGGGGGTGGACGGGCGGCTCAACGCAGCGCCTGCTCCAGGGCGGTGGCCGCGTCGGTCTTCTCGTCGCGGTACTTCACGATACAGGGGGCCGAGAGCTGCAGTCCGTGCGCCTTGGCATAGTCTCCCGAGGCGGGGCGCGAACCCGGCACCACCACGGCTCCCTCGGGCACCTCCTGGCGCAGCTCCCGGCCATGCACCAGGTCGTAGATCACGGTGCTGCCCGTGATCACGACGCCCGAGGCCAGCACGGCGCGTCTGCGCACGACAATGCCCTCGAACAAACCCACGAGGCCACCCACGAAGGCGTCGTCCTCCACGATCACGGGTCGCGCGCCCGCGGGTTCCAGCACGCCGCCGATCTGGGCCGCAGCCGACAGGTGCACCCGCTTGCCGATCTGCGCGCAGCTGCCCACCAGGGCGTGGCTGTCCACCATGGTGCCCTCATCGACAAAGGCCCCCACGTTCACATAGGCCGGGGGCATGAGCACCACGCTGCGCGCGATGTGAGCCCCGCGCCGCACGGCGGAACCACCCGGCACCAGGCGCACGCCATCCTCCAGGCCGAAGTGCCGGACCGGATAGGCGGTCTTGTCGAACATGGGGAAGCCTGGGCCGGGCATCTCCACCAGGTTCGTGCGGCGAAAGCCGCAGAGGATGGCCTGCTTCACCCAGGTGTTGGCCTGCCAGCTGCCGTCATCCAGGCGCTCGGCAGCACGGACGGCACCGGTCTCCAGGGCCACCAGCAACACCTGGTGCCAAGCCGGGGCCTCGGGGTCGACCGCCAGCACCTCGGGGGGGCGGCTGAAGAAGGCGTGGATGGAATCAAGGTCAACGACCATCACTTCACTCCTGGCAAAGTGCCGTCGGCGGCAAGGCAGAGGGCCTCGGCGATGAGGGTGCGCGTGGCCGCCGAGGCGGGCATGAGGGGCAGGCGCACGGTGTCTTCGCCAATCCCCAGCAGCTTGAGGGCCGCCTTCAGCGGAATGGGGTTGCTCTCCACGAACAGCGCGTCCATGAGGGGCAGCAACTGCTGGTGCAGGCGCAGGGCTTCGAGGGTGTTGCCCCGCCGGGCCGCGGCGATCATGGCGGCCGTCTCACCGGGCAGGACATTGCCCAACACCGACACCAAGCCCGAGGCGCCCACGGCCATGGCCGCCAAGGCCAGGTTGTCGTCACCGGAGAGCAGGGTTTTGCCCGGGGGAAGGGTGCGGGCGACCTCGGCGATCTGCGCGAGGCTGCCGCTGCTCTCCTTCACGGCCACCACCTGGGGGTTCTCCCAAAGGCGCATCAGCACGGCGGGCGTCACATTCAGGCCCGTTCGGCCCGGCACATTGTAGGCGATGAGGGGGAAGCCCGGCGCGGCCTCGGCGATGGCGGCGTAGTGGGCCACCAAGCCATCGGGGTTCGGCTTGTTGTAGTAGGGCGTGACCACCAGGGCCCCCGCGGCGCCCAGCGCCTGGGCCCGCTTCGTCATGGCCGCGGCCTGACGCGTGGCATTGTGGCCCGTGCCCACGATCACTCGGCGACCGCTGCTTTCCTCCAGACAGGCGGCGATGATCGCGTCCCGCTCTGCATCGAGCAGGGTCGAGGCCTCGCCGGTGGTGCCCAGAGGTACCAGGGTGTCCACGCAGCCAGCCACCACATGGCGAACCAGCTTGCGGAAGGCAGGGAGGTCCACTTCGCCCGAGGGCATGAAGGGCGTGGCCAGGGCGACGGCGAGACCGGACAGATCCAGGGTCATGGCTTGCCTCCAAAAACAAACAGGGGATCGAGCAGGTCGGCGGCCAGGTCATCCATGGTGAACAGCCCCTTCCGCCCGTGCAGCCAGCGGGCCGCCGCCAGAGCGCCCTGGGCGAAGGGGGCCCGGGACCGCGCCGTGTGGGTGAGTTCGAGCACTTCGGCCGGTGCATCGAGGCCCACGGTGTGGGTGCCGAACTCGGCACCCGCGCGCACCACACCGATGTTCAGCTGGTGCAGGGCCGGGGTGCCCAGGGTCCATTCCGTTTTGCGCGGACAACCCGCCAGGACGGCTGCGGCCAGGGTTTTGGCGGTGCCCGAGGGCGCGTCGGCCTTCAGCCGGTGATGCTGCTCCACCAGATAGGGATCCCGCGCTGGATCCAGCGCCGCAAAGCGGCCCATGACCGTGGCCAGTCGGGTCATCAAGGCCACCGTGAGCGAAAAGTTCGAGGAGGTGAGCACGCCAATGCGCCCGGCCACGCGAACCTCCAGATCAGGCAACACCCAGCCCGTGGCCCCGATCACCAGGTCCGTTCCAGTGTCCAGGGCCCAGTCCAGGTGGGAGGCCACGGCCTCGGCAATGCTGGCGTCGATGGCCACATCCACGGGTCCGGTGGGCGACTCGCCCTGGTCCACCTGCCAGGCGAGACCACCCTCGGCCTCGGTGGCGATGGCCGAGCCCAGGCGCCCCCGCCCGAAGAGCCCGATGCGGAGTACGCTCATGGCGCCCCCACCAGCACGCGGTGCAGGCGGCGCAGGGCTTCGGGGGTGCTTTCTTCTTTGACCACCAGGCTGAGGTTGATCTCGTTGGCACCCATGCTGATCATCTCGACGTTGATGTCGCCCAGGGCCGTGAGCAGCTTGGCGCCCAGGCCCGGCGTGGATTTCAGCCGCTCGCCCACAGCCGCGATGATGGCGCGGTGCTCGTGGATTTCCACGGTTGCGAAGGCCGCGAGATCCTCCAGCAGGGCCTTGAGGGGCTCCTCCGCTTCGACCGTGAGGGAGACGCTCACTTCGGCGGTGGCCACCAGGTCGACACTCACGCCTCGACGGCCGAACACTTCGAAGAGCCGGGCCAGGAAGCCGCTCTGGGCCAGCATCCGCGTGCTGCTCACGGTGAGCACCGTCACGGGGCCCCGGCTGGCCAGGGCCGTGATGGGACGGCCCGTGCGCACCTCGGAGGAAATGGTGGTGAAGCGTCCCTCGGGCTTCTGCGTGTGGCGCACCGTGACAGGGATGCCCGCCTCCACGGCGGGCTGGATGGTGGCGGGGTGGAGCACCTTGGCGCCGAAGGCCGCCAACTCCGCGGCCTCGGCGAAGCTGAGGTCCGGGATGGGCAGGGCCTCTGGCACGATGCGGGGATCGCAGGTGAGCACGCCCTCCACATCGGTCCAGATCTGCACCTCCTCGACACCGAGCGCCGCACCGAAGAGGGCCGCGGAGTAGTCGCTGCCGCCCCGGCCCAGCGTGGTGGTGAGGCCATCCTCCGTGGCGCCGATGTAGCCCTGGGTGACCACGGCCTTGCCTGGGCCGAGCAGGGGCGTCAGGTGGGTGGTGGCCAGGACGCGGATCACGGCCTGCTGGGGTACCGCCTCGCCGAACACCTCGTCCGTGCGCAGCACCGAGCGGGCATCCACCCAGGCCCCGCTCACGAAGGCCGCGAAGATCCGCGTGGAGAGCCGCTCGCCGAGTGAAGCAATGGCATCCATGCTGCGGGGACTCAGCTCCCGCAACAGCGCCACGCCACGCAGCAGCAGTTCCAACTCGCCAAAAAGGTCCGTCAAGGCCACGTCCAGGGCTTCAGGTACTGCGCCATCGAACAGCTCGCCCGCGGCCTTGCGGTGGGCGGCCATGAGGGCGCGCTGACGCTCCATGGCCGCCGCCAGATCGCCCGCCTCGGCGGCCTTCGCAGCGTCGAAGAGGCCATTCGTGGTCTTGCCCATGGCCGACAGCACCACCAGGGGCGCCTTGGGCAGGGCCGACTTCACCAGCCCTGCCACCTGCCGCATGCACGCGGCATCCGCCACGCTGCTGCCACCGAACTTGAGGACGATCATCGGAGGTACCCCTTTGCATGCGCCAGTTCGGCGTTCAGGATGCTGCCACCGGCGGCCCCTCTTTCCGTGTTGTGGCCGAGCAGCGCGAACTTGATGCCGAGAATGGGGCAGACGCGGATGCGGCCCACGTGGACGCTCATGCCCTCATCCCTCTCCACGTCACGGCGCACCTGGGGGCGGTCCTCCAGGGTGTGCACATGAATGGGCACGGCGGGCGCCGAGAACAGTCCGAGGCGCTGGGGCTCAGGCTTCCAATTCAGAAAGGCTTCGCGCACGGCCTCGAGGGAAGGGTTGCCCTTCAGCCGCACGCTCACGGCCTCGGTGTGGCCCTCGATGACGGGCACCCGATGACAGAGAGCGCTCACGGTCATGGGCGCCAGCTCCACGCCCTGGCCCGTGAAGCGGCCCAACATCTTGGGGGTCTCTTCCTCGACTTTCGGTTCCTCGTTGCGGATGAAGGGGATCACGTTGCCCAGGATGTCCAGGCTGGCCACGCCGGGATAGCCGGCGCCGCTGATGGCCTGCATGGAGGTCATCAGCACAGCCTCGACGCCAAAGGCTTCATGAAGCGGCGCCAGGGCCATCACCAGCACCGTGGCCGTGCAGTTGGCGTTCGTGACGATGCCACCCTTCCAGCCGTGGTGGTGCCGCTGGAGATCCAGCAGGCCCAGGTGGTCGGCGTTCACCTCAGGCACCAGCAAGGGCACTTCCGGCGACATGCGGAAAGCCGCGGCGTTGGAGAACACCATGGCCCCGGCCTTGGCGAATTCGGGTTCCAGTTCCAAGGCCGGCGCCGTGTCCAGGGCGCTGAACACCACGGGCGACAGCGCGAACTCCGGCGTGCCGTCCACCAAGACCTGGTCGCCCAGGCCACCGTAGGCTTCGCCATCCAGGCGCCAGGCGCAGGCGTCACGGTACCGCTTGCCGGAGCTGCGCTCGCTGGCGGCGAGGTGCTCCACGCGGAAGAGGGGGTGGTTGGCCAGGCGGCGCACGAAGCGCTGGCCGACGACACCAGTGGCGCCCAGAACGGTGACGGGAATCTTGGTGGTCATGGTTCAGTCTCCCAGGAAATGCAGGGCCAGGCGGTGGTTCAGGTCCACCCCGGCCTCAAGGTCCGCCAGGCTGAGGTGCTCGTCGAGGGTGTGCGCCACGGTGATGCTGCCGGGCCCCGCCAGCACCACCGTGCGATCCGGCACGAGGAGCCTCAGGGCCGGGGCGTCAGATCCAAAGGGCATGGGCGCGTGGTCGAAGCCCGGCACGGTCGGATAGAGGTCGGCGGGTTCGTCCAGGCGGAGATCCACGGTGCCTTCGGGAGGTGCCAATCGCCGAACCTCATCCAGGAAGGTGCTGCCCGGCACCACGCGGGCCATCAGGTGGGCCTCGGCATTGGCGGGCACCGAGTTGAGGGCTTCGCCCGCCTGGAGCAACCCCAGATTCCAGAGCTCAGGTCCGAGCTGCGGATCCATGGGGCGCGCCTGATCACGTAGCCGCTGGAGCCAGTCCAGCAGGGGCCAGGTGGCGTTGTGGCCCAGCTGGGGGCTGCCACTGTGGGCGGCCCGACCCTGGCAGTGGAGACAGACGTGCTGCACGCCGCGCTGGCCCGTGGCCAACTTCAGCTCCGTGGGTTCACCGTTGATGAGCACCTTCAGGTCCTGCAGCCGATCGGCCAAACCCGGGGCCGCCGCGGCGCCCGCACTGTCGGTCTCCTCGCCCACCACGCCCAGCCAGGCGAGGCCCTCCCGTCCTTCGGCCAGCAGCGTCTTCACGGCCGCCAGTTGGGCCACGATCTGGCCTTTGGCATCGCAGGTGCCGCGGCCGAACAGCACATCCCCCTCCAGACGCGGGGGTAGGTAGGGCGGCACCGTATCCAGGTGGGTGGAGAAGAGCACCTTCGGCCGACCCCACAGGGCCAGTACGTTCGTCCGTCTTTCGGCCACCGGCTGCTCCACCACGGTGGCGCCCAGCTCGCGCAGAAGGGCTCGCAGGTCGGCAAGACCGGCATCTTCTGAACCCGAAGTGGTGTCCGCCGCGCAGAGCGACATCAACCTGGCGCTGAGCCAGCTGCGAAGGTCTGCGGGGGCTGCATTCATGGGCTACCTCGGCGTGCCGACGGTGCCCTCAGGAACGCGATGGGAGGACTCCCGCCGCTGCGCCTCAGGCCCTCCGCGCCGGGTGACCGGCACGACAGCCGCCGGGGTTTCCCCTCGTCGTCCAGGGCGCGCGTCGATGAGCCGCGTTCCCTTCGGCGATCCACCCCTTTCCCACCGGGTCATCGGGTTCATCGCCCTCGCCGTCGGTACTGATGGGGACCGCTCCTCCATCGGAAGCACCACCTTCCCACGGCTCGGCCCCTAGCGCAACTCCGAGAGCAGCGCCTCGCCCCGGGGCCAGGGCCCATGGCCCGAGGCCAGGTTGAGGTGGCCACAAGGCCCCAGTGCCACGAAGCGCGCCCCCCAGTCCGCCGCGAACCCACGGGCCCGCTCCTCCTCCATGAAAGGATCCGAGGCTGAGGCCGCCAGAATCGCAGGGAAGCCCAGGGTCTGCCTTGGGATCGGGCCGAAGGGTCGGAGCACTTCCAGACCCTCCGGCCGCTCCACATCCGCAGGCGTCGCCAGCAGGGCGCCGCGAATGGGCCTTTCATGGGCCGCCGCCCACAGGACGATGGCGATGCAGCCAAGGGAATGCCCCACGAGAATCGGTGGCGTCAGGCAGTCCACGATGGCGGCATCCAGGGTCTCCATCCATTCCCCCCGCACTGGAAACGCCCAGCTGGGCATCTCCACTCGGCGGGCGCCCGGCACCGAGCCCTCCCAAAGGCTTTGCCAGTGACCTTCTCCGGAGTTCTGATAACCGGGAACGATCAGGATCGACGTCATCATAGCTCCATTGGGCAAATCCCATCATGAAACGCCGTGCGCATGCTGCTTTCAAGAAGGTCGTGCGGCTTTCGCGGGCACCAGGGCATCCGCCAAGCGGCGCACGTAGCCGCTCAGATCGGTCACCGCCTCCAGGGCCTCGGGTGTGGCACGGAGCAACTGGAAGTAGCCCGCGTAGGCCGCGTAGGCCAGGAGGGCCCGCTGGCGTGCCTCGGTTTCCGACAGCCCCAGGGCTTTGAAGGCCTCCACCCCAAAGGCCAGGCGGCGTTCTGTGGCGCGCCACAGGTAGGGTTGCACCCGGGGGTCCTCGCTGGACACTCCCAGCGCCGCAAAGAACCGTCCGTTTTCCACATCCTCGAAGGCTGCGAAGAGCAAAACCCGAAGGCGACGCCGTGGATCCTCGATGCCGGCATACCGGGTCACCACATCGGCGCTCTGATCCTGCTCCCAGGCTTCCAGGGCCGCGTGGATGAGCTCGTCGCGGTTGTGGAAATGCCAGTAGAAGCTTCCCTTTGTGACGCCCAGGGCCAGGGCCAGGGGCTCCACGGCCACGGCCTGAATGCCCTCTTGGGCAATGAGGTTGGTCGCGGCCTTCACCCAGTCCTCACGGGACAGGGGGACGATGGATCGGGGTGTCTTCTTGGGGGCGGACATGGTGGCCTTGACAGGGGACTCGTCCAGCTTACCATACCATACCGTATGGCTTCCATACGCCTGCGTATTGAAACAGAGTCTCCATGCGATTCAGCCCTGTCTCTCTCCTGACCGCTCTGCTGCTCCTGGTGGGCTGCGCCACCCCGGAAACGGTGCAGCGCCGCAGCAGCCTTGCCTCCTACCTGGGCACCAAGACCGCGCCACCCGTCGATCAGCCCGGCGGCCCGGCGCGGCTTCAACTCCCCCTGCGCCTCGGCATCGCCTTCGTGCCTGCCGATGCCGGCCAGCGGAGCGGCTCCATGAACCTTGCAACACCCGCCAACGTCATGAACGCCGCCCAGGAACAGGAGCTCCACAAGCAGATCGCCGATCTGTTCGGGCAGAAGCCCTGGGCCCTGAGTTTCAAGATCATCCCCGCCCTCTACCTGGCCAAGGGCGGCGGCTTCGAGGACCTGGACCAGGTGGCCCGCAGCTTCGGCGTGGACGTGGTGGCCCTCGTCAGCGTGGACCAGGTGCAGTTCAGCAGCCCCCGGTGGTATGCCTGGACCTACTGGACCCTCGTGGGCGCCTACATGGTGAAGGGCGACAAGAACGATACGACCACCCTGGTGGACGCCGCGGTCTACCACGTGCCGTCACGCACCTTCCTCTTCCGCGCCGGCGGCGTGGGCACCGTCAAAGGCAGTTCAACCTGGTCCAACCGGGAGGACGCCTTCCGCCAGCAGTCCAGGGAAAGCCTCGCTCAGGCCATGGCCAACCTCTCTTCATCGCTGGATCAAGGCGTCGCCGCCTTCAAGCAGGATCTACTCAAAGGGGCTCGGAAGGATATCCAACTGGTGGATAAAGACGGCAATCCACTGGGCAGTGTTGGCTACGATCCCACCAAGCGTTGATGCCATGTGAGCGCTGGCTGGATCTTGCCACCTGCCGGTTGGTTGAGCTGCACCGTTTGGGCGTTGATACTTGGGCCTGAGTCCTCGCACTCACACGCCATTCTGCTCGGCCGACCCTGACCCGCACGACGGGAGGCACCATGAAAGCCATCCTCTGTGCCTTGCTGATCTTCTTTGGTGGTCTTGGCTGTGCCCGGATCTACCGCCCCATCACTCTGGAGCGACCGCCCGTGGCCACCCACGGGG
>JANYAZ010000163.1 GCA_025361045.1 Geothrix sp. | reverse complement strand
TCACCCTATGGGTGATACCATCACCCCACAAAGTTCCAACAACAGTGCGGGTTTCAGCGACTTTTTGGAACCTGCGTGATTAGGTTAGGCTAAAGGCATGTGTTGTCTATCTCCGCCGCGCAGCGGCGGAGCCTGTCCCCGCCCCTACTCCGGGATGGTCCCGGTCCGCTCCCAGCGGGTGCGGGTGAAGAAGTGCCGGGCGGTGTCGAAGAAGTCGCCGGCCACGTCCTGGGGCCCGGTGGGCACCCGGCCGTTGTCGTTGTCGGTGTCGCCTTCCTTGAAGCTCCACCAGACGAGGAAGGGGCGACCGCGCAGGTGGTCGATGGGCAGGAAGCCCCAATAGCGGCTGTCCTCGCTGTTGTCGCGGTTGTCACCCATGGCGAAGAGGTGGCCGGGCGGTACAGTGACCGGGCCCAGATTATCCTTGAACCCGTCCTGCCGGAGGCTGTTCATGGACTGCATCTGGTTGCGGTCGTGGAGGGCCAGCACATCGGCATCCGCGTGGCGCCAGAGCCCCACGGGCCGTTCGGCTTCCCCAGCATCGCGGGTGGGTGGCCAGGGGCCGGGCGTGGGCCCCTCTGGGCTGCGCCCGAACATGTGCTCGAAGGGGCCCGTGACCTGCCTGCCGTTCACGTAGAGGCGCTTGTTCCGCATCTCCAGCGTGTCGCCGGCCACGGCCACGCAGCGCTTGACGTAGTCCTGGTCGCGGTCGAGGGGCCAGCGGAAGACGATGATGTCCCCGCGCTTCACGCCGCGCATGGGGAACAGCGTCTCCTCCCAGCCCCACTGGGGGGTGGCGAAGATGAACTTGTTGGCCAGCAGGTGGTCCCCGATCATCAGGGTGTTGCGCATGGAGGCCGAGGGGATCTTGAACTGCTGGCCGACGAAGGCCTTGAAGAACAGGATCAGCACCATGGCGAAGCAGATCACTTCGAGGTTGTCCCGCACCATGCCCTTGTCGGCGCCTGGGGGCAGGGCGATCTCAAGGTCTTCGGCGGGGGCTGCAGGGTTCGTGGCTTCGGCCATGTCGGCTCCGGGCTGGTCGATCAGGGTCGCTTGATGGCGGGCAGGTCCGTGAAGCCACGGGCCACGAGACGGTTCACGACGACCCAGGTGCCCTGGCGTTCTTCGCGGGATTCCACTTCACCAAGGTTCGGCAGATAGAGGGTCCGGTGCCGGAGGCCCTGGGGGGAGCGCGCCTCCACCCAGACACCGATCGGATCAGAGGTGGCCGGGAGCATGGCGGCGCCGTCCCAGGCAGCGCGTCCCACCAGGGTGAACTCGGTATCGCGGTCCTTCCAGGTGCTGGTGGCGGGAAAGCCGGGGGGCAGCAGCTGGGCCAGGACGCGGCCACTGTCGTCCACCAGCATCGAACCGCCGCCCTGGTATGTGACGAGCAGGCTCATCTGGCCACGGGGGTTCACCAGATCCAACTGGACCAGGGAAGTGACATCCCGGCCCAGCTTGCACCGGGCGACCCGGACCTGCAGGCGGTCGGCCGAGCGCTGAGGCTGGGGCTGGGAGGGATCCTCAAAGGCCAGGGTCAGGCCTTCTTCCCAGGGGCCATACACGGACGTGGCCGAGTGGGGCTGGCAGGCCAGGAGTGCGAGCAGGGCCATGGGGACCAGGAGGGCACGCATCAGCGATGGCCCTTGCTGAACTTGGCCACCAAGTCCGTCAGGGAGGCTCCGCTGGTGGGACTGGGCGCTTCCGGCGGGTTGAAGGTCATGATCCGGACCTCACGCTCGGGGCGCGGGGGACGGCCACCCTCGGGACGGGGTGGGCGCGAACCCTCTGGGCGAGGCGGGCGGGCGCCTTCGGGCCTGGGAGGTCGGGCGCCTTCGGGCCTGGGAGGTCGGGCGCCTTCAGGACGGGGCGGGCGGGGGCCTTCGGGGCGGGGCGGGCGTGGACCTTCGGGTCTGGGTGGGCGCGCGCCTTCGGGCCTTGGAGGCCGGGGGCCTTCGGGCCTGGGCGGTCGGGGCCCCTCGGGGCGGGGAGGCCGGGGATCTGCGGTGGGCTTGGCCTTCTGCGCGTCGGTGCGGCTGGGGCGACGGCGGTGCTGCTGGGGCTGATCCGCACCTTCGGGGGCCGCCAGCAGGGCCTTGATGGAGAGGGCGATGCGCTTGGCTTCGAGGTCGACGGCCAGCACCTTCACCTTCACCGCCTGGCCCACGCTGAGGGCGTCAGCGGGGTTCTTCACGTAGCGGTGAGCGATCTCGGAAAGGTGCACCAGGCCGTCCTGGTGGACGCCCACATCCACGAAGGCACCAAAGTCGGTGACGTTGGTGACGATGCCCTGGAGCTCCATGCCCAGCTCAAGATCGCTGGGCTTGTTGATGCCCTCGCGGAACTGCACGATCTCGAAGCGGTGGCGGGGATCACGGCCGGGCTTTTTCAACTCGGCGAGGATGTCCTTCACGGTTTCGAGGCCGGAGCGATCATCCACAAGCAGCTTGGGATCCAGGGCGTCCAGCACCGCATCGTTGCCGATGAGCTCGGGGACGGTCTTGCCCGCCAGCTGGCAGATGCGCTGCACCACGGGATAGCTCTCGGGATGCACGGCGGAACCATCGAGTGGATCCTCACCATCGTGGATGCGGAGGAAGCCTGCGGCCTGCTGGAAAGCCTTGGCGCCGAAGCGGCTGATCTCCATGAGCTGCTCGCGGCGCTTGAAGGCACCGTGCTCGAAGCGGTGGGCCACGATGCCCTTGGCCAGGCCCTCGCCGATGCCCGCCACGTAGGCCAGCAGCTTGTAGGAGGCACTGTTGAGGTCGACCCCGACGCGGTTCACGCAACTCTCCACCACGTCGTCCAGTCCCTTCTTAAGGGCGGTCTGGTTGACGTCGTGCTGGTACTGGCCCACGCCGATGCTCTTGGGATCCACTTTCACCAGCTCGGCCAGGGGATCCTGGAAGCGCCGGGCGATGCTGATGGCCCCGCGCACGGTGACGTCATGTTCGGGGAACTCCTCCCGGGCGATGTCGCTGGCGGAGTAGACCGAGGCGCCGGCCTCACTCACGCTCACGCAGATGAGCCCGGTGCGGTTCGTTTCCTTGAGCCACTCGCGGATGAAGGCCTCCACTTCGCGGCCCCCGGTGCCGTTGCCGATGGCAATGGCCTCGATGGGGTTCTCGGTGCAGAGCTTCTCCAGCAGGGCCCGGCTGCCATCCAGGTCGCGCTTGGGTTCCAGGGGGTAGATGACCTCGTTCTGCACCAGTTGGCCCAGGCGGTTGATGACCACCAGCTTGCAGCCCGTCCGGATGCCGGGGTCCACGCCCAGGGTGCAGCGCTGGCCCGCCGGCGGGGCCAGCAGGAGGTGGTCCAGGTTGATCTGGAAGACCTTGATGGCCTCGGCATCGGCCTTCTTCTTGGCCTCGTAGCGGACTTCGGATTCGATGGTGGGCGCCAGCAGACGGTCGAAGGCATCGCCCGCCACGTCATGCAGGAAGCGGCGATAGCCGCTGGCCGGGTTCACCTGGACCTTGGATACCAGCTGGGTCACGAAGAGCTCGCGATCCACCAGGAGTCGGACCGCAAGGATCTCTTCCTTCTCGCCCCGGCGCAGGGCCAGCAGGCGATGGCTGGGAATCTTCCGGATGGGTTCCGCGAAGTCGAAGTAGGGCCTGAACCGCAGGGCGGCCTGGTCGGCCTTGCGCTCTTCGCGGATCTCGGATTTCATGACGCCGTGCTCGTGGAATTCCAGGCGCAGCCAGGCCCGGATGGCGGCATCCTCCGTCAGCCGTTCGGCCAGGATGTGGCCCGCCCCTTCCATGCACTCGGAAGGGGACCGCAGGCCATCCTCATCCTTGATGAAGGGTTCGGAAATGATGAAGGGATCGGCGCCACTGTCATCGGCCAGCAGGGAATCCAGCAGGGGCTCCAGGCCCCGTTCCCGCGCCACGGTCGCCTTGGTGCGCTTCTTGGGTTTGTAGGGCAGGTAGAGGTCCTCGAGTTCCGCCTTCACCCAGGTGGTCTCGATCTTGGCCTTCAATTCCGGGGTGAGCTTGCCCTGTTCCTGGATGGATTTCAGCACGGTCTTGCGGCGATCCAGCAGATCCTTGTAGTAGGCATGGCGGTCCTCGACGGCACGGATGGCCACTTCATCGAGGGAACCGGTCATCTCCTTCCGGTAGCGGGCGATGAAGGGCACCGTGTTGCCCTCCTCCAAAAGCGCCACGATGGCAGTCACGCCGGCGCGGGGGAGCTTGAGCTCCTTGGCCATGAGGTCCAGCACCTGATCCACACTTGCTCCTTGCGATTTTTCCCGATGGGAACTGCGATCATACCAAGGACGGGGCATGTGGGTCTGTTTTCAGATCCCCTCGACATCGACGGGTCGTTTCACCGCATGGCTGGCATGCTCAGCCCGGATTCCCGTTTCATCGGAAAGAACGCTTCGCGAAAGCGGAGGAGAGCGGAGGCGCTGAGGAATACGGAGAACTGATCTTTTGTCGTGGCTTCTCTCTGCTTTCCACCGCTTCTCCGCGAACCTCCGCTTACATGCGCTTTTTCATTCAATTCGTCTTCAGAGTGACCTTGCGGCGGGCGCCTTCGGGCGGCGCTTCGAGGTTTCGAAGATCCTTTTTCCATTGGCCGTGATCCAGGTTCGTGCCGATGACCACGGCCACACAAGCCGACGCGGTACCATCCGCCTGCAGAGGCAGAGGCGAGATCTCCAGGCGGCCATCCGCCAGCTGGAAGGCCCAGCGGTCGCTGCCGTCGTTGCGCAGGGCCCAGCCTGCAAACATGCACACGCCCTTGGCCCGGAGCACTTCGCCCTGGGCGGGCGGGGCCAGCAGCAGGGCCTCCAGGGCGGCGGGATCCACGGGGTGATCCCATGCCAGGCTGAGGGAGCGGGCCTCGGAGAAGCTGGTGGTGGCCGAGGCTTCCCAGCCTTCCGGCAGGGGGCGTACGTCACCCAGCCAGGGATCCGGGCTGCCTTCCGGGGCCACACCATGCCGCGTGACGACCAGTGGGATGTGTCGGAAGGCGCTGCGCACCTCCCCCTCCCAGGCCACGGCCGCCGAGGGATCCAGGTCCGCCTTGCTGAGGTAGACGAGGCTGGCCAGGGCCGTCTGGCGGTGGAGCAGGGGCCTCGTCTTCAGGTGATCGACGGGGGTCAGGCAGGAGATCACCGTGAGCAGTCCCGCCAGGCGCAGGCGCCCCTCCAGCACCGGTTCATGCTCGAGGTCCAGCAGGTCCGTGGGGTCGGCCAGGCCCGTGGTCTCGAGCACCACCCTCTCCGGCCGCTGGCCTTCCGGTTGGTCACACCAGACCTGGAGGGTGGCCACGACATCGTTCCGCAGGCTGCAGCAGACACAGCCGTTCACCAGGTTCTCCACGCCGGCCAGTTCGGGACGTTCGGCATCCACCAGGGTTCCGTCGACGCTGATGGAACCAAACTCGTTGATGAGCACCGCCACGCGACGACCGGCGGCCACCTCGGCCTTCAGCAGCCGGTTCACGGCCGTGGTCTTCCCGGCGCCCAGGGGGCCGGTGACGATCAGGATGTCCATGGGCGGGCTTGGGTCCATCCATCCATGATGCCGCTCGCAGCCGAAATGTGAGAGCGTTGAGACGTGGACACCCTCGATCTCAGCTACCGCGTGGCCGTCTCCCTGGTCGGTGCCATGGCCCGCGCCTGTGTCCGTGGCCTGCCGGTGGGCTGGCAGGTCCGGCTGAGGGCCGAGGCCCCCGACCTGCCCGAGGGACGCTGGACCTGGCTGCACGCCGTGAGCGTGGGTGAATTGCTGCTGGCCGAGGGCCTGGTCGGCCGTCTGCGGGAGGCCGGGCAGCGCGTGCACGTGAGCACGGGTACGCCGGCTGGTCTCGATCTGCTGATCCGGCGGCTGCCCGGGTGGGATGCCGGATCCGGACAAATCAGCGGCGGAGCTTTTCCGCTGGACGACCCTGAGGGTCTGCTTTC
Source organism: Geothrix sp. (assembly GCA_025361045.1). Lineage (GTDB taxonomy): Bacteria > Acidobacteriota > Holophagae > Holophagales > Holophagaceae > Geothrix. Next base: position 6,252 of record JANYAZ010000163.1, on the reverse strand, counting down.
GTTCCTGCGCAAGCCCCCTGGGGCCTTCATCGCCCTGGAAACCGAACTCTGGCCGGGCTTGATCGAGGCCCTCGGGTCGCGGGGGATTCCCCGGCTTGTGGTGAACGGCCGATTGACGGAGAAATCGCTGCAGCGCGGGGGTCCCTGGCTGCGGCGGGCGGCTTCGCGGCTCACGCTGGTGGCCGCACGGGACGAGGCCAGCGCCGAGGCTTTCCGCCGGCTGGGGGCCCCGGTGGTCGCGCTGGGGGGCAACCTCAAGGCGGACCTGCCTTTCCCACGGCCCCTCCATGGGGGCTGGGCCTCCCTGCGGGCGGCCTGGGCGGAAGCTCCGGTGCTGGTGGCTGGCAACACCCTGGAGGGCGAGGAAGACCTGGTGCTGAAGGTCTGGCAGGCAGTCAGGGACCAGGTGCCGGGGCTCCGGCTCATGCTTGCGCCAAGGCAGCCCCGGCGTTTTGACGCGGTGGCGGAAGCCTGCTCGGCGCGGGGGCTCAGGTACCGCCGCGCCTCCGGGACTTGGCCGGATGCATCCGTCTGGCGCGAGACCGAGGTGCTGCTGCTTGACACCCTGGGTGAACTCGCCTCGGCCTATGGGGAAGGCACCCTCGCCCTGGTGGCCGGGGGCTGGGCCCACCCCGGCGGGCACAATCCGCTGGAACCCCTGCAGGTGGGTGTCCCGACGATGCTTGGCCCGGGGTACGGCAATTTCGAGGATCTGGTGCCGCCCCTGCTGGCAGCCGGACGCATCCGGGTGGTCGAAGCGGCGGATCTCGAACACGAGGTCCTGACGCTGTTGGCCCATGCGCCGCTCCGGCCCAGCGTGGTGCGGCCCCTCCCGGAGTCACTGACCGGGGCGCTGGATCGGACCTGGGCCTTGATCGCGCCCCACCTGCCGCCGGTTGGGTAGAATCTCGCACACACGGAGCCGCCATGAATCGAAGGGCCGCGCACATCCTGCTGATTGACGACGATCCGGCCGTGCTGGACATGGTGCATTCCGCCCTGGCGCACTACGGGATGGAGGTGCACGCCTACCCCGATCCGGCCCAGGCACTGGAACTGATGCAGAATCCAGCGGCCCCTCAGTTCGACCTGGTGATCTCCGACATCAACATGGAGGGCCTCGACGGTTTCGACGTCATCCACAAGGTCAAGGCCATGCAACCGCGGCTTCCGGTGGTGCTCATGACGGGGCAGGGCTCGGTGGACTATGCCATCCGGGCCATGCGGATGGGGGCGTCGAACCTGTTCATGAAGCCCATCGCCATCCGGGACCTGGTGCAGAGTGTCTTCCACCTGGTGGACCTGCACCGGGAGTACCGGCTGGCCGATGACGGCCTGCGCGGCCTGGTGAATGAGCGGCGCCACTTTCTCTTCCGATCCGATGAACTCGACGTGCCCAGCCTCGTGCGGCACCTGACGGATCGGCTGGTGCCCATGGGGTTCGCCTCGATGAGCAACCTGGATGTCATCGCCATGGCCTTCCACGAGGCCCTCGTGAATGCCATGGAGCATGGGAACCTGGAGCTGGACTCGACCCTCAAGGGCGATCTGCTGGAGCAGGAAGATCCCTATGTCAGGCTTCGCCAGAAGCGGATGGCGGATCCTGACTATTCGGGCCGACTCATCGAAGTGCGGCTGGCCATGGACACCGAGCGCTTCGAACTGGAGATCAGTGACGAGGGCAAGGGTTTCGACGCCAGCCGGATGAAGCCCATGTCGGGCGATTCCGACATGGCACCTCATTGCGGGCGAGGGTTGCCGCTCATCATGCTGGTGATGGACGAGGTGCACTTCAACGAGAAGGGCAACCAGATCAGGCTGGTCTTGCGGCGGAAGTAAGCGTTCATGATTCCGCCTGACTCTGCGCGCGGGCTGCGCCCGTGCGCCAACGAAAAACGCGGCCAAGGCCGCGTTTTTCGCAATTCGGAAGCAATGTACTAGAAGGCAGCTTCCACGAACGCCTTGAGCTGAGGTTTTGGCTGGCCGCCGATGAGCTTGTTCACGGGCTTGCCGTCCTTGAAGACGATGAGGGTGGGGATGCTCATGATGCCGAACTGGCCGGCCACTTGGGGGTTCTCATCCACGTTCATCTTCACGAACTTGGCCTTGCCCTGCATCTCGGAGGCCAGTTCATCGAGGACGGGGGCGATCATCTTGCAGGGCCCGCACCAGGGGGCCCAGAAATCCACGAGGGTGACGCCCTGCGCGACGGCCTGGGGAAATTCGGCGTCGGTGATGTGGGCAACGAGGTCGGACATGGAAACTCCTGTTAGGGGATGGGCAGGGGGCCATCGGGATTGGATCCCCCCCACTGGGCGATGGTGAAGATGCTCATGTAGCGCTCGTTCGTCTCCCTGAGTCGCTGGGCGAGCACTTCGCACAGGGAGTACAGGATCTTCAGGGCGATCTTGTGCTGGGCCTCGATGAGGGAGCGAAGACCTGAAAGGGGAATGAAAAACAGCACTGAGTCTTCGTTGACGATGGCATCCGCAGCCCGGGCGGAGTTGTCGATGAGGGCCATTTCGCCGAAGAAGGCCGGAGTCTCCAGCACGGCCAGGGCCTCCTCGCCAGTGCTGCTGGCCTTGGAGATGCGAACGGACCCTTTCACCACCAGATAGAGGCCATCGCCCTGATCCCCTTCGCGGAACAGGACCTGTCCTGCCGGAAAGGAACGCACGTCGCCGATGATCAGGATCTGGGCGCGTTCCATCTCGTCCAGGTTCCTGAACAAGGGGGACTGGGTCAGGAAGGCGGCGTCTATCAATGCTGGTCCGGGGTGGGGTTGGCCGCGGTGGGTTCGAGTGGCACATGGGCGCAAAGGTCGAGGCCGAAGCCACGGAGGCCAATGTACTTGGTTTCGTGCCTGCTGAGGAGGCGCATTTTCCCAATGCCGAGCTGACGCAGGATCTGGGCACCCACGCCGAAATCGCGATCGCTCATGGCCTGGGGCTGGACGGGGCCTTCGTCGGCCACTCCAGGCGTGTGGGCGTGGCGACGCAGGTAGACCAGGGCCCCACGGCCCTCCTTGGCGAGGACGCCCATGGCCTTCTGGAAGAGCCCGGACTCAAAACCGTGCAGGTCGTCGGGCAGGGTCTCCACGTGGACGCGCACCAGCGGGGGTTCGCCACCCGCTGCCAGATCCCCGAGGACGAAGGCCAGATGGCTGCCGCCGTCCAGCAGGCTCTGGAAGCGATGAACCTTGAGTTCGCCCCAGATGCTGGGCATGGCCCGGACCTCGAGGGGTTTCACCAGGGGTTCCTGACGCAGCCGGTAGGCCACCAGGTCCGCGACGGTCACCAGGGGCAGGCCGTGCTTCTGGCAGAAAGGCACCAGGTCCGGGACCCGGGCCATGGTGCCGTCGTCTTTCATGATCTCGCAGATGACGCCGCTGGGATGCAGGCCGGCCAGGCGCGCCAGATCCACACTGGCCTCGGTCTGCCCGGTGCGTGTCAGCACCCCGCCCGGTCGGGCCCGCAGGGGGAAGACATGGCCGGGTTTCACGAAGTGCTGGGGCTTGGCATCGGGGGCGATGAGGGCCTGGATGGTGCGGGACCGGTCCTGGGCGCTGATGCCCGTGGTGGTGCCCTCGCGGGCCTCTACGGACACGCAGAAGGCGGTTTCGAAGGGACTGGTGTTGTCCCGGACCATGAGCGGGATCTGGAGCCGATCCAGCACCGGACCCTCCAGGGCCGCGCAGATCAGGCCGCGGCCGTGGGTGGCCATGAAGGCGATGGCTTCGGGGCTCACATGCTCGGCCGCCAGGGTGAGGTCGCCTTCGTTCTCGCGATCCTCATCATCCACCACCACGACCATGCGGCCCTGGCGGATGGCTTCAATGGCCTCCTCGATGGAGGCAAAAGGGGAGTCGGGGCGGGCGCTCATAGGACACCCAGCATCGCTCATGCGACCTTCCGGGGGAAGGGCGCACCCGGCGGTATGTGCGCAGTCCTATGGTATGGTTGGGCATCCGATTCACCTTCCCGAGAGGAACAGCCCATGTCACAGGGTGTGATCCAAGGCTCCATGCGCGAGGCGCCGCTGCCCGACATCATCCAACTCGTGAGTCAGGGCGGGAAGTCCGGCTGCTTCCATGTGCAGCAAGAGTCTTCCAAGGCCCGTATCTACCTGAAGGAGGGGCGGATCATCCATGCGGTGACCCACAGTGGTGAAGGCTTCGAGGCCCTCATGGAAGTGGCGCTCTGGATCGAGGGCACCTACCGCTTTGAGGAAGTCGTACCCGATGTGCCGGCCACCATTACCAAACCCAATGCTTCCATTCTGATGGAACTTGGGCGTCGGATGGATGAATGGCGGGTCATCAGCCAGAAGGTGCCTTCTGTGGACCTCTATCCCGCGTCCACGCTGCTTCCGGGCGAATTGCCGCAGGGCGTCAATCCCCGCGAGGGTCGCCTCCTGGCGCTGGCCACCGGCTACTACACCGTCTCCGAGCTGGCTGAGCTGCTGCAGAAACCGGTGCTCACCGTGGCGAAGGATCTTTACGGCCTGGTGATGGCCGGGCACGTGGTGATGAAAGGCCTTCGTTCGGGCAAGCCGCCGAAAGTGGAATCCCCCGCTACGGCACCTGTGAAGGAACTCATTCCAGTCTCCGAGATGCTTGGCACCCGGCCTTCGCCAGCCTCCGGCCCGGTGGTCCCCGAATCCAGAGAAGAGGAGACTGCCATCGTGCGCATCCAGGCCCCACCGCCGGTTGCCCGCATGCAGGGATTCCCAGAGAGCGAGGAATCGCTTCCCGAGACCGTGGGGGGTGGCGTAGCCGAGGTACCTCCACCGGCCCCGGCCCCCAAACCCGCGCCGGCCATGGACGATCCTCAACGCATGGTCAAGCTGATGAACTTCACCCAGCGCATTGCCCAGGCCGCCAAGATGGTGTTGCCGGAAGGTCAACACGAGATGGTGAACCGCCTCCAGGCCAAGGCCACTCAGCAGATCATCTCGGGGGACGGACCCGAAGCCGTGAAGGGCCTGGCCCTGGCCATCAGTCGAGGGGCAGTGGATTCGGGGTGCGACGCCGACATGGTCCGCACCCTCAATACCCACCTGAAGGCCCTCTTCTCAACCAAATAGGTCTGCTGATGACTTCGCGCTTCCTGCTTGGCCTCGCGGCCTCTGTCCTGCTGCTGGCCTTCGGGTGCAAGGAACCTGACGGCGGTGCCACCGGTGGCACGGCGGGTGTGGCCCTGTACACCTTCGATTCCACCACCAACAGGGTGTTCGTCTGGACGGATCTGAATGCGGTCTACGACAGCACGACCGCACCGGCCCCCACCTACCAGTTCTCCTCCAGCCTCTTCAGCAAGGTCACCAACCTGGCCTGGGGCGGGCTCTGCTTCGACAGTCAGCGCGGCATCCTCTACATGGTGTCCGACACGGGAACCATCGTGCGTGTGAGCAACATCCGCTCCCAGACCGGCACCGTGCCCAGCGGCGAGGTGGTTTCCTTCGCCCTGTCCAGCACAGGGCGGCTCACCAACGGGAAGTTCGGCCAGGTCAGCCTGGATGCCCAGACCAACACCCTCTTCATCACCGAGGCGGGAGACAGCAGCAGCCAGATCTGGGTGGTGGCCAGCCCCAACGCCCAGCTCCAGGACGCGTCGGTCACCCTCCAGGCCCTCCAGCAGAGCGGGGACACCGGGGGCACGGGGGTCGCCTCGGCCTCGGGCGTCGTCTATGCCTTCATGAAAGATGGCGGAACCGTCGGCATCGATGCCCTGACCGGCCCGCGCCTTCGCAAGGGGACGTCCACCTCCTTCGATGCTGCCCAGGTCATCCTCGGCAATCTGACCACCCTGGGTTTGTACGGGAGCCTGGCCCTCGATACGGGGAGCGGCTACCTGTTCGTCGCCCGCCACAACACCGATGCCGTCAGCACGGCGCCGCCCATCCAGGCCTTCCGTACCGGGCAGTTCGGCCTGTCCTACAACCAGGCACCCGCCCTTTCCCTGGGCAGCGCCACGGCTCAGCCAGACCTGCGGGTCCTGTCCCACCCGGGCACGAAGGATTGGCTGGTGGGACTGCGGGGCCAAGGCACCGTGGGCTACAACACCATCTTCATCTGGAAGTCGCCTCTGGGGGGTACGGCGGCAAAGGCTGTCACGGTGGCCACCGGGTCGGTGTTGAAGGGGCTGGCCGTGGATGGGAACGCTTCATGACGGGCCTGCGCCTGGTGATCCTTCTGTTCCAGGACGTGCTGCGCGACCTCTTCCGGCACCGGGGCCAGTATGTGCTCGCGGT
>JANYAZ010000159.1 GCA_025361045.1 Geothrix sp. | reverse complement strand
CGAGCTTCGCTTGGCCAGCGGTTGCGGGCGGACGGCCACGCGATCGCGCGGATCCCGCCCGCAACCGCCGGCGGGGCCGCTTGCGGCCCCTGGGTGCGTCGCGCCCGCGAAGCTGGATGGGTGGGGCACGGAGGCCTCCGTGCCACCTCCGTGGGTTCCGTGTCTCCGTGGTGAATCTCTATTTTTGAATGCAGATTGGTATCAGTGGATGCGGATCACCACTTGCCCGCGGAAGGGCGGCAGCAGGGGGCGGGGCAGTGGCAGGGGGCCCAGGACGAGGCGGTCGTCCTCGCAGTCGTACCGACTGGCCCACCGACGGTGTTCCCAGCGCTCATCCCAGCGACGGTCGTCCCAGCGCCGATCGTCACGGTCGCGGGCCTCCCAGCGGGGATAGGGGGCGCAGCGGGAGCGCTCCACCACGATGCGGCGGGGCTCGCGCCCGTGTTCATGGGCGGCCAGGGGAAGGGCCGCAAGGGCCGCGAGGGCAAGCAGCACCAGACTTCGCATGAGGCCTCCTTCATGGGGCAGAATGACCAGGACCCCTACACCCTGGATTTCACGACCCGTGCCAAGGTTGAAAAGCCAGCAATGACGGGGCTTGGCTGGACTCTGGCCGAGGGCGTTCTTCGCGAAGTGCAACATGCGGACGCCACCATGTGGCATCGGGCGACGCGTCAGGGGTTCCGACGGTCTCCCACCACGACTGCCGGCACGCCGGCTACGATGGCCCACCCGGGCACGTCCTTCGTGACCACCGCGCCCATGGCCACCACGGCGTGATCGCCGATGACGACACCATCCGTCACGCCCGCGTTGGCGCCGATCCACACGTCGCGGCCGATGTGGATGCCGCGCGAGCGTACCGGCTGGTCCTTGATGGCACGGTCCGGCTTGAGTCCGTGGTCGAAGGCGTAGAGGGCGGCGCCACTGGCGATGCGGGTACCGTCGCCGATGACCAGCCCCTTGCGCCCGCCGTCCAGGCGCGCCCCGGCGTTGACGCTCACGTCGTTTCCCAGGGTGATGGGGCCGTGCAGGAAGGCCTGGGCGGCGATGGCGCAGCGGTCGCCCAGCACCACGGCACGGCCGGGCTCGCCGAAGAGGGCGGCGTCCGGCGCGATGAAGCAGCCCGTCCCGAGTTGCACGGTCTCCTGGGCCAGGAGCTGCGCCTGCACTTCGGCCTGCCAGGCTTGGGCCCAGGCGCGATGCCGCGCTTTCAGTGCGAAGTAGAGCCAGGGCATCCAGGCCAGGCGGCGCTTGTGCTGGTCTCGCAGGGCCTCGAGGTCGCGCATGCTACCAGGGTAGCGGGACGGCCCGCTGCGGGAGGCTACTTCAGCGCGGCCTCGATGGCGGCTTTCAGCTCGGCGCTGTCTGGGGCCACCTTGCTGCTGAAGGCCTGGAGCACCTGGCCGTCCTTGCCGATCAGGTACTTGTGGAAGTTCCAGGCGGGCTCGCCGTGCTTGGCGGTGAGGAACTGGTAGAGCGGTGCCTGGCCGGCGCCCTTTACCTCGAGCTTCTCGAAGAGCGGGAAGGTCACGCCGTAGTTCTTCTGGCAGAAGGTCTCGATCTGGGCGGCGGTGCCGGGCTCCTGGCCGCCGAACTGGTTGCAGGGGAAGCCCAGCACCACCAGGCCGCGATCCTTTTCCGCCAGAAAGAGCTTCTGCAGGCCCGCGTACTGGGGCGTGTAGCCGCACTCGCTGGCCACGTTGACGGCCAGCACCACCTTGCCTTTGTAGGCGGCCAGGGATTGGGGCTGGCCGTCCAGGGTGTTGAGGGTGATCTGGTGCAGGGACACGGGGACCTTCCTTTCGGCGGCGGGCAGGGCCAGGGCGGTGAGCAGGATGGGGAACAGGACGGGACGCATGGGGACTCCGGCAACACCCCTTGGGTGCCAGCGGCGGGGCCGGCGTTCCAGGGCGGACCACCGGTCCGGCCCGGCGGATGGGCGGTCCGGGGGGTCCATCCGGCGACACGTCCCCCGGCGGGCCGGGCCTCGGGCATGCTGGAGGCCATGCGCCTCGGTCCCCTCCAGCAGCACTTCCGGTCGCGTCTGCGCAGGCGGACGCCCTGGGCCATCGTCCTGATTTTTGCCGCCCTCTTCACCGGCCTGCAGTTCCTTCTGGTTCCGGCCCCCATTCAACTGCGGCACCCGGGCGCGCTGGCCAATGCCCTGCTCATGCCCTTCCTGGTGTCCTTCAGCTATGGATTTCTCGCCCCCATGCCCTGGCGGTGGAGCGGGGACGATCGACCACGGGCTCCCTTCTGGCGGGGCCTGGTCCAGGCCGCCCTGTTCAATGCCCTGGTCATCGTCCTGCTCGTGGCCGTGAGCTGGTTCCTGGTGCGCAACGCGAGCCTGAAAGCAGAGGCGCTTGGGCTGGCCCGGGGGGTCCAGGTCAGTTTCCAGGCCGTGCTGGCCATGAACTTGTTGGTGGGCCTGCCCATGATGACCATTCTGGGGGCGATCATCTCCTTCTCGGTCATCACCGAGGAGGAGAAAGCCGCCGCCGAGGCCCGGCTGGAGGAGGCCCAGTGGGTGCTGCTGCGGGGGCAGCTGAGCCCCCACGTGCTCTTCAACTCCCTGAACGGTCTGGCCGAGCTGGTGCGCCAGGACCCGGTGGCCGCCGAGCAGGCGATTCTGGACCTTTCCGAGCTGTACCGGGCCCTTCTGCGCCATGGCGACCGGGCGAAGGCACCCCTGGCGGAGGAGCGCGCGCTGGTGGAGCGCTTCCTGGCGGTGGAGGGCCTGCGGTTCGGGGCGCGCCTGCGGGTGCAGTGGGACTGGGATGCGGCGCTCGACCAGGTCGAGGCGCCACCTTTTCTGCTCCAGCCCCTGGTGGAGAATGCGCTGAAACATGGCATCGCCACCCACCCGGAGGGCGGCACCCTGGAGATCTCCGCGCGTCGGCACAATGGCGGTCTCATCCTGCGGGTGTCGAACACGGGCCGTCCCTTGGGCCTGGTGCCAGGGGCCGGAGTGGGCTTGTCGAACCTGGAGGCGCGGCTGCGCCTGGCCTATGGGCCGGTCGCCAGCCTGCACCTGCGCAGTGAAGGACCCCGGACGGTGGCGACCCTTGGGTTGCCCAGCCTGGAGATGCGCCGATGAAAACCCTGCGGGTGGCCTTGGCCGATGATGAGCCCCTGGCCCGGACGCGGCTGGCGCGGCTGCTGCGGGAGGCGGGCTGCGACGTGAAGGCCGAGCTGGCGGATGGCCCCTCGGTGTTGGCCTGGCTGCAGGAACCCAAGGACGTGGATGCCCTCTTCCTGGACATCCAGATGCCCGGTGCCACGGGGCTCGAAGTGGCCGCCGAACTGGTGGATTGCCGCCATTGCCCGCCGGTGATCTTCGTGACCGCCCACTCCGAGCATGCGGTGCGCGCCTTCGAAGCGGCGGCCGTGGACTACATCATGAAGCCCGTGTCCGCCGAGCGCCTGGCGAAGACCCTGGCGCGCCTGCAGGAGGGCGGCCTGCGTCGCAGCGAGGCCCCGGCCGTCACGCCGCAGCGGTTTCCGGTGAAGGCGGGCGAGGGCCATGTCTTCCTCGACCTGAAGCGCACCACCCACTTCGAGGTGGAGGCGGAAGTGGTCTGGGTCTGGGCCGCCGGCAGTCGCCACCGCACGGCCTGGACCACGCTGGCAGAGGTTGAAGCCGCCTTTCCCGGGGCTGGACTGATTCGGATTCAGCGGCACCTGCTCCTTCGATCCGAGGCCGTGCTGGGGTTGCGACCACTGGAAGGTGGCCGGGCCTCGGTGCGCGTGGCCGATGGCCTGGATCTGGAAGTGAGTCGCAGCGTCACGCCGAAGATTAAGGAACTGCTGGGACTCTGAGCCCCTGCCCTTGGGGGTAGGATCCTGGTGGGAGGCACGGTCATCCCCTATGCCTGATCCGATCCAGATGCACCCGAAGAGGTCGGTGGCCGCCACCTCTGGAGCCCTGCGCGTGGTGCTCTTGTATGCCGGATTCTCCGGCCTGTGGATCCTCCTGTCGGACCGGGCCGTTGAGGCCCTGGTGCAAGACCCCGCTGCCATGACCCGCATCAGCATCGCAAAGGGGTGGGTCTTCGTGGCCGTCACCTCCATGCTGCTCTTTGTCATGGTGAAGCGGCTGGTGGGGGGTGTGGCGACCCGTGAGGCCAAGCTGCAGACCCTCATCCATGCCATTCCGGACCTGGTGTGGTTGAAGGATCCCGAGGGGGTCTAC
>JANYAZ010000115.1 GCA_025361045.1 Geothrix sp. | reverse complement strand
CGCTTCGCGGGCTTCCCCCTCCGCATCGAGATGCTGAACCGCTTCGTGGCTCCCGACGACCAGAAACGCATCCTCCAGGACGTGGCCGACGGCATGGTGGACATCGTGCTGGGCACCCACCTGATGTTGGGGGCCAAGGTGAAGTTCGCGGACCTGGGGCTGGTCGTGATCGACGAGGAGCAGCGCTTCGGCGTGGGGCACAAGGAGAAGCTGAAGAAGCTGCGGCTCAATGTGGACCAGCTGGCGCTCAGTGCCACGCCCATCCCCCGCACCCTGCACATGAGCCTCACGGGCCTGCGCGAGATCAGCCTCATCGAGACGCCACCGAAGGACCGCCTGGCCATCGAGACCGTGGTGGCGCCCTGGAGCGACGAGCTGGTGCAGACCGCCATCCAGTTCGAACTGCGGCGCGGCGGGCAGGTCTACCTGGTGCACAACCGGGTGGAGTCCATCGTCTCCATCGCCGCCCGGGTGCGCGAGCTGGTGCCCGATGCCCGCGTGGGCGTGGGCCATGGCCAGCTCACCGACGAAGGACTGGAGCAGGTGATGCTCGGCTTCATGGAGGGCCGCATCGACGTGCTGGTGGCCACCACCATCGTGGAGAACGGGCTGGACGTGCCCAACGCCAACACGCTCATCGTCCATCGGGCCGACGCCTTCGGCCTCAGCCAGCTCTACCAGCTGCGGGGCCGGGTGGGCCGCAGCGACGTGCCCGCCTATGCCTACCTCATGATCCCGCCCAAGCACGAGGTGAGCGAGGAGGCCCGCAAGCGCCTGCAGGCCTTGGAGGATTTTTCCGAACTGGGCTCGGGCTTCCGCGTGGCGGCCATGGATCTCGAACTGCGCGGCGCGGGCAACCTGCTGGGTGGCGAGCAGTCCGGCCACATCCACGACATCGGCTTCGAGCTTTACGTGAAGCTGCTGGAGGAGACCCTCCAAGAACTGCAGGGCCAGCCCAGCGGCAGCTTCGAGGTGAAGCTGGACGGCCTGGCACCCGGTGCCCAGCTCAGCCGCCGCTGGATCGACCAGGCCAGCGAACGGCTGGTGGCCTACAAGCGCATCTCGCGGCTGCGCGACCAGAAGGATCTCGAGCTGTACCGCCTGGACCTGGAGGACCGCTTTGGCCGCATCTCCGAAGAGGATGCCGATACGGTCCGCTTCTTCGAGCTGCTGAAGGTGAAGCTGCTGGCCCAGGTCCTGGCGGTTTCCGAAGTGGCCGTGGACAAGGGCCAGCTCAAGCTGCGCCTGAGCCCGCAGACGCCGCTCGACCCCGCGAAGCTCATGGCCTGGGTGGGCCGCACCAAGGGCGCCAACCTCAGCCCCGACGGGGCCGTGCGGTTGCCTCTGCTGGGCACCCAGGATGGCCCCATCCTCCAGGCCCAGCGGGTGCTGGCGGAGTGGGCGGGGCTTTAGGGGGGCCCTCGCCCGGCTACTTCTTAACCGCCGGCTCAACCTTCCGTGCCGATCCAAACGCCGCCACGCAGGGATCCACCACCTCTGGCGTCTTGGTGTTCGTCAGCACGGTGCCCACGCAGGAGAGGCCGCCCACATCCAGCAGGGCCGTGAGGAGGTGGCGGTATTCGCCTTTGGCGGGTTCCTTGTCGACGGATTTCTTATCGGTGGAGAGCACCCAGTAGCCCTTCAGGTAAGGCGTGGCCAGTTCGTGCAAGGGCAGCTCCGTCTCGGCGGACATGGGCAGCAGGCGCTTCACCACGTCATCGGCCGTGGCCTTCACGCCGAGGGGGTTGACGGGGCCCTTCATGGGGCTGAGGAACACCTTGAAGCCACTGGTGCCGGGCACCGTGAAGGTGATGGTGAACTGGTTCTCGATGCGCTCGGGGCCCGGTGCCTCCACCTAGGTCTCAGGCAGGGCCATGGACAGGACACCACCGCCGGCCAGGGTGAAGTGGTGGTCCACGGCTGGGAGCAGGGCGATGCGGCTCGCATCGGCCTCCGGCAGGTTCTGCAGGGTGGTCGGGATGGACTGCCAGGAACGGCCCGGTGCCACCGGGGGTGCGATCACTTCTCCGGCTTTCACGTTCTTCAGCAGCTGGGTGGCGTATTTGACCCGGGGGGCGTCCTTCTGCTGCTCCGCCAGAGCCAGGCCCTTTTCGATGTTCCCGGCGGCCTCCTTGGCATCGATTCGGACGAAGGCCTGGGCCTGCCCCAGGTCGATCCAGGCCAGGGAATTGCCCGGATCCAGATTCGTGGCCCGGCGGCAGAGGTCCACGATGCCCTCGGACTCGCCGGCGGCCATCATCCGGAAGACCAGGTTCAGCCAGCCCCGGGCCACGAAGGGACCGTCCTTGTGGAGCGCCTCCACTTTCTCCAGGCAGGCTTTCGCGGCCTTCCACTCGTGGACCTCCATCAGCGTGTTGGCCTGGGCGTTCCAGGGCTGCATGGTCTTCCCGCCATCCAGCTGGATGGCCCGCCACCCGGCCCGCACGGCGGCCGGGAACCGTCGCAGGTTCCGCAGGCAGATGGCGTATTCGTTCCAGATCTCGGCCCGGTCCGGCGTCAGAGCCAACGCCTTTTCATAGAGGGGCAGGGCGGTCGCGTAGGCCTTCTTTTGCATCTCGGCATAGGCCTGATCGTAGGCCTTGGCCGCTTCGGGGACCGGGACCTGGGTCTTCTTCTGGGGTGCCTTGGTCTGGGGCGTGATCTCAGCGGACAAGGGGGTTCCGAAGCTCAACAGCACCGGCAACAGCAGGGAAGGGACCAGGCGTTTCATGGGGACTCCGGGTGGGGACGCATGGTTTGCGGGGGCGGGGGATGAAAAAAGACGCTGGGTCTGGGGCCCTCCAGCATCCCAGAGCTGTGGCACCGGGGCAAGATGGCGGAGACTTAGCTGGTTCAGGGTTTTCGCCGAAAGGCTGGCATGGCCCAGGACAGGAGCGTCAGCCTCTGGAGCGGCCACCGTCCTACGATGGTGGTAGCCGGCTGTTTCCTCGCAGCGGCGGTCCTGGGCCTGTTGACGGCCCACTTCGGCGGCATCAGGGATTTCGAGCCCCTCGGCATCTCCACGGCCAGCCGGACGCTGAATGCGGTTTTGTCCGTCACCATGACCAGCATCGCGTTGATCCTGCCTCTGACAGCGAACCTCTACACACCCAGGCTGGTGAAGCTCTACGTCACGCATCCCTTGATCGTCGGCGGCCTGACAGTCCTGATCCTCGGCAACCTCCTGCTGATGTCCCAGCACTTCTTTCCGCCGGAACACCCATTCGTCCGGTTTGGCAACTGGGCCATCGCCGTCATCTACCTGGTGGTGCTTGCGGGCATCCTCCCCTACCTCTTTGGCATCAGTCGCTTCCTGCGTCCCAGCTACTTCATGCCCATGCTTACCCGAAAGGGGTTGCGCAGCCTCCAGGAGCTGCCCCGGGGCCGCCGCATGGAAGCGAACAAGGATGAACTGTTCGAGACCATCGACGTGGTGACGAACGTGGCCCTTACGGGCATGACCCGGGGGGATCGGCAGTTGGTGCTGCTGGCCCTGAAAAGTCTGCATGCGCTGCTGGGGGGCATCATCCAGTGCTCGGAACGGAATGTCTCGGCTTGGCGGAGCTCACGGCCCTGGTTCGTTCCTGGCTTGGCCAAGGAGGGCCAGGACTACCTTGTCCGCGAGCGGGTCTGGCCCGAGGCCTACGTGCTGGCCCAGATCCTGAAGGTGGCTGAAGTGGCGACCCGGCGGCAGCATGAGCTGCTATCCGAGTTGGCCGCCCAGCTGGTGGATACCGCCCGGCTGGCCTCTGCCGCTGGTGCGGATGCGGTCATCGAGCTGCACGTCATGACTTTCAACACCCTGCTGCGAGAAGCGTTGGAGGAGAAGGACCTGCGGCGGTTCCAGAACCTGTCCTACCACTATCGCCTGCTCATCGAGGCCTTCCACGCCAATCCCGATCGGATGCACGATGCCACTCGTCATCTCATGCACTATGCCCGCCTCGCCGCCAGGCAAGGCATCGCCTTCGCCTTCGAGACGGTGATCTACGACCTGGGCGAGCTGGTGCTCAGCCTCGGTCGCCAGAATGAAGCTGCCGCTGTGGAGCTGATCCAGGCCTGGGCCGGGCCAGTCTGGCAGGAGGCCATCGCCCCGGACAGCCCCATGAAGAAAGTCGGATGGCGCACCATCCTGCGGACGCACTGGGAGGCCCGGGCCCGGGGCCTGAAGGAGGCTTCCGATGCCATCTACTGGCGGTTCCTGACAGACGAGGCGATTCATCGTGAGCAGTTGGAACTGTTGCTCGAAGAGAACCGTGAGCTGCACTATGAATTCAACGATCGACTCATGCGCTTTGCCCACTTGTCCCCCGGTGCGGAACAAGAGGCGCAGGCGTTCCTGGAGCAATGGTAGCCATTCGCCGGTGAAGAGCCTCCGTTCGCCGATCCGCGTGAATGCAGGCCATCCAGAGGACTAACTTGAAGTCAGTCCTGGAGCTCCCATGTTGTCCTTCCTCCTGTCCGAAGCCGCGGTTCTATTACGCACCATCCAGGCGGTCGCCTTGTTCGCGCTCATGGCTTCCTTCGCCCCTGTGGTCCTGCACGGTGCGGAAACCCGCATCGTGGCCCTGCACGGGTTCGAGGCCGCCGAGGTCCGCCAGCAGGGTTTCACCCTGCCCAGAGCGATGAAGATCCATGTCTATGCCAGGGGCGCTGGGCTGAGGTTTCCCACGCGCATCGCGCGGGAGCATCCCTTTTTCGCCCACGGCTGGATCCTGAATGCCGCCAGCCGGGAAGTGGTGTGGCAGATGGATGGCAAGAACACCAAGCGGAACTGGGAATACCGGGTCTCCGATCAGTACCTCGACCTCCCCGCCGGGACCTACGAGGCCTACTTCAGCAACCATGGCTTCGGCCAGGGTCTCCTCTTCGCCCAGTGGTTCCGCAACATCGACCGCCGCTCCCTGGCCGCCGTCCAGGATGACCGCCACCACCGCTTTCTCCAGGCCATTGGCGCCGACGATGCCAGCCTGATCCGCCATTGGCGGGAGCAGGTGGGGAACTACGGCATGGAGATCTACCTGCCCGCCGGTGATCCGAAAGAAATCAACCTCTTCGAGGCCCCGCTTCGTTGGAGAAACATCGTGGTGTCGCTACCGGCCAACCAGGACAACGGCCATTGGGCCCAGTCCTTCCACGTGGCCCGGCCCGTCAGCCTGCATGTCTATGCACAGGGCGAAGGCAGCGGCCGGGTGATGCACGACTACGGCTGGATCACCGATGCCCAAACCCGCACCCGGGTGTGGGAGATGACCATGGACAAGTCGCAGTTCGCCGGTGGCGCCATGAAAAATCGCCGCCAGGTGGAGACCATCCAGTTGCCGGCCGGAGACTACGAGGCCACCTTCATCACGGACGATTCCCATTCCCCTGCCGACTGGAATGCCGCACCCCCCGCCGATCCCGGGACCTACGGCCTGACGCTGTCCATCCCTTCCGACAAGGAACTGAATGCTTTCTCTGCCACAAAACCTTTGGTGTGGAACGTGTTGGCGGAAGCCGTTCGCGTCGGCAACGACCAGGACCGTGCCGTTCCTTTCAGCCTGGCGACGACCCAGTCCGTGCGTGTCTATGCCATTGGCGAAGGCAGCGGCGACGAGATGGCGGATGTCGCCTGGATTGAGGACGGGGGCGGCAAGCGGGTTTGGACCATGGATCACAGCCGCACCCAGCATGCCGGTGGCTCCAGCAAGAACCGGCTGAGCGACGAACTCGTCAATTTGCCCAAGGGTACTTACACCTTGCGTTTCAAGACCGATGACAGCCATGCCTATGGCCGTTGGAACAGTGCTGCGCCCTGGGACCAGGAGCACTACGGGGCGACGGTCTACGCGGTGAAGTGAGTGGTGGGTCAGGCCCCGCTGGTCCGCGCCATCCGCAGGACCTCCTTTTCGTCCCCCACCACCTCGAACGCGGCGCGGAACTCATCCGGAATGTTCCGGGCCCGGCCGGCCGCCGCATCCATGAAGACCCACACCGTCCTGGCGCGGGCGAGCACCTTGCGGTCCCGCTCCCGCCAGAATAGGTAGTGGCGCGGGGACTCCTGGGCCTCGAAGCCGCCGATCCAGGTGAGCAGCGTGAGCGTTTCGCCGGCGAAGGCCGGGCGCAGGTAGTCGATGGCGTGGGACCGGATCACCCAGGTGGTCCGGGTCTCCTGATACCGGCTGAGCGTCCAGCCGCAGGCGTCCGAGTGGGCGGTCGCCACGTCCTGCATCCAGCGCAAATACTCCAGATTGTTGGCATGGCCGTTCACATCGATGGCGGATTCAGGGACGGTGAAGGTGCGGGCGAAGATGCCCCGGCTGCTCATGATCAGGCTCCCGTCACTGCACTCGCGGGATCATGCGGCAGGCTCCCCCGTGGCGAACGGAAGTAGGCATAGGGCGTCGCGTGGAGGAAGTTGGAGACACGGCTGGTGTAGATGTCGGCGTAGCGTTCGATCTGCCTGGTCAAGTGGCTCTTGTCGTTGCCGGCGCGGGTAAGCAGGCCCCAGCGCCCATTGGTCAACTCCGTGCCAGTCTTGGCGAGCGGTCCGATCACGGCGTCGAGGGCGAGCAGTTGATTCCTGAGGTCGTGGACCCGCGCCTCCGCGGACTTTGGGTTCGTGTTGGATGGGGGCCCATAGCCTGCGTGGAGGCGCTGGGTGGTGAGCCGGGCCTGCGATAGCTGGGATTCCAGGGACTGCTTGTCCCGCATCAGGGCCATGAGGCGCGTTTCGATGGGACGGTAGCCCTCCAGGGCGGCGACCTCGGCCTCCAACTCCCGCAGCACCAGGGCCGTGCGCCAGCTGAGAGTGCGCTTGCTCACGTGGACATCGCCGAACATATGGTCGCCCACGTAGAGGATCTCGTCCCCGGAGATGCCAAGGTCGCTCTCCACCTGCGCAGCCGAGCCACCCAAGTAGATGCCACCAGCCTTTAGGGGGCCGGACAGGGGGCGCAACAGACCGGACTCGTCCACCACCTCGAAGAACGGACCGTGCTCGGTGAAGAAGACGGGCTTCCTGGCTGAGACGATCACCACGTCAAAGAGCTGCCGCCAGGTCATGTCCCCAGGCAGGTGCCGGTCATAGGCGTGGGCCATCATCTTCGAGGTGAAGCTCCACTCCGAATTGGTGATGAGCAGCAGCTTCTTGCCAGCGACCTTCTGGTCCAGCAGGGCCAGGGCCGCCTCGGGATCCTGAACCACGTAGTGATCCGGTGCCGCCGCGATCGCTGCCTTCAGATGGCCTTCGATGTGCTGGGCATCCACCCCGGCCCGCACATGGCGATAGAGGCTGGCGTATTCGAAAGCACGGGGCAGGGCACCCTGGTCCAGCAGGTCCACCGCCTGGGCGAAGAGACAGCCCTCGGATAGTGAGAACAGGGTGTTGAGGAAGACCCAGCGCGAGTCGGAAAGGTCCACCAGGGTCTGGGCGTATGCGTCCCGCTGCTCGGTGAACTCCAGCATGCGGGTGCCATGCATGGCCCGCTTCACGAAGCCAAAGCGGTTGGCCTTCACCAGGTTGCCCAGCTCGGTGTCGATCACCAGGCCGCGGGTCACCATCAATCCGTCGAAGGCGAGGCCATCCATGGGCCAGCCTTCGGAGGCTAGGCGTTCCCGGGCCTGGGCATAGACCATGTGTTCGAAGGCGTCTACTCGGTAGTCCACCAGGGTGTAATCCATGTCGTACCCGATGGCCCGCACCGACCGCATGTTCAGGGTCCGGTTGCAGAAAATTCCGCGGCCGTGAGGGATTTCGGGAAGGATGGGATTCGGCATGGCCCAGGATAGCAAGGCTGCCTCCCGGGATCCCGAGGGTGGCCGGGCTCTCCGCCCCCGTGCGATTCTGGAGGGTCGCGTCCGGAGGTTCCCTTGTTCCTGCTGCATCGATTCCTGGTCCCCGCCCTCATCCTCACACTGCCCGCCGCGGCGGGGGAGAAGCGGGCCTTCCACATCGAAGACCTGTACCGTCTCAAGGGCGTGCAGCACCTGGCACTGAATCCGGATGGATCGAGGCTGGCCTTTGAGGTATCCAGTCAGGACCTGAAGGCCGCCAAGCGGGACACCCAGCTCTGGGTATTGGAGATGGCGTCGGGGCAGACTCGGCAGCTCACCTTCTCCGGCAAGTCGGATACGGCGCCTCAGTGGTCCAAGGATGGGAAGACGCTCTATTTCCTGTCATCCCGCGAGGGCGGCAGCCAGCTTTGGGCCATGGATGCAAGTGGCGGCGAGTCGCGCAAGGTGACCTCCTTCGAGCCGGGCGTGGGGGCACCGAAGCTGCTACCGGGCTCGACCAAGGTGGCGTTCGAGGCGTCCGTGTTTCCCGAGGCCATGACGGATGGAACCCGGCACAAGGAGCTGAGCGAGAAGCTGGAGAATGGCCCGGTCCAGGCCCATCTGGCCGACGAGCTGCTCTACCGCCATTGGACCGGCTGGCGCGACTTCCAGTACAGCCACCTGTTCACGGCTACCTTCGAGGGCAAGGTGGAGGCGCTCACCGCGGGCAAGCAGGACTATCCAGCCTTCTGGCAGAGCTGGGACCTGAGCCCCGATGGCAAGGAGGTCTGCGTCACCACCAACACCGACGTAGTCCAGGCCCGCAGCACCAACCAGGACCTCTTCCTCATCTCTCTGGAGGGTGACCGCACACCCCGGCGCATCACCGGCGACAATCCGGCGGCGGACCAGGATCCCAAGTATTCACCCGATGGCCGCTTCATCGCCTACAGGCTCCAGACGCGGCCCGGCGTGGAGTCCGATCGCTTCCGCCTGGCCATCTACGACCGACAGGCGAAGACCCGCAAGGTCCTCACCGAGGGCATCGACAACTGGGTGGACGGCTTCCAGTGGTCGGCGGACGGCAAGACCCTCTGGTTCACCGTGCAGGAGAAGGGTCGCTGGCCGCTGCATCGCGTCGACGTGGCCACCGGGAAGATCAGCCGCATGCTGGAAGGCCAGAGCATCAAGGAGTTTGTGATCACCCCCGACCAGAAGGCCGTCTGCTTCATCAGGACCCGCGTGGGTGAACCGGTGGAGATCTGGCGGTACGGCTTCGAGTCGAAGGAGCTGAAACGCCTGACCAACATCAACCAGGCCGTGGCCGAGGAAGTGGACTTCCGCCCGGCCGAGGAGCAGTGGGTGAAGGGCGCCGACGGCAAGGACATCCACGTGTTCCTGGTGAAGCCCCATGGCTTCGATCCCGCGAAGAAGTACCCGCTCATCCTGAACGTCCACGGCGGCCCGCAGATGATGTGGTCCGACACGCTGCGCGGCGACTGGCAGGTCTACCCCGGCGCGGGCTACATCGTGGCCTTCCCCAATCCCCACGGCTCCACGGGCTACGGCCAGGCCTTCACCGATGCCATCAGCGGCGACTGGGACGGCAAGGTGCAGACGGACATCGACAAGGTGGCCGATCACCTCGCCGCGCTGCCCTACGTGGACAAGGAGCGCATGGGCGCCATGGGCTGGAGCTGGGGCGGCTACGCCATGATGTGGCTGGAGGGGCACACCACCCGCTTCAAGGCCCTGGCCGCCATGATGGGTGTGTACGACCTGCGCTCCATGCATGGCGCCACCGAGGAGCTGTGGTTCCCCGAGCATGACCTCACGGGCACGCCCTGGGACAAGGCGGCGGCCTATGACCGCATGAACCCCAGCGGCCAGGTGCAGGCCTTCCAGACGCCTTGTCTGGTGATCACCGGCGAGCGCGACTACCGCGTGCCCTACACCCAGAGCCTGCAGTTCTTCACCGGCCTGCAGGAAATGGGCGTGCCCAGCCGGCTCATCGTCTTCAAGAATGACGGGCACTGGCCGGACAACCTGAAGTCCATGCCCGTCTACTACAACGCCCACCTCGAGTGGTTCCAGAAGTATCTGGGCGGTGCCGCCGCCCCCTGGAAGACCGAGGACATGGTGCGGAATCTGGCCTTCGACGAAAAGAAATAGAGCTGGAAGCCCCTACTTCTTCTTTTTCGCCGGTGCGAGGGGGGCCTTTTTCGCGGTCTCAGCCAAGGTTCCAGCTAGACCTGCTCCCCTTGAAGTGGCGCCGTGCACGACGGCCGGCTTGGCTTTCTTGGGTTTCTTGTCGTTGGACATGGATCCTCTTTGCGGGCCCCCGTTTCATTGGGATTCGGACCCTGATCCCATCATGGGCGTGATGATTCGAAGTTATTGAATTTCTTGATTTATATTCTCAGGCGAGCGGATCTGGCCGGGAACCAAGGGCATTCGGTGGATGCAGCACTGGCTCCAGTTCGGGCTGAGCGAGGGGCTCAATTTCCTGGTCACCGGGCCGAAGTCAGGGCACCATGGGGCATCCATTCTGTGAATTTGCGACACAATCTCCTCGTATTGAGCCTATCTTTGGGTTTCCCGGTCGGCGACCGGTCCTGATCCCACCCAACCTCGCCAGGAAGGATCCGTGCCCCATGACCCAGGGAGTCAGCCCGGACAGGGACTTCATTCAGATGCAGGCCTCGGGCATCCACGGTACCGGGGTGTTTGCCAAGCGCTCAATCCCCAGGGGCACGCGGGTCATTGAATACGAGGGACGGCGATGGCCCAAGGCCCTGCTGCTGGAGCAGGCGGGTCGGGGCGAACGAAAGCTCACCTACGTGCTGAACCTGGATGCGGGCACCGCCATCGACGGGGCCGAGCAGGGCAACAATGCCCGGTTCGTCAACCACAGCTGCGAGCCCAACTGCGAGATCTACATCTTCGATGAGACCCCCTACCTCTACGCCATGCAGGAGATTCCCCTCGGGGCTGAGTTGACCTTCGACTACAAACTGCAATCCGCCAGCTCCCAGCGTCTTTCCCGCGCTCTGAGCCGGGAGATCTTTCCCTGCCACTGCGGGACTCCGACCTGCCGGGGCACCCTGGTGGCGCTGTCGAAAAGACCAGCGCGATCTGCGCGCAGCGTAGGGACCCAGCCTGCCCCGCCGCAGGGTTGATGCGGCTCTACTTCTTTGGAGGATTCATGAAGCGAACATCTGGCAAGTCCCAGGCCTCAGCGGTGGCGATGCTCTCTGCCGGTGTGTTCATGGCCTCGGGCGCCTCGGTCACGGCCCAGGCCCCCAAAGCTCCTGCGCCCGGACAGAAGGCCCCTGCTGCGCCTCAAGGGTTTCCCCAACCCGCACCAGTCGGTATGCAGGACAAGGTTGACCGCGGCAGCGCCCACATCAAGTACGCCGCCAAGTTCCACAAGGACTGGGGACAGCTCTCCGCAGCGGGCATGTTGAATGGGCAGCCCGTCTTCAAAAACGCTCAGGGCGAGTTCTTTCAGGTAGAGCTTAGTACTGGCGACCTCAAGTTTCATACGGCCGAGTCACTGGGGTTCATGAAGTTCGATCCAAAGGGCAAGGCCGTGTCTTCCAGGACGCTGAACTTCATCAAGTTTGACGGCATCAAGGGTGAACAGCGGGTGAGCCTGGTGGGTGTGGACCTCATGGGGCATGTCCTCCAGAAGACCAGTCAGGGCGAGACGTTCTACCTCAGCCCCACGGGCGACATGGTGTTCGTGAAGTAATCACCCAAGGCGTCTCAGTCCGCGTTTCCGTCCCCTTGACTGGAGCGCGGCTTATGCCTTCCACGGGACGGCAGGTCGGTGGGGTTCCTGGCCACCATCGTAAGATGATGCTACGGTAAGAAATGTCCTTCCCGGAGCTCACATGCGCACCGCTTCTGTTCTGGTTGCCCTCATGACATTGCCCGCGCTTGCCGCAGATCCCGCTCCGGCGGTCAATCCGTTCTTCGCGGAGTGGAAGACGCCCTTCGGCATGCCTCCTTTCGCTGAGATCCGGGAAGAACACTTCCTCCCTGCGTTCCGCGAAGGCACGGCCCGCCAGAAGACCGAAGTGGCGGCCATCGCCGAGGCCACAGAGGCAGCGACCTTCGACAACACGATCGTGGCCCTGGAGCTTTCCGGCCAGTTCATGGACCGCGTGGGCTCGGTCTTCTTCAACCTCACCGGCGCGGAAACGAATCCGAAGCTGCAGGCGGTGAACCGCGAGGTGATGCCCCTGATGTCGGCGCACCGGGACGACATCCAGCTGAACCCCAAGCTCTACCAGCGGGTGAAAGCCGTATGGGAGGCCCGCGCCACCTTGAAGCTTGCCCCGGATCAGGCTCGTTTGCTGGAGCGCACCTACAAGGGATTCGTCCGGGCGGGTGCCGCGTTGACGTCCGACCAGCAGGTACGGATGAGGGCCATCAACAACGAGCAGTCGAAACTCGGCGTGGAGTTCGGCGACCGCCTGCTCAAGGCCACGAAGGCCTTCCAGTTGGTCATCGAGAACCCTTCAGATCTGGCAGGCCTCCCGGAAGGCACGCGCATGGCCGCTGCCACCGCTGCGAAGAAGATTGGGCAGGAGGGCAAATGGCTGTTCACGCTGGACGGTCCCAGCATCTGGCCCTTCCTCGAGTACGCGCAGAACCGCGAGCTGCGGAAACGCCTCCTCACGGGCTACCTGGAGCGCTGCAACCAGGGCGGCGACACCGACACCAACGCCATTGTGGCGAAGGTGGCCGCATTGCGAGTCGAGAAGGCCCAGCTGCTGGGCTACCGGACCTGGGCGGACTATGTGCTCGAAGAGAACATGGCCAAGGATGCCAAAGGCGTCTACGGCTTGCTGGATCAGATCTGGAAACCGGCGCTGGAAGTGGCCAAGAAGGAACGGGCCGAGCTGCAGGCCATGATGGCCAAGGACCTGCCGGGGCAGAAACTCGAGCCCTGGGACTGGCGTTATTACGCCGAGAAGGTGAAGCAGGCGAAGTACGACTTCGATGAGGAATCGGTGAAGCCCTATTTCGCCATCGATGATGTGCGTCAGGGCGCTTTCGCCGTCGCGGGAAGGCTGTACGGCATCACGTTCACCGAAGTGAAGGGCATTCCGGTCTACCAGAAGGATGTCCGTTGCTTCGAAGTGAAGGAGAAGGATGGCCACCACCTGGGCCTGATCTATGTGGACTACCACCCGCGGCCGGGCAAGCGTGGCGGTGCCTGGATGAGCAACTACCGCTCGGCGTGGGTCAGGCAAGGGAAGCAGGTGGATCCCGTGGTGGTGAACGTCTGCAACTTCACGGCACCGGCGGGCGACCGCCCCGCGTTGCTGACTGCAGACGAGGTGCGGACCCTCTTCCACGAGTTTGGCCACGGGCTGCATGGTCTCTTCTACAAGGGCCGCTACCGCGGCACCGCCGGCACCCCCCGGGATTTCGTGGAGCTGCCCAGCCAGGTCATGGAGAACTGGTCCATGGAACCCCAGGTTCTGAGGCTGTATGCCAAGCACTACAAGACAGGTGAAACCATTCCGGATGCCCTCGTGGCCAAGATGAAGAAGGCCGCCACCTTCGGCCAGGGCTTCGCCACCGTGGAGTACATGGCCGCCTCGCTGCTGGACATGGACTGGCACACGCTGACCGAGACCAAGCCACAGGACACCGCCGCCTTCGAGAAGGCCTCGTTGGCCAAGTGGGGCCTCATCGCTGAGATCCCGCCCCGCTATCGCAGCCCCTACTTCAGCCACATCATGGGGGGCTACGCCGCCGGTTACTACAGCTACATCTGGAGCGCCGTCCTCGACAGTGACGCCTTTCAGGCCTTCAAGGAGAAGGGCGATCTCTTCGACGCCGCCACCGCGGCGAAGTTCCGCGCCGAGGTGCTGTCCAAGGGCGGCACTGAGGATCCCGCGCTGCTCTACCAGCGCTTCCGCGGCCGGGACCCCAAGGTGGGGCCCCTGCTTGAGAAACGCGGGCTGAAGTAACGCTCGCGATACCCCAAAGAGATGCCGTGTGGCAGAGTGGTTCCACCCACTGGAGGCCGCATGTCACGTTGCTGTTTCGCCCTGTTCCTGGCCACGGTCCTCGTGGCCCAGACCCCCATGGCGACCAAGGCCTACCACGGACTGAGACTGCCGCTGGCCTTCTTCGCGGGCAACCGGGCGACGCTCATGGCCAAGGCCAAAGCCATGGGATCGGGCACCCTCGTGGTCGTGAAGTCCATGCCCACCCAGCCCAGTTCCGGGGACGGGGAACACCTCTACCGGCAGGATTCAGACTTCTACTACCTCACCGGAGTGGAGGAAGAACGCTCCATCGCGTTGCTGGACGCCGACAAGGGCACCTACACCCTGCTGGTCCAGGCCAGAGATCCCAAGCGTGAAGCCTATACGGGTGTGCGTCTGGGCTTAGAGGGGGCCAAAAGCAAAGGGGCCGACGAGGCTGTGGAATTTCCGGCCGCGGAAAAGACCCTGGGCGAGGCCCTCAAGCAGGCGAAGCGCATCGTGCTCATCAACAACTTCGATGATGAGTTCCGGACGAAAGTGCTCGATGTGGCCTATCCCAAGGGCACCACCCACGCGAAGGGCGCCTACGAGAAGAGCCTCGTGGACGGTCGACCCATCGTGGCCGAGCTGCGCGTGCTCAAGCAACCCTGCGAAGTCGAGATGATCCAGCATGCCGTGGACGCGAGCATCGAAGGCCACCTGGCCGCCATGCGCGGAAGTTCGACCTTCGCCAACGAAGGCCAGGTGGCGGCGGCGCTGGAGGGGACGGTGCGGTCTCTGGGGGCGCGGTTCCTTTCCTATGAAACCATCGCCGGTGCCGGCAGCAACGGCTGCGTGCTGCACTACCCCTTCAACGATCAGGCCATCGTGCCCGGTTCACTCATCCTCATGGATGCCAGCGGCGAGATCGGCTACTACACCTCGGACATCACGCGCACCTGGCCGGCGAACGGCCGGTTCAACCCGGAGCAGCGTGCCCTTTACGACCTGGTGCTCAAGGCCCAGGAGGTGGGCATCCAGGAGCTGCGACCCGGCAACATCCACATCGTGAGCTTCATGAAGGCCGCGCGAATCATCAGCGATGGCCTCGTGGACCTGGGCCTGATCAAGGGCGACAAGGAAGAGGCCTTCAAGCGGGGCGACTGGAACAAGTTCCTGCCCCACGGTGTGAGTCACTACCTGGGCCTGGACGTGCATGATGCCGGCAGCTACGGCGCACCGCATCCCTTCCACAAGCACGGCGGCAGTCGACCCCTGGAAGCGGGCATGGTGCTCACCATGGAGCCCGGCATTTACATCGCCAAGGGCATGGAAGGCGTCGATGCCAAATGGCAGGGCATTGGCATCCGCATCGAGGACGTGATTCTCGTGACTTCGGATGGGCCTCGCAACCTGAGTGCTCGCCTGCCTCGCAGGCCGGAGGATTTGGAGAAGGTGGTTCGGGAAGGGGCGAAGGTCCGCCGTTAGTCGGATCGCTCAGATTGAGACCAGCTGTGCGTTCGTTCAGAACCGCCAGGTGGCCCCAAGGCTGAGTCCCGTTGCCGTGAGGTTCTTTTCGATGGGGCTCCAGAATCCCTTCGCCTCGAGGCCGAGGCGGGGGGAGAACTGGTAGCCGATGCCTCCCGCCACACCCAGCCGGGTGGCGGAGATGACCGAGGGGCTACTGCCGGTGGAACTCACCCGCCACTGCTGACCTCCGATGCTGCCCACCAGGTAAGGGCCGTGCTGGGCATCCTCGCCGGGAAACCAGAGGGCATCCAGCATCAGATCCACGGACGTGACGCTGGTCTTGGCACCCGCCAGACCGAGGGTGTCGCCCTTAGGGATCTGCTGGACACCCACGGTGGGACGAAAACGGAACCCGTCTCCCACGGGGATATCCACGAACACATAGGCGCCGAGCCCGATCTGGCCATTGGTGAGGTCACGCAGATCACTCATGGGCACGAGCCCGTGCGCCTTGAGGCCGAGGGAGGCGTCCTGGGCCGCAAGGGGCAGGGCGGCGAGCAGCAGGATGGACAGGCGTCGCAGGGTCATGGTTGGACCTCGTAGGTGGAGAGGATGTCGTTCCAGCGTCCTTGGGTTTTGAGGATGCGCTCGGCGATGAGGCGCAGCACCCCTCGGCCGCCCTCCACGGGGGCCACCCAGTGACAGGCCGCCTTCACTTCAGCCACAGCATCCGCGGGGCAGCAGGCAAGGCCCACCCGGCGCAGCAGAGGCAGGTCCGGCAGGTCGTCGCCCAGGTGGGCGATCTGGTCATAGGCCAGGGCGTACTTGACGCAGAGCTGGTCGAGGATGGGCCCCTTGTCGAGATGGCCCGCGAAGCAATCCTCCACGCCCAGGTCCCGGGCCCGGTTCACCGTGGCGTCGGAGGCCAAGCCGGATATGAAGGCCACGGGGATGCCGGACCGCTGCAACCACTTGATCGCGGCGCCGTCGCGCACGTGGAATGCCTTGGTGTGGCCGGGCTCCCTTCCATAGTGGAGGGCACCGGTCGTGAGCACCCCGTCAATGTCGGTGCAGAGCAGGCGGATCTTGGCGGCGCGCAGGTCCAGGTCGTCCACGGCATCTCCCCCCCCAGCCTAGCAAGGTCAGGTCGATGGGCATGACGGCTGTCACGAATCACGCCAAAATTGGCACCGGAGTGGAACCTTTGGTTGCTGGATGATCCGATGGGTATACAGTTTTTAGTGCAGTCTCGACATTCGGCCTTGACAAAGATAAAAACTGAATGATCATAGTCGCATGGAGTTGATTCCGTGAACCACCAGCTCAGCAATCCCATGATCGACGAAGTGAGCGGCCTCTTCAGTGCCCTGGGGGATGCCTCCCGTCTGAAGATCCTGCGCTCCCTGCTGGATTCGAAGAGCCCCCTCAGCCAGGGCAGTGTGGCCGAAGCCTCGGGGCTGTCCCAGGCCAACGCTTCGAAGCATCTGGCCTGCCTGGTGCGGGTGGGGCTGGTCAGTCGCGAACCCGAAGGCAACGCAGTCTATTTTGCCCCGGTCATGCCCCTGGTCGGTGAGCTATGCGACTTGGTGTGCGGTCATGTGAGTGACCGAGCTCGGGTGACGTATAAGGCCCTAAAATGAATGGGGCGGAGTCCTGCCTTTTTTTGGTTTGGAGTATTCCTCTATGATCATTAAACAAATGCATACAGTGGTTGGCCTCATCACCCTTGCCGCGGGCTTGAATGCCCAGGCGCCCCTGTCCCTGCAAGGGGCCATCCGCAAGGCCTGGAGCGACCAGGCTGGGCTCAAGGCAGGGCAGGCCATGGTGGACTTCCGCCAAGCCGATGCCGACGCAGCGGGAGGTCTGTGGTTTCCCACCCTGACCCTTCAAGCCCAAGGCATCCGGACCAATGAGCCGATGATGGCCTTCGGCATCAAGCTGAACCAGGCGCGCATCGGAGCCTCAGACTTCAATCCTCTGGCCTTGAACCACCCAGATCCCATCGGCGCCTATGGTGGTTCCGCCGTCATCCAGCAGCCGGTCTATTCGGGTGGCCGCATCACCGCCGCTCGGCGCGCGGGCGAGTTCCTGTTCGAGGCCGAACAAGCCACTCAAAGCCATCGCAAGCAAGAGACGGCGCGGGCCGTGGTCGAAGCGTACTTCGGCACCCAGGTGGCAGAACAGGCCCTGATCTGGATGGACGACACGCGGGCCTGGATCCAGGGTTTGGAAGCTTTCGTGGGGGCCCGTGTCCACCAGGGGCTGATGCTGGAGTCCGAACTCCAACGGTTGAAGGCCATTCATGCTCAAGCCGACGCCCAGAAGGCTGAGGTGGTGCGGCAAGTTCAATCGGCCCGCTCAGGACTGGGACTTTTAACTGGAACGGGGCCCGTGGAAGGACCCTTGGCCACACCGCTTGAACCCCAGGAGGAACTGGCCCCGGGTGTCTCCACACGCCGAGGGGATCTGGCGGCGGCTGACCTTCAGGCCAAAGCCGCTGTTGAAGGCGCCAAGGCCGCCCAGGGCAGTCTGCTCCCCACGGTGGGCTTGGAAGTCGGTGCAGGAACGCTTCACCACTCCTGGGCCGACAAGGGGAATTGGACCTGGGCCGCGGTGGGTCTGACCTGGAAAGTATTCTCGGCCCCGGACCGAGCCAAGGTTCAGTCCGCAAGAGCTCAGGCACATGCCGCGCAGGAGATGCAGACCTTCAAACATCAGCAGGCGGAGCACGAAGTTCGCCTGGCCCAGGCGTCTCTGCTGGCTGCCCAGGCCAAATACATCGCAGCCAAGGCGTCCATTGTCGCCGCGGAGGAATCCAAGCGGCTGCGCGAAGCCCGACACCGCGAAGGCCTGACCCCCCTCACGGATGTGCTGGATGCAGAGGCCGCCCTGCAGGGCGCCCGTAACCTATTGCTCCAAAGCCTCTACGACTTGCGCATCAACCGGGCGGCCCTGGACTTGGCCACCGGTGCCCCCATCGAAGGAGTCACACCATGAAGCTGCTCACCACCTTGGTCTTGCCTGGACTCCTGCTTGGGACACTGGCCTGCGAGCACAAAGAGGCGCGCCCGGACATCAAGGCGCTGCCCAAGGTCACCGTCTCACTGGCGGCCGGAACGGCCGCTGAAGGCGGGACTTGGGTGGCTGCCACCCTGCAGTCCACGCGGACGGCCACGATGGCCACCCGCATGGCGGCCCAGGTGAAGCGGGTGTTCATTCAGGAGGGCCAGCGCGTGACCAGCGGTACCCTGCTGATGGCCCTCGGGGATGAAGATCTCCAGGCCCAATTGAGATCCGCGGAGACTGGGCTGGCGGCCGTGGAGGCTCACCATCGCCGGATCCAGGCGCTCTTCGCCCAGAAGGCCAGCACGCCCTCGGAACTGGAACAGGCCCAGGCGCAACTCGCACAGTCCCAGGCGGGTGTGTCCTCTCTGAAGGCCAACATCGCCTACACCCAGATCCGTGCGCCGTTCTCTGGCATCGTGCAGTCTCGCAAGGTCAATGAAGGCGACTTCGTCGGTCCTGGCATGCCCTTGCTCGAGCTCGTGGGCGAGGGCGATCAGGAACTGGTGGCGACCCTTTCCGAAGTCGAGGGAAAAACGCTGAAGCAGGGCGCGAAGGTACGCTTCGAGGCAGAAGCCGCCATGGGCGAGGCGCAGGTCACGGCCCTGTCGCCTGGGGGAGATGCCTTCAGCCACAAGGGGACCCTTCGGGCCCGGGTTCTCTCCCCCAAGGGGCTGCGCCAGGGAACCTTTGCGCGGATCCTCCTGCCTGGGGCGAAATCGGAAGGGCTGACGGTTTCGCGCAGTGCCCTTGTGCTGCGCGGTGAACTGACGGGTGTGTTCGTGGCCAAGGATGGTCATGCCGAACTGCGCTGGATCACCCTCGGGGATGGCGCGGGAGATAGCCTGCCCGTGCGCTCCGGCCTGAAAGCCGAGGATCGAGTCATTGATCGGCCAGGTACCCTCCAGGATGGCCAACCTGTCGACCTCCAAGTGGGCGGAGTGAACCATGGGAAGTGACGTTCGTCTCGGACTGGCGGGGCGGCTCGCAAAGGGGTTCCTCCGGAGCAAACTGACACCCCTGCTCGTTCTTGCCTCGCTCATGTTGGGCCTGCTCGCGGTGTGGCTCACGCCCCGTGAGGAAGAACCGCAAATCATCGTGCCGATGGTGGACCTCTACGTTCCCTACCCTGGTGCGAGCCCGAAGGAAGTGGAGAGTCAGATCGCCGCGCCTTTGGAGCGCCGCCTTTGGGGCATTCCCGGAGTCGAGTACCTCTACAGCATGAGCCGCCCCGGCATGGCGTTGATCACGGTGCGCTTCAAGGTCAACGAACCCCAGGAGCCCAGCCTGGTGAAGGTCCATCAGGAACTGGCGGCCAACCCTCAGCTGCTGCCGCCGGGGGCCATGAAGCCGATCGTCAAGCTCCAGACCATCGACGACGTGCCCTTTCTGGTGCTGACGCTGCATGGCCAGGATCAGACGCCGGGGCAGCTCCGCAAGGTGGCCGAGGTCCTTGGCCAGGAACTCTCGACGGTGCCCAACACGGCTCAGGTCAAGGTGGTCGGTGGCGCCCGGCGGATGGTGCGAGTGGAGCCGGATCCGGATCGCATGCGGTCGCTGGGATACTCCTTGGGTGAACTGCAGCCCGCCCTCCAGTCCGCCGAGGCGCAGCTGCCAGCGGGGACGCTGGTGGATCGGGGACGGCGGACCGACGTTGAAGCCACCGGCTTCGTCCTGCAGGCTGCCGAGCTGAAGCGCCTGGTGGTGGGCGTGCGCAATCAGAAGCCCATCTACCTGAGTGACGTGGCTCGCATCGTGGACGCGCCGGACCCAGAGCCCCCAGTGGTGCTCTTCGCAGGTGCAGGCGTGCAGGGCTTCGAGCCCGCCGTCAGCGTCACGCTCGCCAAGCGGGCCGGCACCAACGCCACGGCCCTGGCCGAGCAGGTGCTGGTCAAGGTGGAGGCACTGCGTGGCAGCCTCATCCCCCGGGACTTGAAGCTCACCGTCACCCGCAACTACGGCGAAACCGCCGGTGACAAGTCCAACGAACTCATCGAACACCTGATGATCGCCACCCTCAGTGTCATCGCGCTGATCCTGCTGGCCATGGGCTGGCGCAGCGCCGTGGTGGTGGGCATCGCCGTACCCGTGACCCTGGCCCTCACCCTGCTCATCACCTACCTGTTCGGCTACACCCTGAACCGCGTGACCCTCTTCGCGCTGATCTTCTCCATCGGCATCCTGGTGGACGACGCCATCGTGGTGGTGGAGAACATCCACCGGCACATGCACCTGCCGGGCCAGCGCAAGAGCTTCTCCCGCATGGTGGTGGAGGCCGTGGACGAGGTGGGCAATCCCACCATCCTCGCAACCTTCGCAGTCATCGCGGCCATCCTGCCCATGGCCTTCGTGCGTGGGCTCATGGGCCCCTACATGCGACCCATCCCCGTGGGCGCCAGCCTGGCCATGCTGTTCAGCCTCATCATCGCCTTCGTCATCAGCCCCTGGGCCAGCCTCATCGTCTTCAAGAAGGAGGCCAACCTTCCGGAGACGGATGCCACTGGGCTGCATCCGGCCACGCCCGATACGGCCTCGCCCGAGCCCGTCCACGACTGGCCCCACAAGAACCCCGAGGTGGCGCCGGACAGCCGCATGACCGCCCTCTACCGCAAGGTCATGCACGCCCTGCTCACCCGCGCCTCTGTGCGCTGGGCCTTCTTCGGTGGCGTGGTCGCGCTGCTGCTGGGCGCCATGTCTTTGGTGGGCTTCGGGGTGGTGAAGGTGAAGATGTTGCCCTTCGACAACAAGTCGGAGTTCATGGTGCAGCTGGACCTGCCGGCCGGCACTCCGAAAGAGGATGCGCTGGCGGTGGGTCAAGCCCTCGCTCGGCACCTGCTGAAGGAACCCACGGTCAAGGATGTGCAGGTGTATGCCGGCGAGGCTGCACCCTTCACCTTCGTAGGCATGGTCCGCCATAGCTTCCTCCGCCAGGAGGCTGAGATGGTGGACATCCAGGTGAACCTGGTGCCCAAGGATCAGCGCAAGGAGCTGAGCCACGCCATCGTCGTGCGCCTGCGACCTGAACTGGAAAGGATCTCAAAACCCGCCGGGGCCAGAATGAAACTTGTGGAAATCCCACCCGGGCCGCCGGTCATGGACACCATCGTGGCGGAAATCTATGGACCCTCTGACGCCGAGCGCGCCCGCCTTTCCGGCGAAGTGCTTGCGGCCTTCAAGAGTGTGGATGGCATTGTGGACGTGGATTCCACGCTGAACGCCACCCATCCCAAGGTGAGCCTGGTGCTGGATCGAGAAAAGGCCGCACTCCACGGGGTGGTTCCGGCCCAGGTGGTCCAGACGCTCTACATGGCAGGGTACGGCCACCAGGCGGGTGCCTTCCATGTGTTGCGTGGCTCGAGCCAGGTGCCCGTGGTGGTGCAGCTGGCCCCCGGCAAGCGCCAGCACCTGGAACAACTGCTCCAGCTGACGGTGCCCGGTGCCCGGGGCATGATTCCAGTGAGCGAGCTGGTAACCGTGAAGGAGGGCCTTGAGGATGCTGCCATTCATCACAAGAACCTGATGCCTGTCACCTATGTGTTTTCTGACCTGGCAGGTGCCATCGAAAGCCCGGTCTACGCTCTGGCCGCACTCAACAAGAAGATCGACGCCATGAAGGGCACGGCGGGTGCCACCGTGCCCCGCCTGGGCCTGGCCCATCCCGAAAACACAGAATCCCTCGCGCTGAAATGGGATGGCGAGTGGCACATCACCCTGGAAGTCTTTCGCGACCTGGGCATGGCCTTCGCGGCCGTGCTGGTGCTGATCTTTGTGCTGGTGGTGGGCTGGTTCGAAAGCTTCGAGATCCCCTGGGTGATCCTGGTGCCGGTGCCGCTCTCGCTCATCGGCATCATCCCCGCGCATGGCATCCTGGGAGCCTTCTTCACGGCCACCAGCATGATCGGCTTCATCGCCGGAGCCGGAATCATTGTCCGCAACAGCATCATCCTGGTGGATTTCATCGAGCTGAAACTGAAGGAGGGCATGGCGCTGGAAGCCGCCGTGGAAGAGGCCGGCGTGGTGCGGTTCCGACCCATGCTGCTGACCGCCGCCGCGGTGCTGGTGGGCAGTGCCGTCATGCTGGCGGATCCCATTTTCCAGGGCCTGGCCATCAGCCTCATGGCCGGCGAAGTGGCTGCCACGCTGCTCTCCAGAATCGCCGTTCCCGTTCTCTACTACCTCGTGGCCCGAAGGGGCCATGCGGCCAACCTGCAACGCCAGGCGGCGACCGCCGCCCTTGAGAAGGAGTAAGTCATGAGCACGAAGCAGGAGCGAAGTGCCACTTTGCCAAAAGCGAAGCCCGAAGGGCGCGGGCCAGGGACGGCCCGCGTGACCGTCGACCGCATCGTCCACATGGTGGCAGGCACCTTCATCCTGGGCAGCCTCGCGCTGGCCCACTTCCACAGCCAGAACTGGCTCTGGTTCACCGCCTTCGTCGGTGCGAACCTGCTGCAGAGTGGGATCACCAACTGGTGCCTGATGTCCTCCATCCTGCGCAAGCTGGGCGTGCCCGAAGGCAGCGCGGTCGGGTGTTCGCGGTGAAGGCCACGGTCATCCGACTGGCTCTTGGCCTGGTGGTGGGCGGCATCCTCGGCTATGGCTGGCATCGGCTGGTGGGCTGCAGCACCGGTGCCTGTCTGCTGACTGCCACGCCGCTGCGCGGCATCACCTACGGAGCCTTCATGGGCCTGCTGTGGGCCTTCATCCGCTAGGCTGAGGATCCCTGCGAGGAGCCTGTCGCGGTTGAATCGTGCTTCCTGGAGTATCCATGCTGCGCTACCTGATCTACCTCATCCCCGTTGCCGCTGTGCTTTACGTGCTGTGGAGCCGGCGCTCCAGCTCCGCCACGGACCTGAAGGCCATGCTCGACAGGAAAGCCCAGATCATTGATGTCCGGACCAAAGCTGAATTCAGTTCGGCTTCCCACCCGAGGGCCGTCAACATCCCATTGAATGAACTGGAAGCGCGGATCAAGGAACTGGACCGGAACCGGCCGGTGCTGGTCTGCTGCGCCAGTGGCAGCCGGAGCGCATTTGGCATGTCCCTCCTCAGGAAAGCAGGCTTTACGGACGTGGCGAACCTCGGGTCCTGGCAGAGGATCCAGGGCCTCCTCGGCTGAAGGGTGGGATACTGACCGGTGCAGGGCCGCACCGGCGGCGTCTTTGAATCCGAGGGAACCATGGGCGATTCGCTGTTCTGGCATAGGCTCCAATTCGGCTTCACGGCCACCTACCACTACCTGTTCCCCCAGCTGACCATGGGTCTGGCCTTCATCATCGTGGTGCTGAAGGCGCTCGGCCTCCGGAGCGGCGAAGCCCGCTATAACGATGCAGCCCGTTTCTGGATCCGCATCTTCGGCATCAACTTCGCCGTGGGCGTGGTGACGGGCATTCCCCTCGAGTTCCAGTTCGGCACCAACTGGTCTTCCTTCTCTTGGTTCTCAGGGGGTGTCATCGGCCAGACCCTGGGCATGGAGGGCCTGTTCGCCTTCTTCCTGGAGAGCAGCTTCCTGGGTCTGCTGATCTGGGGTGAGAAGAAGCTCTCTCCGAAGGGTCACTTCGGCGCGGCCCTGGCGCTGTGGATCGGCAGCTGGCTGTCCGGCTACTTCATCGTGGCCACCAATGCCTTCATGCAGCATCCCGTGGGCTACACCGTGGCCACCGGCGGAACCTTGCAACTGGCGAGCTTCTGGGCCTTCCTCCTCAATCCCTGGGCCCTCGCCCAGTACGCCCACACCATGATCGCCTCGGTGGTCACCGGTGCCTTCGTGGTGGCCGCCATGGG
>JANYAZ010000112.1 GCA_025361045.1 Geothrix sp. | reverse complement strand
TGGCGCACGAAGCTCATCTCGATGTCGATCTGGGTGAACTCGGGCTGGCGGTCGGCGCGCAGATCCTCGTCCCGGAAGCAGCGGCAGATCTGGATGTAACGCTCGAAGCCCGAGACCTGGAGCATCTGCTTGTAGAGCTGCGGGCTCTGGGGCAGGGCGAAGAACTCGCCGGCGTGCACGCGGCTGGGCACCAGGTAATCCCGGGCGCCTTCCGGCGTGGACTTGCCGAGGATGGGCGTCTCGACCTCGATGAAATCGTGCTTCCGGAAATAGTTGCGGATGAGGTTGGAGGTCTCGCTGCGGAGGACCATGTTGCGCTGCAGGTGCTCCCGGCGCAGATCGAGGAAGCGGTAGGTGAGGCGCAGGTCCTCGCCCACGCCCTCGTCTTCGAGGGGGAAGGGCAGGGGCGCGGCGGTGTTCAGGATGCGCAGACCCGTGAGCCGGATTTCGATGTCGCCCGTGGCCATGTTGGGGTTCTTGCTCTCGCGCTCGGCCACCACGCCTTCGGCGGCCAGCACGAACTCGCTGCGCACGGCCTTGAGCTTGGCCAGCAGCTCGGGATCGGCGGTCTCCTCGTTGGCCACCAGCTGCACCAGGCCCCAGCGGTCCCGCAGATCCAAAAAGACCAGGGAGCCGAGGTTCCGCACCCGCCGGCACCAGCCGAACAGGCGCACGGTCTGGCCCACGTGGTCGAGGCGCAGGTCGCCGTTGCGGTGGGTGCGTTGGAAGTCGCCGAGCCGATCGAGTTTCATAGCCCTACAGGATCGCATCCGGGGGCCCTGGGCTCAAGCGGGGAGGCCCGAATCCAGCGTTCAAAAGGATTTACCACCAAGTCACCAAGACACCAAGAAAAGCCGTGCAAGCAAGGCGTTTGTTCTGTTCTTGGTGCCTTGGTGCCTTGGTGGTGATCAGGTTCTTTTCGAGATGGGGATCTCCACCCGGCCCAGGTGCCGAGCACTGGCCCGAGGGCGAGGTCAGTCCTGCATCAGGGTCTCGGCCAGCCCGGCCGACCCCTTCCGCCAGCGCGCCCACCGGAGCTGGGCGCGGTCCATGTAGAGGTAGATGACGGGCGTGGTGTAGAGGGTGAGCAGCTGGCTGAACAGGAGCCCGCCCACGATGGCGATGCCCAGGGGCTGCCGCAGCTCGGAGCCGGTGCCCATGCCGATGGCCAGGGGCAGGCCGCCCAGCAGGGCCGCCATGGTGGTCATGGTGATGGGGCGGAAGCGCAGGAGGCAGGCCTGGAAGATCGCCCGCTCGGGGGTGAGCCCCTCCCGGCGTTCCACCTCGATGGCGAAGTCGATCATGAGGATGGCGTTCTTCTTCACGATGCCGATGAGCAGGATGATGCCGATGAAGGCGATGACGCTCAGCTCGGTGCGGAAGGCCAGCAGGGCCAGCAGGGCGCCCACACCCGCCGAGGGCAGGGTGGAGAGGATGGTCAGGGGGTGGATGAGGCTTTCGTAGAGCATCCCCAGGACGATGTAGACCACCAACAGGGCCGCGGCCAGCAGGAGGGGCTGGTTGGCCAGGGAGGCCTTGAAGGCCTGGGCCGTGCCCATGAAGCTGCCGCGCAGCGTGCCCGGCATGCGGATCTCCTGCTGGGCCTTGTCGATGGCCGCCACGGCATCGCCCAGGGCCACGCCCACGGGCAGGTTGAAGGAAAGCGTCACAGCTGGCTGCTGGCCCTGGTGGTTCACGGAGAGGGCCGTGTTCCGGCGCTCCAGGGTGGTGAAGGCGCTGAGGGGCACCAGGCCCCCGGTATTGGACCGGACGTAGGTGTGGCGCAGGCCGTCCGGCGTCTGCATGAAGGGTGTGTCCACCTCCATGACCACGTGGTACTGGTTGAGGGGCGTGTAGATGGTGGACACGAAGCGCTGGCCGAAGGCGTCGTAGAGGGTGCTGTCGATGGCCTGGGGGGTGATGCCCAGGCGGGAGGCGGTGGCCCGGTCGATGGTCAGGGAGGCTTCCAGGCCCTTGTTCTGGAGGTCCGAGTTGACGTCGGCCAGCTGCTTCACGGTCTTCAGCTTTTCGAGCACCCGGGGCGCCCAGTCGAACAGCTCCCGGGCATCGTCACCCTGCAGCGTGTACTGGTACTGGGTGCT
Source organism: Geothrix sp. (assembly GCA_025361045.1). Taxonomy (GTDB): domain Bacteria; phylum Acidobacteriota; class Holophagae; order Holophagales; family Holophagaceae; genus Geothrix. Next base: position 2,066 of record JANYAZ010000112.1, on the reverse strand, counting down.
GGAGGGCCGGCCCCCCAGACGGAGATCCTGGACCGGCTGCATGAAGAGGGTGGCGCCGACGATGTGGGCGGTCTTGCCCCGCAGGCGGGCGATGATCTGGTCCACCGTGTCCTTGCGCTGGTTGTTGGGCTTGAGGGCTGCGAACATCCGGCCGGTGTTGCCGCCCCCCACGAAGGCCGTCACGCTCTCCACCGAGGGGTCGGCCTGCACGACTTTCACGTACTCGGTCATGAGCTTCTCAATGCCCGCGAAGGAGATGTCCTGGGCCGCCTGGATGGAGCCGGTGATGCGGCCCGTGTCCTGCTGGGGGAAGAAGCCCTTGGGGATGGCGATGTAGAGACCCACGGTGGCGAGCAGGGTGACGACGGCCACGCCGAGGGTGAAGCCCTGGTGTCGAAGTACCCACCCGAGGGAGGTCTCGTAGTGGCGCAGGATCCACTGGAAGGCCCGCTCGGTGGCCTGGAAAATCCGGCCGTGCGTTTCCTCCGAGTGGGGTCGCAGGATCCGGGAGCACATCATGGGCGTGGTGGTGAGCGACACGACCATGGAAATCACGATGGCCACGGACAGGGTGACGGCGAACTCCCGGAAGAGCCGGCCCACGATGCCGCCCATGAGCAGGATGGGAATGAAGACGGCGATGAGGGAGATGCTGATGGAGACCACGGTGAAGCCGATCTCCTTGGCCCCGTGCAGGGCGGCCTCCATGGGCTGCATGCCATTCTCGAGGTGCCGGGTGATGTTCTCCACCACCACGATGGCATCGTCCACCACGAAGCCCGTGGCCACGGTGAGGGCCATGAGCGACAGGTTGTCGATGGTGTAGCCCAGCAGGTACATGACCCCGAAGGTGCCGATGAGGGAGATGGGCACGGCCACGCTGGGGATGAGGGTGGAACGCACGCTCCGCAGGAAGACGAAGACCACCAGGATGACGAGGATGATGGAGATGGTCAGGGCCACCTGCACGTCCTTCACCGAGGCCCGGATGGTGCGGGTGGCGTCGATGAGGACCTTCAGCTCGATGCTGGGGGGCAGGGAGGCCTGGAGCTGGGGCAGGATGGCCTTCACCCGATCCACCGTCTCGATGATGTTGGCGTCCGGCTGCCGGAAGATGGGCACCATGATGGCGGGGATCCCGTTCGACAGGCCGCCGTTCCGGACGTTCTCCACAGAATCCGTGACCTGGGCCACGTCTGCCAGGCGGACCGCATTGCCATTCCGGTAGCGGAGGATGAGGGGCTGGTAGTCCGCTGCGGTCATCAGCTGGTCCGTGGTGGCGATGGACCAGGTGGTCGTGCCGTTGTAAAGGTCCCCCTTGGGCCGGTTCAGGTTGGCCGCCGTAATGGTGGCCCGGACATCGTCCAGGCCGAGGCCCTGCGCATTGAGGAGGGCCGGATTCACATCCACGCGCACGGCCGGGAGGGCCCCCCCCCATACGAAGACCTGCCCCACACCCTGGATCTGCGACAGCTTCTGCTGCAGCACCGAGGAGGCGATGTCATACATACGCTCGCGGGGGATCAGTTTCGAGGTGAGCGCCAGCAGCATGATCGGCGAATCGGCGGGATTGACCTTCCGGTAGGAAGGATTGTTCGGCAAGTTGGCGGGCAGGTCGCCCCGGGCCGCATTGATGGCGGCCTGCACGTCGCGTCCGGCGGCGTCGATGTTGCGGCCCAGGTCAAACTGCAGGGTGATGTTCGTGCCGCCCAGGGAACTGGCAGAGGTCATCTCCGTGATGCCGGCGATGCGGCCGAACTGCCGCTCCAGGGGCGTGGCCACGGAGGAGGCCATGGTCTCCGGGCTGGCACCGGGCAGCCCCGCCTGCACCTGGATGGTGGGGAATTCCACCTGGGGCAGTGGCGAGACGGGCAGGAACTGGTAGGCGATGGCACCCAGCAGGGCGAGGGCCACCGTCAGCAGCGTGGTGGCGACAGGTCTACGGATGAACGGTGTAGAGATGCTCATAAATGTTGCTCCAGGCGTTCCGCCTGGAGTAGGGCGCTGCTGGCGCAGCGCGAAAGGAAAGAGATACGAATGCAGATCATGGTTCCTGCGCCGCAGGC
>JANYAZ010000082.1 GCA_025361045.1 Geothrix sp. | reverse complement strand
CGCTTCGGCTACCGCGACCTGGTCTGCTGGGACCGGGGCATGGCGGGCTATCCCAAGTTGCGTGACACCCTGGAGTGGATCCACAAGTCCCGCGAGCTTGAGGGCCTGCCGCCGGATCCCCAGTGGACGGGCTTCCGCCTGCACCTGGGTTCCCGCTTCACCTGGCGGGGCCATGGCTACGGCGCGCTGCCCTTCAGCGATGCGGGCTACGCGGCGCTCAACCGCCTGCTCTCGGCCCAGGCCCATGACGCGGTGCCGGGTCCCGTCATTCCGGGTCTGGGTGCGCCCGAGCCGCCGCGCGACTGCGTGCTGCTGGCCGACGACCTCGCGGGCCTGGATGCCCTGCTGCGGGAAGGCTTTGACGCGGCCCTGCTGGCCCATCCCTGCCGTGTGCAGGAGGCCCGGAAGGCGCTGGCGGCGGGCCTGGAGGTGGTGGCGCCCCAGGTGCTGCGCTTCCGCACCGCCGAAGGCCTGGAGATGCACCGGCTCAAGCGGGCCATCGATCAGCAGGCCACCTTCCTCCGCACCGAGGCCCTGTGGCAGCCCGCCGAGGCCGCGGTGCCGCGGAGCGAATGGGAGGCCCGCTTCCCGTTTGCCGAGCCCGCCGTGGAGAGGGCCACGGCCTCAGTGCTGGAGCGCATCACGGGGTGGCCCATCCACTGGGGCGAGTGGGTGTTGCCGGACCCCCTGGATCTGGAAGGGGCGGACCTGAACGCCCTCTTGCGGGAGCGCGTGCGGGTGGGCGTGGAACGCCGGTTCCCGGTGGTTAGCGGGGCCATCCTCGCCCGCATGGAGCAGGAGCTGGACCTGATCTCCTTCAAGAAGTTCGCCCGCTACTTTCTCCTGGTGCAAGACATCGTGCAGGCGCTGAAACACAAGGGGCTTCCCACCAACATCTGCGGGCGCGGCAGCGGCGCGGCCTCGCTGGTGAGCTACGCCCTGGACCTCAGCAACGTCGACCCCGTGGACACCAACCTGATGTTCGAGCGCTTCCTCACGAAGGAGCGGAAGGATCCGCCGGACATGGACATCGACTTCGCCTGGGACGAACGGGAGGATGTCATCCAGGCCGTCTTCGAGCGCTACGGCCGCGGTCGCGTGGCCATGGTGTCCAACCACGCCTTCTTCAAGGCCAAGGGCGCCCTGCGGGCCGTGGCCCAGGCCCACGGGCGGCCCGACAGCGAGCTCAAACAACTCGCCCGTTTCGTGCGCGGCTGGGAAGGGGGCCTGGAGCGCGCCTCGGAGAATCCCGCCTGGGACGTGATTCTGCGTCAGGCCCATGCCCTGAAAGGCCACTTCCACCAGTTCTCCGTGCATCCCGGCGGCACCATCGTCACGCCTGGCCCCATGTGGGAACACGCCGCCTTCCAGCCCGCGCCCGCGAAGGTGGGCGTCTCCACCACCACCTGGGACAAGGATGGCGTGGAGAACTACGGCCTGGTGAAGATCGATCTGCTGGGCAACCGCAGCCTCGCCGTCATCCGCGATGCCTATGAAGTGTTGGGGGACGCTGTGCCCACCGACATCGGCACCCACTCCCGCCATGACCCCGATACCCAGGCCCTGCTGGCCCGGGGCGACAGCATCGGCGTCTTCTACGTGGAAAGCCCCGCCACGCGCCAACTCCAGCAGCGGGTGCGGAAGGGCGACTTCGAGACGCTGGTGATCCACTCCAGCCTCATCCGCCCCGCCGCCTACCGCTGGGTGGATCGCTACGTGAAGCGCAGCCGGGGCGAGGAGGTGTGGGAGCCCAGCGACCCGGTCTTCCGGCAGTTGCTGTCCGAAAGCTTCGGCGTGCTGGTCTACCAGGAGGACGTCATCAAGGTCTGCGTGGAGCTGGCGGGCTGGAGCCACCACGACGCCGACCAGCTCCGCAAGCTGCTGGGCAAGCCCGACTGCGAGGAGAAGCTGCCCTTCTTCGAGGCGCGGTTCCGGCGGGGTTGTGCCGGGCGCGGCGTGCGCCAGGCCACCGTGGATGAGTCCTGGGACATGATCCGCACCTTCCAGGGCTATTCCTTCTGCAAGCCCCACTCCGCCAGCTACGCCCAGGTGAGCTTCGAGAGCGCCTGGATCAAGACCCACCACCCGGCCGTGTTCTTCGCCTCCGTCATCACCAACCAGGGTGGCTACTACCCCGCCATCGCCTACCTGGGCGACGCCCGGCGTCACCGCCTGGTGGTGCGGGGACCCGACGCCAACCTCTCGGAGTGGCCCTTCCGCGCCGAGGGTGACCAGGCCCTGCGCGTGGGTCTCATGCAGATCCATGGGGCGGTCAAGAAGGAGGTTCAGGAGCTGCTGGAAGAGCGCGATAAGAAAGGCCCCTTCGAGCACCTTGACGACCTGCTGGGCCGTGCGAAGCTCTCCGTCCCCACGGCGGAGGCGCTGTGCGTGGCGGGGGCCTTCGACCGCTGGGCGCCCGACGGCGACCGGACGCGCCTGCTGTGGGCCCGCCTGGGCGGCGTGCCCACCGGCGTGCGCCCACGCCCCACGGACCTCTTCG
>JANYAZ010000050.1 GCA_025361045.1 Geothrix sp. | reverse complement strand
TGCCGTGAGGAAAGGCGCCAGGGCTTCTTCCGCCGCGCGCTTCGCCGCGGGGTTGTCATCGCGGTGAACGTAGACGAGCGCTTCCGCAAAAGGCCCCGAGACGGCGTTCAGCACGTCCCGCCCCAGCCAGCCGCGCCCGGCGCCAGGTTCCAACGCCGTGAAGCAGGCGGGCCGTCCCAGGCGCTCCCAGGCCGCCTCCAGCCGCAGGGCGAGGGTGCGCCCCAGCAGGGGGCCCAGGTCCAGGGCCGTGTAGTAGTCCTTGCCTTCGAAGCCCCAGGGGCCTTCGGCGCGGCGATAGTAGCCGTGCTCGGGATGGTAGAGGCCCAGGGCCATCACCTCGGCGGCGGGGACAGGGCCTTGGGCGAGACGCGCATCCATCAAGGATTGAAGTGGATTCATGCCGGAGGTTCCTTCGCAGCGGGCCGGGGCCAGGAGGGGCTCGGATGCAGGCGCCGGATCTCCAACCTGGGCCCGCCGAAATTCAACAACAGACAGGCGGGCAGGCAGGATGCCCGCAGGTAGTTGAGGGCCTGCGCTAGGTGGAGGTCCTCCAGCGCCTTCAAGGCTTTGAGTTCCAAAAGAACCTGCTCCTCCACCAGGAGATCCACCGCGAACTGGCCGATCTGGATGCCGTCGTACCAGACCGCAAGAGGATGTTGCCGGGCCACGCAGAGACCCGCTCGCTCAAGCTCGATGACCAAGGCATTCTCGTAGAGCTTTTCCAAAAAACCCGGACCGAGCCCCGTACTCACTTTGAAAGCACAACCGAGAATTCGCTCTGTGATGGCATCCAGGTCAGCCAAGGATTACCTCAAAAAAAGAAACGCCAGAGATTGACAGAGATGAGCGGAGATAAAGCGGGGCGTTTTCATCTCTGTTCATCTCCGTTCATCTCCGGTTTTCATTCCCTCTCCCCGGCGCCCAATGGCCACTTCTCCAGCAGCACGGGCAGCAGCCATTGGGTGAGCAGCAGGGCCAAAGCCACGCCGCCCAGGCAGGCCAGGCCCAGGCCCCGCAGCCCCCGGTAACCGCTGAACACCATGCCGCCAAAGCCGGCCAGGGTGGTGCCGGCACACACGGCGTTCACGCGAGCCACGCGCTGGGGCGCATCGGCTTCACCGCGGGCGCGGTGCAGCAGGTTGAAGGCGGTGTCCACGCTCACGCCCAGGGCGATGGGAATGGCCATGAGCGACAGGAACGTGAGCGGCTCGCCGCCCCAGCCCAGGGCGCCAAACACACCGGCCTGGCTGGCCAGCAGCGGCACCAGGGCATAGACCGCGAAGCGCAGGCTGCGCCCGAAGTAGGCGATGACCGCGAAGATGCCCACGAGGGCCAGCAGCACGGCCTGTTGCACGGCCTCCTTGGCAATGCCCTTCACCACCCGGAAGAGGGGCTGGGTGCCGACGAAACGGCCCCCCGCCGCTTCCACGATGGGGGTGAGCCGGAGCAGGGAGGCGTCATCCAACCGCAGGGGCACGGTCAGGGCCGGGGCGAGCGGCGCCGGCTTGCGGTTCCGATGGAAGCCGTCCCAGAGGTTCCAGGGATGGTGATCCTCTGGCAGCGAGGCCCGGGGTAGCAGGGCCTGCAGGGCCGCCACCGGCTGGGCCGGATCCGCTGCCGCCGCAGCCAGGGCCATCAGGGGACCTTCCAATCCGGCCGGGTCCAGGCCAGCCTTTGCGGCGCCCTCCAGGACCTGCCGCCGCCATGTCTCCGAACCCAGGGCATGGCGCAGCTCAGGGTCGAGGGTCTTCCAGTCGGGCACCGGCAAGCCAGCCTCCCGCAGGATGGGGCTCAGCTTGTTCCAGCGCGCGGGCAGGCGATCCGGGTCCTCCAGGGGAATCTGGATGGCCAGGGGCTGCAGGCTGGCGCCCAGGGTCTTCGCCAGGCGCTCCTGCAGGTTGAGGGCCGGGTTGCCCTGGGCGCGGAACCGCCGCAGATCCTCTTCCCAGCGGGTGCGGGGGGCACCCAGCAGGGCGACGACCAGCAGGGTCAGGGCCACCCAGGGGGCCCAGCGAAGACGGACTGGGTTGACCGCTGCGGGTCCCGGCGCGAAGGTGCCGGTCCCACGGTCCAGCCACAGGAGCATGGGCGGCAGCACGAGGAAGGTGGCCACCAGGCAGGCCAGCAGGCCCAGCCCCGTGGTGAGGCCCAGGTCGCGGATGCCCGGGAAGGGCGCGAAGGCCAGGGCCAGAAAGGCCATGGCCGTGGCCAGGGCGCCCGCCACCACGCCGGGGCCCGTGCCCAGCAAGGCGGCCCGCAGAGCCCAGGGCTTGGTCCGGCCCGCCCGACGCTCGTCCCGGTAGCGGCTGAAGAGCAGGATGCCGACGTCATCGCCCACCCCCAGCAACACCGCACCGAAGCCCGCCGCCATGAGGTTGATCCGGCCCAGCACCCAGCCCGTGAGGCCCAGGGCCCAGACCATGCCCACCAGCAGCGGCACCATGACAAAGCCGTAGCCCGCCAAGGTGCGGAAACCCAACCAGTAGACGAGGCCGATGAGGACGAAGCTCAGGCCGAGGCTCAGCAGGACTTCCATGGTGAGACGATGCGACTCCCAGGCCGTGATGGCATGGGCCCCGGTGATCTGCAGGGGGAAGGCGCGCCCCTCGGTCGGAGCCAGGGCCGCCTCCGCTTGCTGGAGGCTCGCCGCATGGGGCAGAGGACCGCGGGCCCCGCGACCCAGCCAGGTCATGACGCGGGTGGTGGCCTTGGCATCGGTGGTGGGAAAGCTGGCCACCAGTGGCAGCAGCACGAAGCGACCATCCTTGGTTTCGAAATAGCCGGTGCGCACCCGCAAGGTGAAGGCCCGCCCCACTTGCCTGGCCTTCACCATGCCTTCGCCCTCCTGGGGCGCCAGCTCGCGGAGACCCAGTGGATCGAGCCGCGCCAGGGCGGCGGGCAGGGGTTCCGGAGAGGCCAGGGCTTTGGCGGTGGCCTGCAGGTGGCGCTGCAGGACGAGGGGATCCTTCAGGGGTGCCAGGCGGTCTCCCAGCCAGGCGGGGGCCAGGGTGTAGAGGGTTTCCGTGGTGAGTCGGCTCACCGCGGCATCGCCCTCTGCAATGGCGCCCACCGCCAGCAGCGCGGGCCAGGGGCTTACGCCGCCGGGCCCCGGGACCGGGATGGGATCGGAGAGACGGCCCTCCGCGGCCAGTCCATTCAAGGGCAGGTTCCCCTCGGTGAGCAGGCGATCCACCAACCCCTCGGCCCAGGTCCGACGCGCCTCCAGGTCGCCCTCGTGGCCTTCGGCCACCAGCCAGAGCAGCTCCTGCTGACCGACGCCCGCCTCCAGGTTCGCACGCACCGATGGATGCTCTGAAGGCAGCAGGCTCATAAGATCCAGGGCCCGCTCGACGCGCAAGGTACCCCAGCCCAGGAGAAGGGTCAGACCGGCGACGAGGAACCACAGCCCCCGCGACCGGGAGAGGTGCAGACGGAGCAGGCCGCGCAGCAGGGCTTTCATCGCTCAAGCACCTTTTGGAAGTTGTTAGCCGGACAAGGCACTTGTGTCTGGATCCAGACTGCCCTGCTTGTCGAACCTGCGCTTGGAGTCGATCAAGAAATAGAAGGCCCCGAACAGGACCGCCATATCCGCGACATTGAAAAGGCCTGTGTGCAGCGGACCCAGGGAAACAAACAGGAAGTCGGTCACCGAGCCATGGAAGAGCAGCCGATCCATTTGGTTGCCGATGGCACCGCCAAGGACCAAGGACAGTGCTACGACTGCTGCATTGGAAAGCTGTTTGTTGAAGATCAAGTAATACAATCCAACAAGAATGATGACGGCTCCTCCGACCGTGAAGAGCAGAAACCGCCAAGAAGCTGATAGGCGCGAACCCACGCCAAGAAAGGCCCCGACGTTTTGCGAAAGGGTCAACTTTAGTGCTCCGCCAAAGAGGTTGATGGGATGGGCGGGGGAAAGGAAAGCACGGGCCGCAACCTTGGACATCTGATCGCACCCGACTGTCATCGCCATCACTAAGAAAATGGTGGGAAATCCAATAGTACGAGCTCTGGCGGTTCTCATGTGGAACCTCAGGATGCGGCCGGGTCGAAGCATTGGAAGGGCCCGGCGCGCACTAGCCGCGCTCCACGCGGGCGATCCAGGGGCGCAGGGCCGGGACCATCTCCACCCGCTCGGCGCCCCTCAGACGCTCGAAGAGGCTGCTGTCCTCCAGCCGGACGAGGGGATGGTTCTCGCGACGATCCATGGCCTCTGGCGGATGGGAGGCCGTGAGGAGGGTGGGCAGCTCTTCGCTGTAGCGATGGTCCAGCAACTGGGCCAGGGCCTGGGCGACGCGGATGTCCGAGTCCATGCGGTCCCAGTCATCCAGCACCAGCAGGGGCTTGTCCTGCAAGGGCTCGATGAGGTCGCGCACGCTCTGGAAGGTCTGATTCTGGTAGCTCCGGACGTCATGGTAGACGTCCTTGATGGTTTGGCTCAGCGTCCGCACGGACACGAAACTTCCGCCTCGATTGGTGCGTTCGGTCCAGGCCCGGAGGGCCGCGGCCGCCAGTGTGCTGCGCCCACTCTGGGCGGGACCGTGGATCCACCACAGCTCCCAGCCGTGGCGGAAGCGATGCTTGCCCGTGGTGGCCCACTGATGGAGTCCCTCGGCCCCGGCGGGCCGGATGCCGTGCTCGGGCCGCTTGCGCAGGGCCGCGAGCAGCTTGACCAGGTCGTCCCGGCCCTCCAGTTCGCCGACTTCTTCCACCGGGCGGGTCAGCAGGTCTTCCAGATCCGGCACCCGGTCCAGGAGTGCCCGCACCCCGCTGGCCTGGGAGTTGTTCCACCACTTCCAGAAATGCGTGAAATCCGCCTCACGGTAGCGCGTGGGGAGATTCAGGGTTTCAGCATCCGGCGCCAGATCCACCGTGCAACCGCACACCAGCACCGGCTTCTGCGGATCCGGGTCGAACACCAGGCCCTGGCCCTGGCAGCGGGGACAATCGGGGCGCCCCTTCATGGCGCGTCCCCCCCACGCAGGAAGCCGCCCAGCACTTCCCGGCGGCGTTCGCGAATGCGCGCGAAGGCCCGCTCCTCCAGCTGGCGCACGCGCTCGCGGGAAATGGGCGGATCGAAGCGCTTGCCGATCTGCTCGAGGGTCAGGGGATCTTCGCCGCCGATGCCAAAGTGCAGCGTGATGATGGTGCGCTCTTTTTCGTTCAGGGAGGCGAGACTGGCGTCGATCTGCTCGAGGAAGGCCTCCTGATCCAGCGTGTGCATGGCCGAGGGCTCCACCTCCTGCTCCAGGCTGTCGCCCACGGTGAGATCGGAATCGCCGAGGCCCTGTTCGGTGGAGACCGTCGAGGTCGTCTGCTGGAGCACCTGCAGCCGCTGTACTTCCTCTGGGCTCATGCCGGAGGCCGTGGCAATCTCCTGCAGCATGGGCGGTCGTCCCAGGGATTGGCTGAGCTTCTGAGTCACTCGGTTCAGCTGCACCAGGTGGCCCGCCACCTTCTGCGGCAGGCGGATCTTGTTGCCGTGTTCGGCCAGGGCGTGGAAGATGGCCTGCCGCACCCACCAGGAGGCGTAGGTCAGAAACTTGTTCAGCCGTTCGGGATCAAAGCGCTTGGCGGCTTCGATGAGGCCCAGGTTGCCTTCGCTGATGAGATCCAGCAGATCCAGCCCCATGCCCTCGAACTTGCGCGCCTCCTTCACCACGAAGCGGAGGTTCCCCTCCACGAGCTTGCGGAGCCCTTCGGGGTTGCGATCGTTCTGCCACAGACGCCCGTTGATCCGCTCTTCCTCTGCGGTGAGCAGGGGGAGGTGGCGGATCGAGTCGAAGTACTTGTCGAGCGAGCGCTCTTCGAGATGCCGGAGGGGCACAGTTCACCTAGGAGGAAGGATCAGCATAGCAAGCGATCCCGGCCACCACGCCATCTCCAAAATAAGTCAGCGCTTGCGCAATCCGTGGGAGGTCAGTTTCACGAGGCCCGTCGCCGAAGTGGGTCGCGGGATGTCCTTCAGGCCCGCCGCTTCCAGTGCCTGGGCCAACCGCTCCAGATCCTCCTGCAGGTGGTTCAGCCGATCCCGCATGCCGAGGACCACTTCCACACCGGCCAGGTTCACGCCGAGGTCGCGGGTGAGATTCAGGATGAACTCCAGCCGCTCCAGATCCTCGTCGCTGTACAGGCGGGTCTTGCCTTCGGTGCGACTGGGGGTGAGAAGGCCCTCCCGCTCGTAGAGCCGAAGGGTCTGGGGGTGCACGCTGTAGCGCATGGACACCACACCAATCATGTAGGCGCCCATCCTTGGGTCTTTAGCCATGGGCACTCCGCTGTTTGTGAACGTCCGCATCGTTCAATTCCGCCAGTTCCCGCAGCAGCTCCTTGCTGCGCTCATCCTGGATCGTGGGCGTCACGAGGGCCACCTCGGCGATGAGGTCGCCCCGCTGGCTGCTTCGCGGAATGGGCATGCCCTGTCCCTTCAGGCGCAACCGGGCCCCGGTCTGCGTGCCGGGCGGGACCTTGATGGTCTGCTGGCCCTCGGGCGTCGGCACGTCCACCTTGGCGCCCAGCGCCGCCTCTGAGAAGCTGATGGGTAGCTTGACGTAGAGGTTCGCGCCCTTGCGCTCGAAGCGGGCATCGTGTTCCATGCTGATCTGCAGGAAGAGGTCGCCGGGCCCGCCCCCTCGGCGTCCCGCCTCACCTTTTCCCGCCACGCGCAGTTTCGCCCCGTCTTCCACCCCGGCGGGAATGGCAATGGTGACGGTCTCCTGACGGCCATGGCGACCTGCCCCGTGGCAGTCTGGGCAGGCCGGAGCCTTGGTGCCCCGCCCTCCGCACTCGGGGCAGTTCCGGCCGAAGGAGAGAAAGCCGGAGCCACCACCCACCTTGCCCTTGCCCTGACAGGTGGGACAGGTTTCCTGTTTGCGGCTGGACTCGCCGCTGCCCCGGCAGGTCAGGCAGGGTTCGGACCGGTTCACGCGCAGGTTGAGCCGCGTGCCTTCGAAGGCTTCCCTGAAGCCGAGGCGCACCGAGTGCAGCAGGTCCTCGCCGCGCTCCGGTCCATGCCGCACCGGACGACCGCCAAAGCCCGCGAAGATGTCCTCGAAGCCGAACCCGGCTCCCTGCTGGAACCCTGGTGGGGCCTGGGCACCGGGGCCGCTCGGATCACCATAGGTGTCGTAGTTCTTCCGTTTCTCGGGGTCCGACAGTACGTCGTTGGCTTCAGACAGCTTCTTGAATTCACCCTCGGCCTTGGCATCGCCCGGGTTCAGATCAGGATGGTGCTTCCGCGCCAGCTTGCGGTACGCCTTCTTGATGTCCTCATCAGAGGCGGCTTTCGGAACGCCCAGGATCTTGTAGTAGTCGGGGTGGGACATAGGTTTAGTCTAAGGCACTAAGATTTGTTCTACGCGCAAAAAAGGGGAGCCTGCGGGCTCCCCTTTTTTGCGTAGGACTTAACTGACGACTTCCGCGTCGATGACATTGTCATCCGCTTTTTTATCTCCAGGTGCGCCCGGCGCACCTGGAGCCGTGCCGCCACCCGCCGGGGGCTCTGACTTATAGAGGCTTTCGGCCAGCTTGTGGCTCTTGGCGGTCAGGTTCTCCAGGGCCTTCTTGATGCGGTCCTTCTCCAGACTGGCGAGGGCGGCCTTGGCCTCGACGATGGCCTCTTCGGCCTCTTTCTTGTCGGCCTCGGGCAGCTTCTCGCCGTTCTCCTTCAGGAGTTTCTCCACCTGGTAAACCATCTGGTCGAGGTGGTTCTTCTCCTCCAGCATGCCCTTCCGGTCCTCGTCCTCGGCCTTGTGGGCTTCGGCGTCGCGCACCTTGGCCTCGATCTCGTCCTTGGAGAGACCGGTGCTGCCCGTCAGCGTGATGCTGGCGTCCTTGCCCGTGCCCTTGTCCTTGGCCGTGACGTGCACGATGCCGTTGGCGTCGATGTCGAAGACGACCTCGATCTGGGGCATGCCCCGGGGCGCGGGGGCGATGTTGCCCAGGTGGAACTGGCCCAGCAGCTTGTTGCCCTCGACCACGGGGCGCTCGCCCTGGAACACCTCGATGTCCACGCCGGGCTGGTTGTCCACGGCCGTGGTGTAGACCTCGGAGCGCTTCGTGGGAATGGTGGTGTTGCGGGGGATGATCACGCTCATCTGACCACCGTTGGCGTTGATGCCGAGGCTGAGCGGCGTCACGTCGAGCAGCAGCACGCCCTTCACGTCACCGGACAGCACCCCCGCCTGCACGGCAGCACCCACGGCCACGACCTCGTCGGGGTTCACGCTGTGGTTGGGCTCCTTGCCGAAGATCTGCTTCACCATCTCCAGCACCTTGGGGATGCGGGTGGAGCCGCCGACCATCACCACTTCGTCGATCTCGTGGTGGGCCAGCTTGGCGTCTTTCACGGCGTTCTCGCAGGGGCCCTTCAGCTTCTGCAGCACGGGCTCGATCATCAGCTCGAACTTGGCGCGGCTGAGGGTCTGGTTGATGTGCTTGGGCCCGCTGGCATCGGCGGTGACGTAGGGCAGGCTGATGTCGGTCTGGGTGGTGCTGGACAGCTCGATCTTGGCTTTCTCGGCAGCCTCCTTCAGGCGCTGCATGGCGTCGGCCTGCTTGCGGAGGTCGATGCCCTCGGACTTCTGGAACTCGTCGGCCAGCCAGTCGATGATGGCCTGATCGATGTTGTCGCCGCCCAGGTGGGTGTCGCCGTTGGTGGACTTCACCTCGACCACACCCTCGGATACTTCGAGGATGGAGATGTCGAAGGTGCCGCCGCCGAAGTCGAAGACGGCGATGGTGCCGTCCTTCTTCTTGTCGAGGCCATAGGCCAGGGCCGCGGCCGTGGGCTCGTTGACGATGCGCTTCACGTCCAGGCCCGCGATGGCGCCGGCGTCCTTGGTGGCCTGGCGCTGGGCATCATTGAAGTAGGCGGGCACGGTGATGACCGCTTCGGTGACTTTCTCACCCAGGTAGGCCTCGGCGGCCTCCTTCATCTTGGTGATGACCGCCGCGCTGATCTCTTCGGGGCTCAGCTTCTTGCCCAGCACGTCGATGGCACAGCCGCCCTTGTCGGCCCGCTCCACCGTGTAGGGCACGAGCTTCTGCTCGCGGTCCGAATCGGCGAAGGGCAGGCCCATGAACCGCTTGATGGAATAGATGGTGATCTTGGGTTGGGCCACCGCCTGGCGCTTGGCCGAGGTGCCCACCAGCCGCTCGCTGGTCTTGGGGTTGAAGCCCACCACGGAGGGCGTGGTGTTCGCGCCCTCGGGGTTCGGGATCACCTTGGGCTGTCCGCCTTCCATGACGGCCACGCAGCTGTTGGTGGTGCCGAGGTCAATGCCGATGATCTTGCCCATGTCGTTCCTCCTTGGGTCCGGGTTGGACGTCGCCCTCCCTGGATCCATTGAGGATAAAGGCTGGTGAAGCATTGTCAATATAATCTTCTATAATTTACTCATATTTTCTTCGTTCATGTTCCACCTACATCTGCGGATATGCTGACAGCCATGACCCTTCGCCCCTGCCCCACCTGCCGCACCCCCACTTCCTGGGAAGGCAACGCCTTCAAGCCCTTCTGCTCGGAGCGGTGCCAGCTCCGGGATCTCGGTGCCTGGTCCAGTGAAAGCTACCGTGTCCCCGAGAAACCCCAGGAAGAGAATGGCGAGGGTTGGAGCGACGAGGTCCCTGAGGAATAGTCGGATTACTTCGCCTGATGGACCTTCTTCACCATGTACCGGGGCCGGTCGCGCACTTCCTGGTAGATGCGGCCGATGTACTCGCCCAGCAGGCCGAAGGCGATGAACTGGCAGCCCACGAAGAAGAAGAGGATGGCGAACAGCGTGAACACGCCCTGGGCCGTGCCTTCGGGATGCATGAAGCGATAGACCACCAGGCCCAGGAAGAGCAGGAAGCCCAGCGCCGCCGTGATCACGCCAAACACACTGAGCATCTGCAGGGGCAGCAGGCTGAAGCTGGTGAGCAGATCGAACTGGAGGTTGATGAGCTTCCAGAGGCCGTATTTGCTGGTGCCGGCGGCGCGCTCGGCATGGGCCACGGGCACTTCGGTGATGCGCTTGGCGAAGCTGTTGGCCAGGGCCGGGATGAAGCTCGAGCGCTCCTTGCAGAGCAGCATGGCGTCCATCACGTCGCGGCGGTAGGCCCGCAGCATGCAGCCGTAGTCATGCAGCTTGACGCCGGTGGTGCGGCGGGTGATGGCATTGACGATCTTGCTGGGCATGGTGCGGAAGAAGCTGTCGTTGTCCTGGCGCCCCTGCCGCCAGCCGCCCACCACGTCGAAACCCTCCTCGACCTTGGCCACGAGCTTGGGGATCTCCTCGGGGGGGTTCTGCAGATCGGCATCCAAAGTCACCACGATCTGCCCCTGCACTTCCGCGAACGCCCCGAAGATGGCGCTGTGCTGGCCGTAGTTCCGGTTGAATTCCACGACCTTCACCCGCGGCTCGGCCTTGGCCAGATCGATGAGCATGGCCAGGCTGCGATCCCGACTGCCATCGTCCGTGAAGATGATCTCCCAGGGCTTGGCCGGATCCGCGAAGGACTCCGCCATCACCCGGGACAGCCGCTCCCACAGCGCGGGGATGTTCTCCTCCTCGTTGTAAATGGGGATGACAATGCTGAGGTACATGTTGGATATGGCGTCCATGGGCGCTCCGGAGCCTCCATTCTAGTAGGATCAAAGGCTGCCCTGGAGTGTCCCATGTCCGAGCCCAAGATCCTGCTGGTGGAAGACGAGCTCAGCCTCGCCGAGGGCATCAAGCTCAACCTTGAGCTGGAGGGCCTGGCCTGCACCTGGATCTCCCGGGGCGACCTGGCGCTCAAGCAGATCCTGGCGGAGACTTTCGATCTGGTGATCCTCGACGTGATGTTGCCGGGCATGGACGGCTACACCATCTGCGAGAAGGTGCGCGAGGCCAAGAACTTCACGCCCATCCTTTTTCTCACCGCCAAGAACACCGACGACGACCGCGTCCACGGCTTCGAGACCGGCGCCGACGACTACCTGGGCAAGCCCTTCCAGGTGCGCGAGCTGCTGCTGCGGGTGCGGGCCATCCTGCGCCGGGAGTCCTGGTACAAGAGCCGCGAGATCAGCAGCCGGCAGGTATACGGGGCCTACTGGGTGGACTTCGACAACTTCTGCGGCGAGGGCCCCGGCGGCGCATTCCAGCTGGGCGTCAAGGAATCCATGATCCTCAAGCTCCTCATGGAGCGGCCGGGCCAGGTGGTGAGCCGCACCGACATCCTGGACAAGGTCTGGGGCGAGGATGCCTACCCCACCAGCCGCACCGTGGACAACTTCATCGTCCGCATCCGCCGCGTGATGGAGGACGACCCCCACCACCCCCGCTGGGTCCACACCATCCGCAGCGTGGGCTACCAGTTCGATCCCGAAGGCAAGCAGCGGAAGGGCGAGGAGTGAGGCTTCATGGACAACCACAGGGTGTGAACCTTTGGGGATGTAGGCTCACTGGTGGATGTCCATGTCCCACTGGCACCCAGGGGCAACCCAAGGAGATTCTATGTCGCGCAATACCCAGTTGGCCGTCGCGTCTGCGGCCATG
This sequence comes from Geothrix sp., assembly GCA_025361045.1. Classification (GTDB taxonomy): domain Bacteria; phylum Acidobacteriota; class Holophagae; order Holophagales; family Holophagaceae; genus Geothrix. Next base: position 9,571 of record JANYAZ010000050.1, on the reverse strand, counting down.
CTCGCCCTCGGCCCGGCCACCGCCAGAGCGGAGGAGCCGAGGTTTGGCCTCCAGGTTCATGCCAGCCTCCCGAGCGGGGACTTGAAAACCGCCGTCGACAACCAGCCTGGAGCGGGACTGGGCGCCCATGTCACCTTCGATCTGGGCGGGGGCCACATCTTGCGGCCGAGATTTGACGCGGTGTTCTTTCCCGAGGGTGCCTTCAACGGCTTCAAGACCAAGGCCAACGATCTCAGCCTGGGCGCAGACTATTTGTACTTCCCCGGCGGAAAACCCGATGGGCTCTACTTGACTGCGGGCCTGGGACTCCATCGTTGGAGCGTGGACACCACGACGCCGGCCATCGGTTCGGCCCCGGCAACCTCAGGCACCCAGTCCTCCTCTCGATTCGGGTACGCCGCGGGATTCGGATACAACTTCAACCGGTCCCTGGGGGCCGAACTCCGCTTCATCCGCACCCACTACGCCAATCAGACGGCTTGGGATCCCTCCGCCAATTCCCTGCAGGCCGGTGTGACTTACAGGTTCTGAAGGCATTCTGGCATTCTGGAACTGCACCAAAAAGGGGGCGCAGATGCGCCCCCTGTTGGTGGTTGATGCAACCTACTTGACCTCGATCTCGCGGCTGTGGCCCTGCTTCTCGAAGGCGGCGAACTGGTCGGCAAGGGTGGCGGGAACGGGGCCCTGCTTCACTTCGGCAAGCACGGTGCGCTTCTCCTCGCCCTTGCTGAACTTGCTCTCGCCCACCACGGGCTCGAAAGTGGGCAGCAGGTTCAGCTCACCCACGGCGCCTTCGGGTGCCTTGGCGGCGGTGATGTCACCGGCCTTGGCCAGCAGGCCGGCACCAGGCGTGGCGCCGAGGCGGCGCAGGTCGAGCCAGCCGAAGCCGGGGTCGCGCAGCAGGTCGAGGTCGTCCTTGTCGAGCCAGGCCGCCAGGTCATTCAGGGCCTTGGTCTGCACGGCATCCGGCAGGCGGCGGGTCTTCTTCTCACCCTTGATCTCGACTTCCTGCGGCGTGTTCTCGATCCACGCCTGGGCGCGCTTCACCCACAGAGCGGTGATGGCCTTCTGCTCAGAGAAGCCCTCGGGGGCCTTGGGACCCTTGGCTGCCTTGGCCTTCTTGCCCTTGGCAGGTGCCTCGGGCTCGGCCCAGCTGGGGGCGGTGGCATCCACTTTGGGATCGAGGAGCAGACCCTTGATCTTGGCCAGCCTGGGCTCCAGGCCCTTGGGGCCGGTCTTGGCGGCGGCGCGGGCCGCGGCCTGCAGGTCCTTCCAGGTGCCCTCGAAGAGGAGCTTCTTCCCGTCGGCATCGTAGAGGCCGTGGTTGGCACGCACCTTTCCAAGGTACGCCTCCACCGCCGGCAGGACGGCCGAGGCCTTCTCGGGAATATCCAGCTTGGCGTTCACCAGGGCCTTGAGCGTTTCGCGCACCTCGATGGCTCGGGGATGGCTGCGGTAGACGCCCAGCTCGTGGGCCGAGAGGGCGGCCCGGTGCAGGGTGTAGGCCAGTTTGCGCTGGGTGGGACGAAGCTGGTCGAAGGGCTTGGCCTCAGCGGCTTTCACGTCGGCGGGCTTCACCTCTTCCGGCTTGGGAGCAGCGGGCGCCTCTGGTTTCACTTCGACGGGTTTCACTTCCGGAGCGGGAACCTGAGCCGGAACGGGTGGCGGTGCAGGGGGGGGCGTCTGGGCCAGAAGGCCTGAGGCCAGGATGAGGGCGATGGCCCATCGTCGCTGCATAAAAGACTCCTCGGTGAGGGTGCGGTAGAAGTCCCCATTATGCAGCAGGGAACAACCTCACGCCTCGACCGGAGTCTCTAGAAGACGCTCGAGACTTTGCTTGAGCTGCTTTAGATCGAAAGGCTTACCCAGATACGGGACCTGGCTTGATTCCAGGAATTCCCGCGTCTTGGCATCGAAGGCATCCCCCGTCGTGTAGAGGATCCGCTTGGTCATGGCCGGCCGATGGATCTTGAGCCACTCAAACAGGTCCATGCCCGACAGGCCCGGCATCCGGATGTCAGACACAATGAGGTCGAAGGTGCCGGACTCCAGATTCTGGATGGCTTCATCCCCCCGGGTACTGGAAGCAACCTCCAGGCCCCAGGCCCCGAGCGCATCCACCAGGCATTCCAGGAGGAAGGCCTCGTCATCCACCACGAGGGCACGCGCCCCTTTGAGCCCCACAGGTACGACGACGGGTGCAGGTGGTCCCGCGGGCACCGCCACGCTGGGCAGCTCCAAGAGGAAGGCGTTGCCCAGACCCTCCTGACTGCGGACACTCAGGCTGCCGCCATGCTGGCGAACGATGATGCTGGAGATGGGCAGACCCAGCGCTTCGGTGGTGCTGGCGTTGGCCGCGTCAAACAGTCCGGACTGCTGGGCCTCGGCAAGGGCGGGCCCCGTATCCTGGACCACCACCTGGAGGGTCTCTCCGGAACTGCGGGTCGCTACCCGCAGGCGCTTGACTGGGCTGACCGACATGGCCTGAAGGCCGTTCAACAGCAGGTTGGTGAGGGCCTGGGTCATGAGCCCGGGATCGAGAACGGTATCAGGTAGGGAGGACTCCAGGTTCAGCTCAAGGGTGACGCCCATCCGCTGGGCCTTGGCCTCGATCAGGGAGACCGCCTCCTGCACCAGCTGGTTCAGCTGCGTCGGCAAGGGCCTGGTGCTGGGGGGATTCAGGATCGTCAGCAGGGGTTGAAGCAGGGTCTGGATGGAGTCCACGGCCTTGACCAGCCGTGAGGCCTGTTCGGCCTGGTGGGGGTCCATGGCCGATTCCGAGAGGAGTCGCGACTCCAGCAGCACCGGCGTCAGCCGGTTGGCGACTTCGTGAAACAGGGAGGGTACGAGACGGCCGAGCGCCTCATGTTTCTGCGAATGCACGAGGCGATCCTGCAATTCCCTCTGTTCCGTCATGTCGCGAACCAGGGCGGAATAGGCCAGCACCCGATCATCGTTGCCACGGACCGGCGCATAGGTGATGTGGGCCGGGAAGGCCACCCCGCCCTTGCGCAATCGCGTGGTGACCGTGTCTCGAATCACCTGGCCGCGTCCGATCTGCTGCGCCACCTGATCCAGCTCGCCAAGCAGGCTGTCCGGCGTCAACTGGGCCATGTTCCGTCCCACGATCTCGGGGCGGGAATAGCCGAAGATGCGCTCAGCGGCCATGTTCCAGGTGAGGATCTTCCCATCGGGAGAATAGGAAATGACGGCCTCACCGATGTTCTGCACCAGGCCTTCCAGATACTTCCGGGTCTTCAGGTTGTCCTGGTTCGCCCGGTCCAGCTGGGTATAGAGCTGGCTCAATTCATCGTTCTTCTTCTCCAGCGTGTCCTTGGCCTGCTTCAGCTCGGAATAGAGCCGGGCCGTCTCCATGTTGGATTTGAGGGCGTCTTCCAGCAGATCCTGGGCATCGGCGACCTTCCCGGGGACCAGATCGGCCACGCTGACATTGCTGTGGCGCAGGACGGTGGACTCGACGGCCGGCATCAGTGGCGCATCCTGTGGTGGTGGCAACTCCCGCATGCTGGTGCGAACGTTGGATTCGATGAGATTCAGCATCTCGTCGAAATCCTTGATCTTCTTGTCCAGGTGGTACTTCTTGAAGGTGTAGCCCACCGTCTCGCGGGTGATGGACAGGAAGGTATCCAGCACGCCGTTGCCGCGGTTGGCGACTGATTCAAAGTAGGGGACGCTGCGGAAGTTCAGGCGGCGGTTCATGACGCCCACGGCCATGGCGTCGGGCAGGTCCCGCTTGTTGTACTGGATGACGAAGGGGATCTGCTTGATGTTCAGGCGGTTCGCGTTGAGGTTGTGGTACAGGTTCGACAGCGAATCCACGTTGTCCTGCATCTTCTCTTCGCTGGAATCCGCCACGAAGACCACGCCGTCGGCCCCGCCCAGCACCACCCGGCGGCTGGCGTCGTACTGCACCTGGCCCGGCACGGTGTAGATCTGCAGGTGGATGGCGTTGCCGTAGATGTAGCCCAGGTTGATGGGCAGCAGATCGAAGAAGAGGGTGCGGTCCTCTTGGGTGTTGACGGAGAACATCTCGCCCCGCTGCTGATCCGAGCACATGGCGTGCAGGGACTGCAGATTGGTGGTCTTCCCGGACAAGCCAGGCCCGTAATAGACCAGCTTGATCAGGATCTCGTTGGCACGGGTATTGAACTGAACCATGGGTTCGCCAGGAAAAAAGTCGAGTTCAGCCTACCACGGAGGGCCGTGGTACAAGTCGCCTCTCCCTATCAACGGCAAACCCTGTGCTAGCATGACCTTTTGCCCACTTCAGAGGTTCCTGGCCCGATGACCATCCCGACCCATGTGGCCATCATTGTCTCGGCATGCCCTCTGGGCATACGCGAGGCCGGCCACGCGAAACCGCCCGGCTTAACCGGACCCGGGAGCCCACGATGAGCATCCCGACCCACGTCGCCATCATCTTCTCGGTATGCCCTCCGGGCATACGCGAGGCCGACCACGCGGGACAGGCTGGCACACCCGGCTGCCGAGGCACGCGATGACCGTACCGACCCATGTCGCCATCATCATGGACGGCAACGGCCGGTGGGCGGCCCAGCGGGGCTGGCCCCGGATCAAGGGGCACAAGGCGGGGGTCCAGACCGTGGAGCGCATCCTCGAGGCCGCCTCTGATGAGGGCATCCGGCACCTCAGCCTCTACGCCTTTTCCACCGAGAACTGGAAGCGCCCGGCCCAGGAAGTGGCGGCGCTCATGGCCCTGCTGCGCATGTACCTGCGCCTGTTCGTCCACCAGCTCGCCAAGAAGGGCATCCGCTTCCACCACCTGGGTGCCCGCGAGGGCATGCCGGCAGGGATCCTGGCGGACATGAAGACCCTGGAGGAGGCCACGGCCCAGAACACGGGCATGACCTTCCATCTGGCTGTGAATTACGGTTCCCGCCTCGAATTGGCCCGGGCCGCCCGGCGCTGCGTGGAGGATGGCCTCCGGCCCGACGAGGTGGATGAACAGTCCCTGGCCTCCCGCCTCTGGACAGCCGGGGTGCCCGACGTGGACCTCCTCATCCGCACCAGCGGCGAGCATCGCATCTCCAACTTCCTGCTCTGGCAGTCCGCCTACGCCGAACTCTACCTGACCGATCTCTTGTGGCCGGACTTCGGCCCGGCTGAACTGAAGGCAGCTCTTGATGACTATGCCCAGCGCGAACGTCGCTTCGGGGGGATCTGATGGAACGGACCACGCCTAGGGTGGACACCAAGAACATGACCGTGCGCGTAAGCTCGGCCCTGGTCTTCGGCCTCTTCTTCTTCAGCCTCCTCTGGTTCGGCGACCAGCCCTGGGCGCCCTGGGCCTACCTGGCCGTCATGGCCGGAGCCATCATCATGGGCGTGCGCGAGATGACCCTCATGGCCCGGGTGCGGGGTTTCAATCCGTCCCTGGTCGCGGGCGTCCTGGTGGCCTGGGGTTTCCTCGCCCATTTCTTCCTGTCCACCGGCCATCAGGATCCGGTGCCCCTGTGGCTGATCCTGGCCTTCGGCGCTTTCGTCATCCACTTCGGCGCCCTGTTCTTCGACCCCAAGCTGGAAGAAGCCCTGCCCAGCCAAGCCATCACCTGGCTGGGGGCCCTCTACATGGGCCTCGGTCTCGGCCTTCAGCTGAAGCTCTTCATGCTGCAGGGAACCCTGCCCAAGACCGGCAGTCGGCTGATCCTGTCTCTCTTCATCATCACGTGGTTCGGTGACACGGCCGCCTACTTCGTGGGCAGCTACTTCGGCAAGCGCAAGCTGGCCCCGCGCGTCAGCCCCAAGAAGAGCTGGGAAGGCGCCTTCGGCAACCTGGGGGGCAACCTGCTCGGCGCCTTTCTTATGCAAGTGACCGTCTGTCCCGAGTGGACGGCCGTAGACATCGTGGCCCTGGCGCTGCTGCTGGGCACCGTCGGCCAGCTGGGCGACCTGGTCGAAAGCACCTGGAAGCGCAGCGCTGGCGTGAAGGATTCCAATGCCGGCGGGGTGTCCATTCCGGGTCATGGCGGCATGCTCGACCGCGTGGATAGCCTTGTGTTCGCTGCACCGGCGCTGTATGCCTACCTCCACTTCGTGAAGGGATTCAACTAGGTGCGATCCCTCGCCCTCCTCGGCTCCACCGGGAGCATCGGCACCTCCACCCTGGACGTGGTGCAGGCCCACCGGTCACGGTTATCGGTGGTGGCCCTGGCGGCGGGTCGGAACCGGGATCTGCTGAAAGAACAGTGCCTGACCTTCCGGCCCCGCTGTGTGTCCGTGGGGACCAAGGAAGATGCCGATTGGCTGATGGCCGGGCTCCCCTACCGTCCCGAATTACACTGGGGCGCCGAGGGCCTGCTGGCCTGTGCCCTCCATCCCGAGGTCGATACAGTGGTCGCTGCCGTGGTGGGCAGCGCCGGGCTGGCCAGCACCGAGGCCGCCCTCCGCGCCGGTCGCCGGGTCTGTGTCGCCAATAAGGAATCCCTGGTGGTGGGTGGCGCCCTCATGCACGAGGCCGCGCAGGCGGGAGGCGGCGAGCTGCTGCCGGTGGACAGCGAACACGCCGCCCTGCATCAGCTGTTGTCAGGCCGGGATCCCGCGTCCATCCGCGAAGTCCGCATCACCGCCAGCGGCGGGCCCTTCCGCGACTGGCCCCTGGCGCGCATCCAGGCTGCGACCATCGAGGAGGCCCTGAACCACCCCACCTGGAAGATGGGTCCGAAGATCACCATCGACAGCGCCACGCTCATGAACAAGGGCCTTGAGGTCATCGAAGCCTCGGTGCTGTTCGGCCTCACCGCCGACCAGGTGGCCGTCACGGTGCATCCCCAGAGCCAGGTGCACGCCATGGTGGGCTTCCACGACGGCAGCTACCAGCTGCAGGTCTGCGCCAACGACATGAAGCTCCCCATTCAGTACTGCCTGCTCTACCCGGACAAGCAGCCGGGCCCCGTGGCCCCGTACCCCTGGGACGAGGCCCGCACCTGGACCTTCGAGCCCCCTGACCTGGACCGCTTCCCTTGCCTGGGTCTGGCCTTCGAGGCCCTCCGTGCGGGCGGCACGGCCCCGGCCCTGCTGAATGCCGCCAATGAGGTGGCCGTGGCCGCTTTCCTCCAAGGGCGGCTCCGGTTTTGGGACATCCAGGCCTGCAACCGCGAGACCCTTGCCCGGATTCCCACCGTCCCGGCGGGGTCCCTCGAAGAAGTGCTGGGTGCGGACGGGGCCGCAAGACGTCATGCTGAAGGTTGGGTCCAAACCCGGACCTGATCCTTTCGGATGTCCATGCGCCGTCTACGACTCTCCCATTCGTTCTGTGTGGCGCTGGTGGCGGTCTCCGTCCTCGCGCTCAAGCTGCCGGGCATCGGCTTCTGGGGTCCCGTGCTGATGCTCGGCGGCCTGATCTTCCTTCATGAAGGGGGTCACTTCCTGGCGGCCAAGTACATGGGCATGCCCGTGGAGGTGTTCTCCCTGGGCTTCGGCCCCCGCCTCTTCGGCTTCAAGTGGCGCGAAACCGACGTGCGCCTGTCGGCCCTGCCCCTGGGCGGCTACGTCAAGCTCGCGGGCTTCAATCCCGAGGAACCCGGGGCGGACGATCCCTATGGTTTCCTCCGGCAACCCTACGGCAAGCGGATGCTCTTCTACAGCGGCGGCATCCTGGCCAACCTCGCCACCACCCTGATCCTGTTCACCTTCGTGGGGGCCGACCAGGCCCGGGTCACCAAGGTGCAGGACTCCTGGACCGTCATTGAGGTGGTTCCCGGTGGGGCCGCCGATCAGGGTGGGCTCAAGGTCGGTGACGAACTCCGCGGCATCGGCGACATGAGCTTCCCGGGTTCGGAATGGGAGGCGGCCGTCGCCTACATCCAGTCCCACGCGGGCCAGCCCGTGCCCTTCCGGATCACCCGCGAAGGCAAGCCGCTGGATTTGCCCCTCACGCCTAGGCTGGACGGCAGCAAGGGCAGGCTGGGCTTCATGCCCCTCCCCATGCCGACGCCCCTGGAGCGCCGCGCCTACCGGCCCGGCGATTTCGTGGAGGGCGGACGCTATGCCGTCATCAAGTCCTGGCAGCTGAGCGGCCAGGTGCTCGGCTTCCTGAAGCGGCTCGTCAGCTTCCAGGCCAAGAGCTCGGAAGTGGCCGGTCCCATCGGCATCATCCGCCAGGGCAGCCGCGCCGCGAAGAGCGGCTGGGACGTTTTCCTGTTCATGTGCGGCGCCATCAGCCTGCAGCTGGCCATCCTCAATGCCCTGCCCATCCCCGCCCTGGATGGCGGGCACATGGCCCTGCTCACCTACGAGAAGCTGCGCCGCAAAGACCTCACCATCGAGCTCAAGGAGAAGATCCTCACCGGCGGCTTCCTGGTGCTCGCCTCGCTGATGGCCCTGGTGATCGTCATGGACCTACTGAAGCTCCGGAAGTAGTCCTCGGGAAGAAGATCAGAAAGCAGGTACCGCTGCCGGGTTCGCTCTGCACCTGGATGAAGCCCTCGTTCTGCTTCACGATGCCGTGCACCATGGCCAGCCCCAGGCCGGTACCCTTGCCGGAAGGCTTCGTGGTGAAAAAGGGCTCGAAGATCCGGGCCACCAGATCCGCCGACATGCCGCAGCCCGAGTCCCGGACGCTCAGGCAGACGAATTCGCCGGGGACCGCGTCCGCCCCAAAAGCGCCGTCGGCCGGCCTCAGGGTCCGGTTGGCCGTGGCCAGTTCGACCCGCCCCTGCCCTGCCAACGCATCCCGGGCATTGGCCACGAGGTTGGTCAGCACCTGGTTCAACTGGGTGGGATCCACGCGCACCAGCCAGGGATCGGGACCCGGTGTCCAGAGGAGCTGGATGCCTGGCCCCACCAGGCGCTCCAGCACCCCGTGCATGGCGGTCACGGCCTCGTTCAAGTCCAATAGGCAGGGATCGTTGGGCTGCTGCCGGGCGAAGGCCAGGATCTGGCGCGTGAGGTCCGCCGAATGGCGCGCCGCCCGCATGATCTCCTCCAGGTGCCGGCGCTCCGGATGGTCCGGGGGCAGTTCCAGGAGCCCCAGCTCGGCATTGGCGAGGATCACACTCAGCATGTTGTTGTAGTCGTGGGCCACGCCCCCGGCGAACCGGCCTACCAGTTCCAGCTTCTGGGCCTGGTTGAGCTGGGCCTGGAGCCGTTCCTGTTCGCCGATGAGGCGACGGTGTTCGGTGATGTCCCGGCCGATGCCCAGCACGCCGATCAAGCGGCCATCGGGGTCGTACATCGGAGTCTTGAGGACCTCGAACAGCACGGGCAGCCCCGTTTCAAGCAGGGTGATCCACTCCTCGTTCACCCGGGTCGCACCCGCGGCGATGACCTCCAGGTCCTTCTGCCTGAAGAAGTCCGCATCGGCCTGGGAGACGAGCTGGTGGTCCGTCTTGCCGATAATGTCGGCCTCTGCGGCCCCTAAGTACCGCTCGAAAGCCCGATTGCAGCCCAAGTAGACCCCCTCGGGATCCTTCAACCACACCAGGTCCGGAATGGCATGGATGAGGGTCTGCAGCTTGGCCTCACGGGTCGCCACACCCCCCACCAGCCGCTTCACCATGACAAAGAGCAGCATGGAGGTGACGGCCACGAA
>JANYAZ010000015.1 GCA_025361045.1 Geothrix sp. | reverse complement strand
AGGTGGGTTTGATTGCCCACCGGGTCCCATTGCGAGGTTTCAGGTTGACTATGTCATTCCGTCCTCCCTGCCCAAGCTTTGCCTGGCGCACTACAAGCGAAATCTGAAAGGGGCACGCCGAGGCTAACACAAAGGGCGGTCTCGCCACCCGGATCGTGATGGTTGACCTTGGCTCCAGCCTTGATGGCCTTGGCCATTTTCTGGATATCGTAGCAATGGGCACCCGCGATCAATTCAAGCTGAAGCTTCGTCTTGGGATCTACTTTTGGCACATTTCTAGAATATAATAATGGTAATAGTTCTGTATTTTCATGCTTAATGACGAATTCAGCGGTTGTATATCCATACAATTTTAAATGTGGGTTGAGCCCGTTTGACAATAGCAGTGATAGAATTTTTTTGTTGCCAAAGCGAAAAACAAAGAAAAGCTCATTTTCATTGGTTGGTACCGAAGCTCTTTTCTTGAGCAATAACTCAATTATTTTGTAAGTCCTCTCAAATTCTACCTTCTCTTCCTTATTAGCGAGACCAACAAATGCTGTACCTAATGGTGTTTGTATTTGTCTATCACCATTTAATTTATAATTTACATTTGCGCCCCTCTTTAGCGCAATTTCAATGCCCCTTAAATCCTTGCTTTGAATGCTGCTGATTAACAACTTGGAGTCGGCATCATTTGCGGCGAACGAGATAACTGCCATCGCACAAAGGAGAGCTACCTTCAAAAGAAACTTCACTCTAAGTGCCAACGTCACACTCCTTTTGCGAATGTCGACCCGACCATGCCAGAACATTCTAATGCATAGCACCAAGGATTCGTTGCAAAACCTGGCACAGCGGGCCCAATCAGATTGAAGCAAAGCTAAGCAGGTTGTTCAGGATTATAGGTGCTTGTCTGTTACATCCTGAAAAGATCCATTGATCCATTAATCAACTTGGAAGGAGATCCTAGAGGGCAACAGCAGCTAGGTAGCCAAGAAAAACTTACATTACGGCCGCAGCGTCCCCATCATCCGCGGGTAGGGAATGGTCTCCCGCACGTGCGGCAGGTGACAGATCCACGCCACGGCGCGCTCCAGGCCCATGCCGAAGCCGGCGTGGGGGACGCTGCCGTATTTGCGGACGTCCAGGTACCACTCGTAATCGGCGCGGTTGAGCTGATGGTGCTCGATCTGGTCGAGCAAATACTGAAGGCTGGAGGCGCGCTCGCCGCCACCGATGACCTCGCCGTAGCCTTCGGGGGCCAGGAGGTCGGCACCCAGGGCCAGGCGGGAGTCCAGGGGATCCGGTTCCATGTAGAAGGCCTTGAACACCTTCGGGAAGCGGTGCACCCACAGGGGCCGGTCGGTGGCGTTCATGAGGATGGTCTCATCGTCGTTGCCGAAATCCTCGCCCCACTGGATGTCGCTGCCCAGCGTCTTCAGCTTGTCCACGGCCTCGGTGTAGGTCATGCGATCGAAGCTGTTGTTCAGGGCGGTCTCCAGGGGTGCGATGTCGCGCTCCAGGATTTTCAGTTCCTCCTGACGACCTTCGAGCACGCGCTGGATGAGGAACTTGGTCATCCGCTCGCCCAGGAGCATGACGTCGTCCAGGTGGGCGAAGGCCACTTCGGGCTCGACCATCCAGAACTCCGTCAGGTGGCGGCGGGTCTTGCTCTTCTCGGCCCGGAAGGTGGGGCCGAAGCAGTAGGTCTTCCCGAAAGCGGCGATGCCCGGCTCCTGGTAGAGCTGGCCGGACTGGCTGAGAAAGGCCATGCCCTCATGGAAGTACTCGGTGCCGAACAGGGTGCTGGTGCCTTCGCAGGCACTGGGCGTGAGGATGGGCGCATCCAGCAGCGTGAAGCCATCTTCATCGAAGAAGTCGCGGATCCCCTTCACCAGCGTGTGGCGGATGCGGAGGATGGCCCACTGGCGACGGCTCCGCAGCCACAGGTGGCGGTTCTCCATGAGGAACTCGGTGCCGTGTTCCTTGGGCGTGATGGGGAAATCCTGGCTGCCACCGATGAGCTCCAGCGCCTTTACCAGCAGCTCGGGCTGGCCGGTCTTCGGATGCTGCTGCACCACCCCGGTCACCGTGATGGCGGCTTCCTGAGTGAGCTTCCCGGCCAGTTCGTAGCTCTCCGGATCGGCCTCAGCGGCGCCCACCACGCACTGCACAAAGCCCGAGCCGTCCCGCAGCTCGATGAAGCGGGTCTTGCTGGTGCGGGCATTGCGCACCCAGCCCCGCAGCCGGACAGTCTCACCGATCTGGTCGGCAAGGAATCGGACTTCGGTGAAGGGCTGGCTGCTCACGGGGACTCCAGGACCAAACCCCCATTGTGACCGGGAGTCGCGCAAGGCTCCAGAGGCGGTACTAATCCGCCTGCTTGGCCGCCCGGAACTTCCCGGAAATCGCCACCTGCATGCCCTTGAGGTGCGACATGACGCGTTCCAGTTTTTGCCGCGCAATGTCCTGGAACTGCATCTGCTGAATGAGCGCGAAGACCGTATCTTGCATCTGCTGGTTCGTACGATCGAGTTCCGCGATGTCACGCTCGTGGCCCTTGAGCTTACCGAGGCCAGCCTCCTGCTTCAGGTAGCCCAGGCCCTGAAACACCCGGTCAGTGCTGGCCAGCATGCCCTCCACCCGCTCCAAGACCTTGGCCATTTCCTGTTCAGTATACGAGATGGAAGATTCGATCTGGGGCATGACCCGGTGCTCACCCTGATCCTTGGGCGGCGCCATCTCGATGAGCCGGCGCAAACCATCGTCAAGGCGCTCTTCCAGGCTGAGGTTGGCCAGCACTTCCTTGCCCTGGGTCCGCCCGACACCATGATTGGCGATCAGGGCGGCATCAAGCAGGGTCACCACCCGCTCTCCCTGGACGATGAACCCCTCGACCCAGGCACCATCCAAGCCTGCCAGCAGGGGACTCGCAGGCACCAGATGCGTCTCGGGGATGCTTACCACCGCATCCACCGCATCTACCAGCAGGCCCGTGGCGGTGCCGGCCAGATCAAGGACCAGGATGGTGCCGGTTTTTGAGGGATCCAAGGGTGGCAGGGACATCCGCGCCCTCAGGTTCACCACAGGGACGACGCGACCCCGGAGATCCAGGATGCCCTCCACGGCCCGGGGCATGTGGGGGAGCTTGTTCAGCTCTCGGAAGGGTGTGATTTCCGCCACATGCCGCAAGGGAAGTCCGTAGGCGCGGTCGTCCAGAAAGAAGGTCATGAACCGGTGATGCACGGACTCCCGGCCCTCGGCGCGGGCCTGGGGCATGGGAGCAGCGCCAAGGCTCACACGGCCTCCTGGACGGCGAGCTGCAGCAGTTCGGCCGGATCCAGGATCAGCACCACGCCGCCATCGCCCATGATGGACGCGCCGCTGATGCCAGGCAGGCTGGCAAGGTAGGGTGCCAGAGGCTTGATGACCACTTCCTGGCGCCGAACAAAGGTATCCACGATGATGCCCATGCGCCGACCCGCCGCAGAAACCACCACCACCGAAAGACCATCCGCTTCATCGGCGACATTGTCAGGAGATGCCGACTTGAGAAGATGCTTCAGCCGGCACACGCCCAGTACTTCTCCCCGAAGGTTGATGGCCTGGCGACTCGTAAGATGGGACACGCTTTCCGGGGGAACGATGAGTGTCTCCTCGACGGAGGTGCCAGGAAGGGCAAACACCTGATTGCCGCTTTTCACCAGCAGGGCATCGATGATCGCCAAGGTCAGCGGAAGCTTGATGGTGAAGATCGAGCCTTTGCCCACCGTGGATCGCACACCTACGCGACCGTTGAGCTTGCGGACATTGGATCGCACCACATCCATGCCCACGCCCCGGCCGGAAATATCCGTCACCTTGGCGGCAGTACTGAATCCCGGCGCGAAGATCAGCTCGATCACCTCGTCATCGGGCATGGCGTCAGCACGATCCTGGGACATGAGTCCCTTCTCCACGGCCTTGGCGCGGATGACGACGGGGTCAATGCCCTTCCCATCGTCCTCGATCTCCACCACGACACTATCGCCTTCATGGCGGGCTCGCAGGATCACCGTCCCCACTTCCGACTTGCCGGATTTCACCCGGGCCTCAGGCATTTCAATGCCATGGTCGGCACTGTTGCGGATGAGGTGGATCATCGGATCGCCAAGTTCTTCGATGATGCTCTTGTCGATCTCGGTGTCCTCGCCGACCACCTGGAGGTCGATCTTCTTTCCGCTGGCCTTGGCCAGATCCCGGAGCATGCGGGGGAACTTGGAGAAGATGGTCTTCACGGGCACCATGCGGATGCCCAGCACTGAAGCCTGGATCTCCTTGCTGACGTGGTCGAGGTAGACGGAGGCATGGGCCAATTCCTTGGCCACGGCAGCGGCCGGATGCCCACTGACCTGAGGCACGAGGCGCTCGACCAGGTGGCTGATCATGGTCTTGCTGATGATCAACTCGGCCACGATATTCATGAACTGTTCAAGCTTGGCCTGGCTCACGCGGATGGTGTCGGAGGTGCCCTTGTCATCCGAGCCGCGGCGGCCCGACTTGCGCCGGTCCTCGGCGGCGGGAAGGCCCTCACCAGCAGCAGCCAGAGATTCCACCGCAGGCCCAAGGACCAGCGGATGGAAGGTGATCGTCGCGTTCGTGACTGCCCCGAACACCTTGCGGACCTCTTCGATGGGCTCCGCGGCTTCAATGAGCATGACCAGGTCGAGGTGGAAGGCGCGGGGATCGAAGCTGTCCAGATCCACCAGCGGTTCGCGGGGGATCAGCTGCCGATGGAGCAGGCGTCCCACCAACTCCACCATCTGGAACATGGAGAAGGGATTGAAGGCCGTGCCATAGATGGCACCCGCCATTACGGCATGGATGCCGATGACGGTCTTGCCTTCGGAAAGGGCCGCAGCCGCGGCCTTCCGGCCAGCCTCGTTCACGTCACCCAGGGCGACAGGCAGGTGCAGCTCACCCGTGGGGGCCACGGACTGAACGACCACCACTGCGGTTCCACCCTTCTTGAGCGATTCGAGGTTCCGGATCAGTTCGCTCGGATCGGGATCCTCGGCCTCGCCCTGCTTTTTCACCTGGACACGCACATCCTCGACCAGCACCTTGAGCATGTCCACGGTCTCAAAGAGCAGTTCCATGACCCGATCGCTGAGTTCCATGCGGGACTTGCGGAGATCATCCAGAACATTCTCGCCCATGTGGGCCACCGACAGGACCTTCTGGAGCCCCAGAAATCCGGCGGCGCCCTTGATGGTGTGGACGCTGCGGAAAATGGCGTTCAGCAGATCCAGGTCGCCGGGTGATTCCTCAAGCGCCAGGAAGTTGGTCTCGATCTGCTCGAAATGTTCCTCTGCCTCGATGAGGAAATCCTCGTAGAAGCTGGGGTCGTCGAGGGCGAAATCACTCATGGCTCACCCGCCTTGTTGGTCGAACTCCGCCGCCCCTGGATTCCCTGGAGCTGCTCGGTCTCGGCATTGGTGAGCAGCTGCTGGAGTTCAAGCAGGAAGATCATGCCATTGTCCAGGCGCGCCACCTTCTCGATATACCGGTTGGCACCCACGGCCGTGACCGGCGGCGGCGGACCGAAGCGATGCAGATCCACTGGACGCACTTCGTCGACAGCATCGACCACAAGTCCCGTAAAGACACCGCCGATGCTGGTGATGAGGATGCGGGAGATGGTGGTCGCCTCCACCCGATCCAGGCCAAAACGGGTGCGGAGGTCCACCACCGGCATGACTTCGCCCCGCAGGTTGAGGACGCCGTCCACGAAGTGGGGCGCCCTTGGCACGGGCGTGATCTGCCCCACCATGATGATCTCGCGGACTTCATGAAGGCGCAGCCCGTAGTTCTCCGGACCGAGTCGAAACACCACCAGTTCCAGGCTCGGCGCAGCTTCCTGGGCACGGGAATCCTGGAGGCCAAGTCCCTGGCCCATGGCCGTGATCTTCTCCTGGTCGTCGCCAGTGATGATTTTGAGCACGTTGATGAGGCTCACCATGCGGCCGGGCAGGAGGAGGATGCCCTCCAGGTGTTCGCGCTCAGACTCGGACAAGGTCTGGGGGGGGGGGAGCACCTGCTCATCCTGAACCCGCAGGATTTCCTGGATCTCATCCACGACCACGCCGATCTTGGCGCTTCCGAAGGACAGGAGCACCACCATGTCCCGCTTTCGTTCACTGGTGCCCTGCTGAATGGAGAGGATCTCGGACAGGTCCACGAGCGGCATGACCTGATCACGAAGGCAGATCACTCCCAGGACGTAGTCAGGCGCATCGGGCACCTTGGTGACGGGGGGAAGCTCGACGATTTCTTCAACTTCGTGCAACGCGATTCCGAAGGACTCGGATCCCAACCGGAAGGTGACAAAAGGCCGGCCGTCTTCCTCGATCTCCTCCCCGGCACTGTCTCCGGTGCCCGTGAGAGTACCGCCCATGCCGAGATCCTCGAATTCGGCGCGGCGGGTCAACTCAGAACTTTCCAGGAGCTTCTCCAGGTGGATCAAGGTGATCAACCTGGTGCCGACGGTGACCATGCCGGCCAGATACTCGGCGCGAATGCCCGCCACCAGAGGCGGCGTTTCCCGAATGGTGTGGTCTTCGAGGCGCACCACTTCCGCCACGGAGTCGACCTGCAGGCCCGTGGGACCGGTGGCAAGGCGCATCACGATGATGCGGGTCTTCGAGGTGGATTCCTGAGGTGCCAGGTGGAACCGAATGCGACTATCGATGACGGGGATGATGAGACCACGCAGATTGATGACACCCAGGATGAAACTTGGGCTGCCCGGGACTGGGGTCACATCGGTGCGGTGGGTGATTTCCTGAACGCGGTCGATGTCCAGACCGAATTCCACACCATCCAGGGTGAAGGTCACCAGCTGGCCCGATGGCACCAGCTCCGTGGCGAGGAGGGCCTGGGTGGACTGGGCGGCCATGGCTTACCCCTTCTTCTGCGACTTGAAGGCCTCGATCACTGCATCCGCGTGGGCCTTGTTTTCGTCAGGCGTGGTTCCTGTCTGGGCAATGGTGTGGCTGATCGAAGGACGTTCTGTGTCGCTCTTCAGGCCCGTGCCGAGCAGGTCCACGATGTAGTCATGAATTTGCCGCAGGTGATGGACGATCCGCTCCAGCTTCTGCCGGGTGATGTCCTGGAATTGCATCAAGTCCATGGCTTCGAAGACCTTGTCCTGGATCTCCTTGCTGGCGCTCATGACTTCGTGAATGGCCTTCTGGACACCCGGGGACTGGGCGCCCTCGTGCCGCATCATGTCGGTGACAAGCTGCTGCTGCCGGGACACCAGCTGGCTGATCTGATCCAGCTGGTCCATGACTTTGTTGGATTCGCGCTCGGTAACCGAGGTGACCGTATCCAGCTCTGAGATCACATGGCCACTGCCATCCTGGTGTGGTTCGGAGGAGACGGTCGAGGCCGGGGCCGCAGCCACCGCCGGGCCCTTGGCGGCCGTTTTGGCTTTCTTGGGGGTTTTTCCGCCTCCGGCGAGGAGGGCGTCGATTTCGGACTGGTCCATGGCGTGCTCCCTACCCGAGGAGGGACTCGATCTTTTCCTTGAGGGTCTCCGGGGTGAATGGCTTCACCACGTAGTTGTTCACGCCAGCCTGGAGGGCCTCGACGATGTCTTCTTTGGCGGCGTTGGTGGTCACCATGAGGATCGGGATGGCC
>JANYAZ010000014.1 GCA_025361045.1 Geothrix sp. | reverse complement strand
CCACCAGGGAGAGGGGCACCGCCACGCTGGGAATGACCGTGGCCGCCACGGTGCGCAGGAACAGGAAGATCACCATGACCACCAGGGCGATGGTGAGCATCAGCTCGAATTCCACGTCCTCCACGGAGGCCCGGAGCTGGGGCATCAGGTCCTTCACCCGGTCCACCACGGCGATGATGTTGGCCCCGGGCTGCCGCTGGATGTTCAGGATGACGGCGGGGGTGGTGTTCTTCCAGGCCGCCAGGCGGGCGTTCTCCACGTCATCGCTGACGAGGGCCACCTCCGAGAGGGTGACCGGGGCGCCATTCTTGTAGGCCACGATGAGGGGCTTGTAGTCCTCGCTGGACAGCAGCTGGTCATTGGCGCCGATGGCGTAGGCCTGGCGCAGCCCGTCGAAGCTGCCCTTGGCCTGGTTCACGTTGCTCTGCGCCACGGCGGTGCGCACATCCCCGAGGGTGAGGCCCTTGGAGGCCAAAGCCGCGGGATTGGCTTGAATGCGCACGGCGGGTTTCTGGCCGCCGCTGATGCTCACGAGCCCCACGCCGGGCAACTGCGAGATCTTCTGCGCCAGCCGTGTGTCGGCGAAGTCCTCCACTTTGGACAGGGGCAGGGTCTTTGAGGTGAGGGCCAGCGTGAGAATGGGTGCATCGGCCGGGTTGATCTTGCTGTAGATGGGCGGATTGGGGAGGTTGGCGGGCAGGTAGGTGCCAGCCGCGTTCACCGCCGCCTGCACCTGCTGTTCGGCCACGTCGATGTTCAGGTCCAGCACGAACTGCAGCGTGATGACCGAGCTGCCGCCCGAGCTGGTGGAGGACATGCGATTCAGGCCCGGCAGCTGGCCGAACTGGCGCTCCAGGGGCGCGGTGATGGCGGACGCCATGACTTCGGGGCTGGCACCGGGGTAGAAGGTGACGACTTGGATGGTGGGGTAGTCCACCTGGGGCAGGGCCGAGACCGGCAGCTGCCGGAAGGCCAGCATGCCCACCAGCAGCATCCCCGCCATCAGCAGCGAGGTCGCGATGGGCCGGAGGATGAACGGCTTGGAGGGGTTCATCCTAGGTTACCGAGGTCAAAAGCGGAACAGAGAGGACACAGAGAAAAGCGCTGGTCGCGGAAGGCACAGAAGAGAACTGGAAGACACGGAAAAAGTCGGGGGCGTTCGCTCCAAAAGCACGGGCTGCATCCCGGGGGCGCCTGAGCCGCGCTTCTTGGGACGCGATCCAGGCGCCCCCGGGATCACTTCCGGCCAAGCCGGAAGCCGCCTTCGGCGGGCCCGCGCGGCGAGGGCCACGGCACCTTCCGTGTCTTCCGTGGAATTCCGTGTCTTCTGTGACCAGCCATTTCTTGAGGGATAGCATCGGCTCAGCTCTTCGCACCGGGCGCCTTGGGCAGGGCGACCTTGCTGCCGGGGCGCAGCTTCTCAAGGCCATCCGTAACGACGATCTCGCCACCGGACAACCCCTTGCTCACGGCGGTTGCATCGCCGTCCGTGGCCCGAGGCTCGATGATGCGCAGGTCCACGGTGCTGTCGGCCTTCACCATATAGACGAAGGAGCCCTGAGGCCCGCGCTGGATGGCGGCCGTCGGGATGATCACGACTCCCTGGAGGGTGTCGACCAGCAGCTGGGCGTTCACGAATTGGTTGGGGAAAAGAGCGCGGTCCGCGTTGGAGAAGAGGGCCTTGAGCCGCACGGTCCCGGTGGCGGTGTCCACCTGGTTGTCGATGGCGGCCAGGGCTCCCGTGGCGAGGCGCGTCTTGAGATCCCGGTCCCAGGCTTCGACGGGCAACTTGCCGCCCTTGGCGGTCCGGCTCAGCACCTGCTGGATGTTGTCGGCCGGGACGGCGAACACGACGTTGATGGGTTGGATCGGCGCGATGGTGGCAAGCCCGTTGGGATCCGTGGCGCGCACCATGTTGCCGGCGTCCACCAGGCGAAGGCCGACCCGGCCAGCGATGGGCGCGGTGATGCGGCTGTAGACGAGGTTGAGCTTGGCGCTTTCGATCTGGGCCTGATCAGACTTGAGGGCCGCATCGAACTGGGCCACAGCACTGGTCTGGGTATCCAGCTGCTGGCGGGAGATGATGCCCTGCTGCACGAGGCCCTGCAAGCGCTTCAGGTCGGCCAGGGCGTTCAGGCTGGCAGCCTGGTCTTTGGCGAACTGGCCTTCAGCCTGCATGAGCTGGACCTTGAAAGGGCGGGGATCAATCTCGGCCAGGAGGTCGCCCTCTCGCACCATCTGTCCTTCCGTGAAGGCGATGCGAACCAGCTGACCGTCCACCCGGCTTTTCACCGTGACGCTGTTCAGGGCCGTGACGGTGCCCAAGCCCGAGAGGTGGACCGCCATGTCGCCCTTGCGGGCCTGGGCCACCGCCACGGGGACGGGCCTTCCTGCGGGATTGGCGGCAGGCTCCTTCTTCCCGTTGCGGGCAAACAAAAACCATCCGAACAGCAAGATGGCGCCGCCGATGACCCAGGGGCGCCAGCCGCGGAGGAAGGCCGGACGATGTGAGGGCTGGCCGGTGACGGCGGATTCAAGCGTGTCCATGGGGGTTCCAGGCAGTCGGTCGGGGAGGGTTCAGGGGCGGGCAACGCGGCCGGGGCCTTTGCCCGAGGCCACGGAGAAGAGGGTTTCCCAGGTGACGAAGTCGGGGCGGGGTTTCCACTCCGGCCAGGCGGCCTGGTCGAAGGATGCGGCCAGTGTGGCGGCGTCCTTGGCGGGGTTGGCCTTCACGTGAGCCTGCACAGCCTGGAGGAAGTCCCGGTAGCGAAGCAACTCCTTCTTGCCGCAGACGGGCCCGTGGCCGGGGATGATGCGGGCGCCATCGGGCAGCCAGGAGGCCACCGACGAGATCTGGGCGGTGAGGCCATCGAAGCTGCCGCCGCTCTCCACATCGATGTAGGGGAGCATGCCCAGGAAGAAGAGGTCGCCCATGTGCATCACGAGCACCGACGGGATGCCCACGATGACATCGCCATCCGTGTGGCCGGGCCCCAGGTGCAGCAGGTGGATCTCCGCGTCATCCAGGTGGAGGTTCAGGCGGGCCCGCTCCTTGGTGTCCTCGGAGCCCAGGGCCAGTTCAGGCAGCCCACCCCGCTTGGCGGGGTCGAGCTTGGCCTGTTCTGTCACCATCCGCCGGCGGACATTGGTGTGGGCGATGATCGCCGACACCTGTTTCTCCAGCACCACGTTGCCCCCCACGTGATCCGGGTGGCCATGGGTGTTGATGAGGTACTTGATGGGCTTGTCGGTGAGGGTGCGAACGGCGTCGAGCAGACCGGGCACCAGCCGCTCGAACTGGTCATCGATGAGCACCGCGTGCTTCGTGGTGACGATCAGGCCGATGTTTCCGCCCTGGCCGAAGATGCAGTAGACGTTCTCAGCCACCTTTTCCACTTTGTGGATCCTGGGCGTTTCCGTTGGTGCGACCCGATGCTTGGCATGGGCAGCCAGCGGTGCGGTCGCACTCACCAGGAGGGCGAGGCAGAGGGCGATCAGGACACGCATAACACCTCCGTGGCTGGGCAGGGGAAAGAACGACTCAAAAGCCCTGACCGGTTCAGGACGCGGCGACAGCTTCATCGCCAGGACTGGTCGATGGGATCTCGACAAGCATCTCATCCAGGTTGGTGATCATGGCGATCAGCCCCTGGCGCAGGGCCGCCTGCTGTTCTTGTTCGAGACCCGAGACCAGGCCGGTCTTGATTTCCGTGGCCAGGAATTGCAGTTCCCGGGCCAAGGGGACAGCGCTGGGTGTGAGGCTGATGAGGATGCGCCGGCCATGCTTGGGATCTGGCTGGGTGCGCAACAGGCCCCGACCCACCATGGCCTTGACCACCCGACTGGCGGTCGGGTCGTCCATCCACACCTGCTGGGCCAGAGGGTGCAGGGAGGAGGGACCCCCTTCCAGCAGCACCAGGATGACCCAGAATTGCTGGATGCTGAGGTCGTAGGGCTCCAGACGGGCCCCCACCACATGCTTCAGTCGCCGTCGCACAGCCGCGGCCAAGGTGCCGAGACCGGCCTGGGTGAGGGTGTCGGGCATGGGTTCTTGCATAAACAAGATTCTGGAGCCGGGCAAGCCTCGTGTCAAGGGGTATGCAAGATCCGGGTTACTTGCCCCGGGCGCCAGGCCTGGAGGGATGCCGGCCCCGCTCAGCGCGAGGTGCGGCGCCGGAGCCGGCGCGTGGGGGACGAGCGGGTCCGCGACTCCGGCCACCACCACCCTGCCGTCCGGTCGAGATGGGTTCGGCGGGGATGCTGGGATCCGGAGCGTAGCCGGTGATGACATCCTTGGGGAGGTCCTTGCGGAGCAGCTTCTCGATGTCCCGCAGCAGGGATTGCTCGTCCACGCAGACCAGGGACAGAGCCTCGCCTTCGGTGCCGGCGCGACCGGTACGGCCGATGCGGTGGATGTAGTCCTCGGCCACATGGGGCAACTCGAAGTTCACCACGTGGGGGAGCATGTCGATGTCCAGGCCCCGGGCGGCGATGTCCGTGGCCACCAGGACGCGGACTGCGCCCTTCTTGAAGTCTTCGAGCGCCTTGATGCGCTGGGGCTGACTCTTGTTGCCGTGGATGGCCATGGAGCTGATGCCGTCCTTGTCGAGCTGCTCGGACAGGCGGTTGGCGCCGTGCTTGGTGCGGGTGAAAACCAGCACCTGCTGCAGCTTGCGGGAAGTGATGATGTGTGAGAGCAGGGCGCGCTTGCGCTCGCGGTCCACGGGGTGGACCACCTGGCGGACCAGCTCAGCCGCGGTGTTCTGGGGCGTGATCTGGACGGTGGCAGGCATCTTCAGGAACTTGGAGGCCAGCTGCTTGATCTCATCCGTGAAGGTGGCCGAGAAGAGCAGGGTCTGGCGCTTGGCGGGCAGCAGGGCGAGGATCTTCTGGATGTCGCGGATGAAGCCCATGTCGAGCATGCGGTCGGCCTCATCCAGCACCAGGATGTCGAGCTGGCTGAAGTTCAGGTTCCCCTGGCCCTGGTGGTCCAGCAGGCGACCGGGCGTGGCGACGACGATCTCGACGCCAGCGCGCAGAGCCTTGGTCTGGGGGTTGATGTTCACGCCGCCAAAAATGGTGGTGGTCCGCAGGGGGATGTACTTGCCGTAGGTGCGGACGCTCTCCTCCACCTGCATGGCCAGCTCGCGGGTGGGCGTGAGGATGAGGGCGCGGATCGGGTGCCGCGCGGGTGAGGCCGAAGTGCTGGCGTGGGGCGCCAGCCGCTGCAGCATCGGCAGGGTGAAGCCGGCGGTCTTGCCGGTGCCGGTCTGGGCGCGACCCATGAGGTCGCGGCCTTCCAGCACCAGGGGAATGGCCTGGACCTGGATGGGGGTGGGGTGTTCGTAGCCCTGCTCGCGTACGGCGCGCAGGAGCTCGGGCAGCAGCCCGAGGGATTCGAACGACATGACTTACTCCTAAGAAGGCCCGCTCGCGGAAAGAATTTCCGGGGGCCCGGTCAGGGCAAGAAAGGGAATTTCGGACTGAGAAGCGGCGGAGACCGGGGGTCGCCTGCGATCACGAAGAAGATAGTCTACCGCATTGGTCGGGATTTGGCGAGAGTCCCCGTATTTGTTTTTAATGTTAGCTGTTACAAGCCTTCCTATTGGCAATAGACGGCCGGAGCCTTGAGCGAGTTGGGCAGCGGGAAGGTGTACCAGCCACCGAAGGCACTGGAGGGCACCTCATCCGCGAACCACTGCCAGAGCACCACCTGCTGCAGATGGTAGGTGACGCCATGCAGGGTTACCAGGGCCGTCGGGAAGTCGGCATAAGTGGGGCCGTTCCCCTGCGGATCCCCCACTTCGAGGAAGGGATTCCCCGAGCAGGCCGTGGCGGGATCGTTCTGGGGCGGATAGGCCCACACGGGCGTGAGGTTGTTGACGAAGGGATCGTTGAGCCACTCCGCCAGCTCGTGGTTGAAGGTGCTCACATCGGCGAAGAGCGGGCTGACGAGGGCGGGATCAAGCCAGGACGTGAAGATGTAGCTCTGCAACTGGTTTCCAGTGATTGGGTAGGCCGTGTGGTAGCCCAAAGCCTCAGCGGTGACGCCATCGGTGACGAAGATCGGCAGGGTGTCGGCATCGAGGTTGAGGAACTGGAGAATGGTCTGAGCCTGGGCGTCCAGGAAATCGATCAGCACATCCCCGTAGAAGTTGCCGTCCACATCCTGGAAGAGAGAACCGGTTTCGGGCGTTACGTAGATGTCCACCACCTTGGCCACGACCGGTGCGGCCATCCGCACATGCCAGTTGTGGTCAGGGTCCATGCGATTCCAGAACGCGGCCCGTTGCATCTGGTCACCGAACTGGCCGAAGCCGTTGGGGAACTGGGCTGGAACATACATGGGCGAACCCACGATGTTGGCCACCGCCGGAGCGGGCTCGAAGCTGTGGCTCACGTCAAAGTTGGCGCCGAAATAGTTGAAGTTCATGCGCAGCGGCACGATCACCGACTTGAGCGAGGCCGCGCGTCCCGACTTGGGGGCATATCCCACCATGGTGAAAGGGTAGGCCGTGCCGCCGACGCTGAACGAGGAAGCAAAGTGGGGGAAGGAGCGATTCTCCATTCCGTCCCGGTCCGTGGTCGCCTTATCGACTCCGCCGCGGGCCTTGAAGCCAAGGGCGCGCAAGTGGCTGGACTGCGCCTGGCGGTCCGCATGCTGCTGGACAAGCTTGACGGGTCGCTGGGGTGCAGGCACGGCCTGGGCCCAGGCGGAGGTCAGAACCAGGCAGGCGAGGAGGAGGATCTTTGGCAGCGACATGGGCGCTCCAGTTTGGTTGGGGTTGGTGAAGTTGAAGTTAGCCGGGGCCCCTTGAGTGGCAAGGATGAACAGCACGATAATGGTTGATTTCCGGCAAAGAAACAATTTTTATGAATTATGGATCTTTTTCCCGGCGGGGCCAGGAATACCGTTGGGAATCGCCAGGTTCCTTCCGGGGAACAGACCCTCGGGAGGCCAAGGGCCCACCCCCTGGTGCCACGGCCATCGGGCCAACGCCCGATGGCTTCGCGGGCGATTGAATGAATGAAAAACGGTTCAGGACGCCGCCCGGTGATAGGACCCTAGTGGGAGGCCAGCTTCGAGGCCATTTCACCCAGGGGCCAGCTCTCCTGCTCGCCCGTGGCCATGTGCTTCACGGTGACGGTGCCGCCATCCAGTTCGCCCTCGCCGAGGATGAGGACGGTCTGGATGCCCAGGCGGTTGGCGCTGGCCATGGCCTTCTTGAGGGCGCCGCCCCGGGTTTCGAGCTGCAGGGCCACGCCCGCATCCCAGAGCTGGCGCGCCAGCTTGAGGGCTGCCGTGGCGGCCCGGTCGCCCAGGGGGATGAGGAGGGCGGGAGGGGTGAAGGAGGCCTCGCCGTGGATCTGCTGGAGCACCATGGCCAGCCGGTCCAGGCCGATGGCCCAGCCGAAGGCCGGTACTTCCGGGCCGCCCAGGTGTTTCGTCAGGCCATCGTAGCGACCACCGCCGAGCAGGGCACTCTGCGCCCCGAGGTCGGAGCTAAGCAGTTCGAAAGCCGTGCGGGTGTAGTAATCCAGGCCGCGCACCAGCCGGGGATTCTCCTCGAAGGGGATGCTCAGATCCGTGAGCAGGGCTTTGAGCCGCGCATGGTGCTGCGCGGAGGCCTCGTCCAGGTGATCGGTGATGACCGGATGGCCCTCGAGGGCCGCCTGGCAGCGCTCGTTCTTGCAGTCCAGTACGCGCAGCGGATTGGACTCGATGCGCCGGTGGCAGTCCTCGCAGAATCGGTCGGCCCGCTCGGCGAAGAAGGCCCGGAAGGCCGCATGGAAGGCCGGCCGTGATGCCGGCGTGCCCACGCTGTTGATGGAGAAGCGCAGCTGCTTCAGCCCCAGTTCCTGCAGGAAGCTGTAGAGCATGAGCAGGCTCTCGGCCTCGCTCTCGGGCGTCGCCACGCCGAAGCTCTCTGCGCCGATCTGCCAGAACTGGCGGTAGCGGCCCGCCTGCATGCGCTCGTAGCGGAACTGCTGGCCGATGTAATAAAACAGGACCGGGTCGTTGGAGGTCAGGAGCTTGTGCTGAATGGCGGCCCGCACCACGCCGGCGGTGTTTTCGGGGCGCATCACCACCTCGCGGCCGCCCTTGTCCGTGAACTGGTACATCTCCTTGTTCACAATGTCGGAGCTTTCGCCCACGCTGCGCTTGAAGACCTCCAGCTCTTCCAGGATCGGCGTGCGAATCTCGCCATAGCCGTGGCGTTGGAACACGCGGTGCGCAGTTTCCTCGATATGCTGGAACCAACGCAGCTCCGCCCCGAAGAGATCCCGCATGCCTTTCACCGACTGGGCCATGATCCGACTCCCGAACGTCCTGTTTGCCACCTTCAGCCTACTGGCTTGGGGCCAGACTCCCAAACCCATCGCCCAGCCACTGCGGCTCAGGGTCATGGTGGACCCCGGGCATGGTGGGGACGATGGCGGTGCGAAGGGTCCCAGGGGGCTGAAGGAGAAAGTCGCCGCGTTGGAGATCGCCAAGGCCGTGGGCCTCAAGCTCCAGGCCGCTGGGTTCGAGGCGGTCTTCACCCGCGACGACGACACCTTCATCCCACTCTGGGATCGCGCCCAGGCCGCCAACGCCCAGGGGGCCGACCTGTTCATCAGCCTCCACCTGAATGCGGCCCGGGCCAAGGCCGCCCGGGGGTCCGAGGTGTTCTTCCTGAGCCTGGGCAAGGGGGACGACGAGGACGTGGTGGCGGTGGAGAATGCCGGGGCTGGAGTGGCCCCCGGCAGCCCCGACAGCGTGGTGGCCAGCATCCTGGATGACCTGGCCCAGAAGGCCTTCCTGCAGGATTCCGAGCGCCTGGCCGTGGCCATCCAGGGGCAGCTCAACCGTCTGGCCGGGATCAAGGAACGAGGCGTCAAGCAGGCGCCCTTCATCGTGCTGCGCGGGGCCGCCATGCCGGCCGTCCTGGTCGAAGTGGCCTTCATCTCCAATCCCAAAGAAGAAGAAAAGCTGAAGGACGCTGCCTTCCGGGCCAAGGTCGCCGAGGCCCTCACCCTCGGCGTGCGCCGCTACTTCGCCGAAACCAACGGGACCGTGCGGCGGAGAATGGTGGGGGGACCTGGCTGAAGAGCGTTGGTCTCCGAAGCCAAGGGTCGCCAGAGGCGCTGTCCGTCAGGCGCAGAGGGTTGGCCGCAGGGTCTGACCTTGAACCGAAGCCAGATCGAAGCCATGATGAAGGGCTGTAGTACCCGTAGCTCAGTTGGATAGAGCGTTGGCCTCCGAAGCCAAAGGTCGCTGGTTCGACCCCAGTCGGGTACACCAAAAGAAAACCCCCGCAGACCACGAGGCGGGGGTTTTGTTTTTCGGGAAGGCGTTGGAAGGGCAGATTCCCCCGAGCCCTGGGTGCCACGAAGCTCTCCCCGATATCCGCGGGGGCTGGAACGTTCATTGAGCTGGCGGGCCAAGACACGCCGTCTTTGACATGAGGCGGTATCCTTCAGGTCAGAGGAACAGCCATGACCATGATTTCCGTCTACTCATTCAAGTGGTACGACGGGAATTCCAGCGAGGAATCAACCTCACCAACCATGGCCACGCTGGATGCGATTTCCAGGGTGAATGGTTCGGCCATCCAGGACACGCGAATGGATGTGGACGCCTCCCGGGTGGACCACTCCGGAATTCTCATGCGCGACCCCGGAAACTGATGGCCGTCCCCCGAGGTCTGTCTTGGAGGGGCCTGTGACCGGTGGGTGAATTTCTGAACACCGCGAACCAGCCCCCCAGTCCTGGGCTATTCTGAAAGCTCTTATTGCGGGATGCTGCATGCGCAAGCCCTTCTCGATGACGGTTGTTTCGGTTTCCTTCGTCCTGCTGCATCTGGCCTGTCTGGCCGGGATCTGGCTGGCCTTCTCCTGGAAACTGGTGGCGCTCTGCGGGGCGCTCTACCTCATCCGGATGTTTGCCGTGACGGCGGGCTACCACCGCTACTTCAGCCATCGCACCTACAAGCTCGACCGTGTCCCCCAATTCCTGCT
>JANYAZ010000263.1 GCA_025361045.1 Geothrix sp. | reverse complement strand
ATCTGATTCTGGAGAAGCCATGCCGCCCGGCAATGCGCGCACCAAATTACCCGTGAAGGTGATCGAGAAGGCGACGGCCGAAGCCTGCATCGCCATTGCCCAGAAGGTCCAGCGCTCCAGACAGCTGATGGGGGACGAGGCAGGGTCGGAAGCTGCGCAGCGGGTGGCCAGGTTCATCCAGGAGGAGTTGCTGGATCACAAAGCCTGACAAGGCTGGTCGCAGCCTGGTTCCTGGCCGAAGTGACTGATGGGTGGGAAGTCCAGCCGTCAGACGGCAGGCGTCGTGAAGTCTTCCCCTGGATTGATGAACTGGTCCATCTCCACCCCATGCTGGCGGTCGTGGAGCTGCTTGTAGCGGCCATTCAAGGCGAGGAGTTCCCCGTGCGTGCCCCGCTCCACGATTTCGCCATGCTCGACCACCAGGATCTGGTCGGCGCTCTCGATGGTGCTGAGGCGATGCGCGATAACGAAGGTGGTGCGCCCGGCCCGCAACCGCCGCAGGCCGTCCCGGATCATGGCCTCGCTTTCGCTGTCGAGGCTCGAGGTAGCTTCGTCGAGCAGGAGGATGCGCGGATCCGCCAGGATGGCGCGGGCGATGGCCACGCGCTGGCGCTGGCCACCGGACAACTTCACGCCGCGCTCGCCCACCACGGTGTCGTAGCCCAGCTCGAAACGGTCCACGAACTCGTGGACATGGGCGATGCGGCCCACGGCCTCGACCTCTTCGCGGGTGGCGCCGGGTTTGGCGAAGCCGATGTTGTCAGCCACGGTGCCATCAAACAGAAAGTTGTCCTGCATGACCACGCCCAGCTTGGCGCGGTACTCCCGTAGCCTCAGTGTCTCGATGTTCTTGCCATCCACGAGCACCTGCCCCTGCTGGGGGTGGTTGAAGGCCATGACGAGGGAGATGATGGTGCTCTTGCCCGAGCCGCTGGAACCCACCAGGGCCACGGTGCTGCCCGAGGGCACCTCAAAGGAGATGCCCTTGAGGACGGGGCTGCCTTCCTCATAGGCGAAGTGGACATCGCGGAAGGCCACGGAACCTTGCACGGTGGGCAGGGCTTCACGGCTGGCATCTTCCTGATCCTCGGTGGGCATGTCGAGGATCTCCCGGACGCGATCCAGGCCCGCAAAGGCCTCGCTGACCTGGGTGCCGATGTTGGCGATCTGCACCACGGGGGCCGCCATCAGACCCACGAAGAACGTATACATGATGAGGTCACCCAGCGTCATGGCCCCGGCCAGGATGGCCCGACCGCCGATGATCATGATCAGGACGCCCAGGGCACCGACGATGGCTGTGCCGAAGGCAGTGATGGCACTGGTGCCCGTCAGGGTCCCGGCGATGTTCTTGAAGAGGCGCTCGGTACCTTCTGCGAAGATTTTCCGTTCTCGATCTTCGGCCACGTAGATCTTCAGGATGCGGATGCCACCCACGGATTCGGTGAGGCGCCCGGTGATATCCGCCGTAATCTCGCTGCGCTTGCGAAACAGGGGACGCAGCTTGCGGAAGGCCAGCGCCATGGCGCCGCCAAAGGCGGACAGGAAGAGGACCGTGGCCAGGGTGAGCTTCCAGTTCAGCCAGAACAGTACGACCAGGGAAATCGTGGCCGTGAGCACGCCGCCCACCAACTGGATGATGCCCGTGCCCACCAGGTTGCGGACGCCCTCGGCATCGTTCATGACGCGGGAGATCACCACGCCGCTCTTGGTGCTGTCGAAGTAGCGGATGGGCAGGCGCAGAATATGGTCCTGCACCCGCTGCCGCATGGCCATGATGGCCCGCTGGGCGGCCACGCTGACCACCTGGGAATTGGCGTAGCTGGTGATCGCCTGCAGCAGGGTGGCGGCTCCCGCGCCCAGGGCCAGGGGCAACAGGAGGTGACCGTTGTGCTTCCCGATGACCTCGTCGATCAGGTATTTCGTGCTGGCGGGCAGCACCAGTCCGGCGAGGCGACTGATGAGCATAAGGAACAGGCCCAGGGCCAGAGACCCCCGATGCTGGCGCAGGAGCGCCCGGGCTTCCCGCCAGGCGCGGGCCGTGTCTACCTTGGGTTTTGATTTGGGTTCGGTCATGCAGTCACCAGGGGGCAGGGCGGTACCCTGAAAAGGTCAACACTGCGGGGCATTCAGTGTGAGTGGGTGCGGAGAACGGGATCCAAAGCGCTCCAGACGTGATCCGCCACCCGACGCGCACCTTCGGCATTCGGGTGGATGCCATCGGGCTGGTTGAGTCGGGGATCCATGGCGACGCCTTCGAGGAGGAATGGAAGCAGGGGGACCTGATACTCCTTGGCCAGGCGGGGAAAGATCCGAGAAACCGCGGTCCGGTAGTCCTTGCCGTAGTTCTCTGGGAGTTGGATGCCGGCGAGCACCACCTGCGTTCCCTCCTTTTTGGCGCGAGCCAGGATGGCCCGGAGGTTCCGTTCGGTTTCCACCACGGGGATGCCCCGCAGGCCATCGTTGGCCCCGAGGCAGACGAACAGCACATCCATCTTCTGCTTGTAGATCCAGTCGAGGCGGGCGACCCCACCGGCCGTGGTATCGCCACTGATGCCCGCGTTGATGACCCTCCAGGGTCGTCCTTCCGCCGCCAGACGGGCTTCAATCAGGGCCGGATAGGCCTGCTCTTTGGCGAGCCCCTGGCCAGCCGTCAGGCTATCGCCCAGAAACACCAGGGTGCATCTGATCGCCTGCGGTTCAACCGCGACTGCACCACGGATTTGGGGAAGCGGGCCCTGCGCCTGCCGGTTGCACGCGCCGGCCAGGACAACCAGAGCCATGAATATCAAGGTGGAACCAAGGGCCTTTCGCATCCCAGAAGCATGGCATGCCGCCGTCCAGCCTTGTCCAGGGTCTAACGCAGGTCAGGGCGGCTAGTGGTGCCCGCGCGAAATAGCTGGATCATTTGGGCCATTCATGGGCACCACGTGGCGGGGGTCTGGGGGCACGGCAGTGTCCCCAGCGGGGTGACGGCCCCAGCGCGTCCGCGCGTTGGGGCGCCAGAGGGGCCTTGCCCCGATGGGAGTGCGCCTCGCCATCTCTACCTTGATCCAGGTGTTTCAGGCGAGGTGCACTAG
>JANYAZ010000253.1 GCA_025361045.1 Geothrix sp. | reverse complement strand
GCGGCACGGCGGCAAGGCCGAGATCCTGGAGACCAGCGGCAACCCGCTCATCCACGGCTGGTTCGGCGAGGATCCCAGCCTGCCCACCATCACCGTCTACAACCACATGGACGTGCAGCCCGCCAACGAGCCCGAGTGGACGGCGGAGCCCTTCAGCTTCGTGGTGGAAGGCGACACCTACCGGGGCCGGGGCAGCACGGACGACAAGGGCCCCGCGGTGACGGCCCTCTTCGGCGCCCTGGCGGCGCGGCGCGCCGGTGTGCCCCTCAACATCCACTTCCTGTGGGAGACCGAGGAGGAGATCGGCTCGCCCAGCTTCGAAGGCGGCCTGAACCGCCACAAGGCCCGCGTCAAGACCGATGCCATCGTGGTGAGCGACACGGTCTGGATCACCCGCGGCAAGCCCAGCACCCCCGCGGGTCTGCGCGGCCTCAAGGGTTTCCGCCTGACGCTGGAGACCGCCGATCACGACCTGCACAGCGGCGTGGTGGGCGGCGCGGCGCGCAACCCCCTGGCGGAGCTGATCAAGGTGGTCGCCGCCATGATGGACGGCGAAACCGGCAAGGTGAAGGTCCCCGGCTTCTACGACGAGGTGGTGAAGCCCTCCAAGCAGGAGCTGGAAGAGTGGGCCCGCGCGGGCTTCAGCGTGGAGACCTTCAAGAAGGACCACATGATCACGGGCATGCGCACCGAGGATCCCATGAAGGTCATGAAGCGCGTGTGGGGCCGGCCCACCATGGAAGTGCACGGTGTGGTCGGCGGTTATACAGGCCCCGGCATCAAGAGCGCCGTGCCGCCCCGGGCCGAGGTCAAGATGAGCTGCCGGCTGGTGCCGGACATGGATGAGGCCAAGACCATCGGCCGCATCCGCGCCTTCGTGAACGAGCACTTCCCCGATGTGCAGTTCCACGAAGAGCACGGCCTGGCCCCCTTCAAGGGCCACGTCACCGGGCCCTACGCCGAAGCCATCAAGGATGCCTACCAGTTCGCCTTCAACGCCCCCTGCTCCTTCACCCGCGAGGGCGGCAGCATCGGCGCCGTGAAGACCATGGAGGACATCCTGGGCTGCGAAGTCTTCTTCCTCGGGCTAAGTCTCCCCAGCCACGGCTACCACGCGCCCAACGAAAACTACGACTGGGAGCAGGCCGGCGGCGGAATCGCGGCCTTCGCGCACTACTTCCAGACGGTCAGTTCGTTCAAGCGCTGAGATCGTTCCATCGCTGAGATCGTTCCGATCTCAGCTAGGCCGGCCTTCGGGCCGGCTTTTTCGTGGGGGGTGTGTCCTCAGAACGTGCCTTGCACGAGACCGCCATCCACCAGCAGGCTCTGGCCCGTGACGTAGCTTGCTGGGGCGCTGCACAGGAAGGCGATGACGGCGCCGACCTCCTCGGGTTTCCCGATGCGGCCCGCGGGAATGGCCGCGGCTTGGCGGGCGAAGTGCTCGGTCACGGTGATGCCTTCCGATTTGGATTTCACCTCCGCCAGGTGGAGCTGGCGGTCGGTCATCACGTGGCCGGGAAGCAGGGCGTTCACCGTGACGCCGTCCCGGGCGGTTTCCATGGCCAGGGTGCGGGTGAGGCCGGACAGCCCGGCCCGCAGGGTCGAGCTGATGGTGAGCAGGGGGTAGGGCTGCTTGGCCACCAGGCTCGTGATGTGGACGATGCGGCCCCACTTCCGCGCCTTCATGGCCGGCAGCACCGAGCGGGTCATGCGCACCACGTTCAGCAGGGTGGAGTCCACTCCCGAGGTCCAGTCCCCGTCGCTGAGGTGGTCGAAGGTCGCGGCCTTGGGGCCGCCCGTGTTGGTGATGAGGATGTCCACCGGGCCCAGGGCCGCCACCGTGGCTGCGTGCCAGCGCGCCAGGTCCTCGGCCTTGGAGACATCGACCGAGGCGGTGAAGGCCGAAACGCCCAGGGCTTCCAGCTCAGCCTTGGTGGAGGCCAGCGCCTCGGCCCCCCGGCCGCAGATGGACACCGCGCAGCCTTCGGCCGCCAGGGCCAGGGCCGCCGCCCGGCCAAGTCCCTTGCTGCCCGCCGCCACCATGGCCACCTTCCCGCGAATGCCCAGGTCCATGTCGTCCTCCAGGCTCCCAGAATAGGCGACTGCATCGGGCCCGGTGAAGCCGATGCGGGATGCCGTGGAAGGCCGCTGTTAGCATCCTGGGATGCTCGCCCTGGAACTCGACTCCCTCACCACGCGCTTCGGCGACAAGACCGCCGTGGACGACCTGAGCCTCAGCCTTGAACCTGGTGCCTTCCTGGGTTTGTTGGGTCGCAATGGCGCTGGAAAGTCCACCACCTTGAAGATGGTGACGGGGCTATTGAAACCCACCTCAGGCCACATCCGCATTCTGGGGCTGGACCTCGACGCCGATCCCCTCGGAGTGAAGCGGCAGATCGGTGCCATGCCCGAGGACATGGCCCTGCTCGATATGCTCACGG
>JANYAZ010000247.1 GCA_025361045.1 Geothrix sp. | reverse complement strand
TGTGGAGGTTCATGTGGGCGGCATCCTTGCCTTGGCCTCGGACCGGGGCCTGAAGGCCGCCATCCTCGACCTCACCAGTGGTGATCTCGGTACCCGTGGCACCGCAGAGACCCGCCGCGTGGAAGCCCAGGAAGCCGCTCGAATCCTTGGGGTACCGCGCCTCGTCCTGGACTTCCCGGACGGCCGGTTCACGGAAGAAGAGCCCTACCGCCTGCGTCTGATGGCCGAGATTCGCCGACTCCGCCCCCGCGTGATGATCATTCCCCCACCCGATGACCGCCATCCAGACCATCGGCGCGCCCATCGTCTGGCTCGAGAAGCCGCCTACTATGCCGGGTTGAAGCAGTATCCCTGCGAGCACGCGCCATGGCGCCCCGAGGCGGTGGCCTGGGTGGGTGGTGAGAACCCAGGCCCTCCAGACCTGCTGGTGGATGTGAGCGCCGTTTGGGAAAGACGCATGGCCGCCTTCGATGCCTTCGGCAGCCAGTTCGCTCAGGATCCCTCGCAGCCGCCCACGCGCATCGCACACCCCGCCTTCCGCCGCGGCGTGGAAGGGCGGGCCATGCACTGGGGTTCGCTCCGCCTGTGCGACTGGGCCGAGGGCCTCTGGTGCGACCGCCCCACGCCCAGGTCCCTGATCCACCTGTTGGCCCGCCTGGACGCCCCTGCGTGAACCGCTTCGAATCCGACCTCCTCGCCCAGATTCAGCGCCGTGGCGATGGCGTGAGTGGCCGGGTGCTGGTGGCCTGTTCCGGGGGCGGCGATTCCGTGGCGCTGCTGCTGCTGCTCTGGACGCTCCGCAAGAGCCTGGGGCTGGACCTGCTCGTGGCCCATGCGGATCACGGGCTGCGCTCTGAATCACCAGAAGATGCGGACTTCGTGCGCCAGCTCTGCCGAGCCCTCGACCTGGATCTGGCGGAGGCCTCTCTTGGGGTCAGGGCCCACGCCAAGGATCGCAGCATCGGCCTGGAGATGGCCGCGCGGGAACTGCGCTGGGACTGGCTCCACCAGGAAGCCCAGCAAAGCCGGGCCACGGTGGTGGCCACGGGCCATACGCTGGACGATCACACCGAGACGGTCTTCCTGCGACTCGCCCGAGGCGGTGGACTGGGCTGTCTGCATCCACTCGCCCCGCGGCAAGACCTGCGCTGGTCCCCCTTGGCCGAAATCCGACGCGACAAACTGAGGAGCTACCTTGCCTCGCGCCACATTCCCTGGAGGGAGGACGCCAGCAACGCCGAGCCCTTCACCCCACGCAACCGCTGGCGGTCCCTTCTCAAAGGGATGCGGGAGGAGGCCCCGGAGCTGGATCGTCACCTGTTCGAAACCCACCTCCAGGCTGAAGAGGCTGAGCAGCTGGCCCGGGCGCTCGTCGCCGGCTGGGAGGGTTCGCGCTGGTTCATCGATGATGAAAGCATCGCCTTCAAACGGGAGACTTGGACCGAGGTCCACCTGAGGTGGACGCTGGAAGCAGCCTTCCGTCGGCTGGATTGGCCCCGGGAGTCCGATCTGCTGCGAAACCTGGCTCCCTGGCTGGTGGAGCGCCTCGCGCATGGGCGGAAACCCTCATCCTGGGGGAATTTCCACCTAAACCCTGAACCTGCCGGTGGGTATCTGCATCTAAGACAAGGACCGCTGCCTTCCCGGACCTAGTAAACTGGAGGGCCACCTGGGCTTCGGCCCCAAGGAGTGACCCTTTGAATTCCATGATGAAAAGCGTGCTGGTCT
Organism: Geothrix sp.; assembly: GCA_025361045.1. Classification (GTDB taxonomy): domain Bacteria; phylum Acidobacteriota; class Holophagae; order Holophagales; family Holophagaceae; genus Geothrix. The sequence continues at coordinate 19,423 of JANYAZ010000247.1, read as the reverse complement.
GGCTGGGCATCATTGCCCTCTTGGTGCTGGCCTTCCGCCAGATCCCCCAGAACAACCGCCAGATCGAAGTCCCCTTTTCAACCTTTTACACCGAGGGTGTGGGGGGGAAATACAAGTCTGTGACACTGTCGGGCTTTGATGTCGAAGGCACCTACAAGCAGCCCGAGAAGAATGCCAAGACCGGCGAAGTCATCGAGAAGTTCCGCACCGTGGCCCCGCCCATGCAGGATCTGGGCAAGGTCATCCTCAGCTGGAAGACCGAGGGGCAGATCGAGGAATTCAGGGCCGCCAAGCCCAGTGAAAACAACTTCGCCTATGTCCTTATGTTCTGGGCGCCACTGCTCGTGTTTGTGGTGCTCTGGTTCGTCTTCATGCGGCAGGCCCAGATGGGCGGCAACAAGGCCATGAGTTTCGGAAAGGCCCGGGCCAAGGGGCTTTCCACCAGCGCGAAACGCACGACCTTTGCGGATGTCGCGGGTTGTGACGAGGCCAAGGAAGAACTGAAGGAGATCGTCGAATTCCTGAAGGACCCCGCCAAGTTCCTGAAGCTGGGTGGCAAGATCCCCAAGGGCGTGCTGTTGATGGGCCCTCCGGGGACCGGCAAGACCCTGCTCGCCCGTGCCATCGCCGGCGAGGCCAAGGTGCAGTTCTTTTCCATCTCAGGGTCCGACTTCGTCGAGATGTTCGTGGGCGTGGGCGCCAGCCGTGTGCGCGACCTCTTTGAGCAGGCCAAAAAGAGCGCCCCCTGCATCGTCTTCATCGATGAAATCGACGCGGTGGGCCGCCATCGCGGTGCTGGGTTGGGCGGTGGCCACGATGAACGGGAACAGACCCTGAACCAGCTGCTGGTCGAGATGGACGGCTTCGAAGGCAACGAGGGCGTCATCCTCGTCGCCGCCACCAACCGCCCCGATGTCCTGGACCCCGCCCTGCTCCGCCCCGGTCGCTTCGACCGTCGCGTGGTCGTGGACCGCCCCGACGTGAAGGGCCGCTTTGAAATTCTCAAAGTCCACACCAACGACAAGATCCCCCTCAGCCCCGACGTGGACCTGGAAGTGCTGGCCCGGGGCACGCCCGGCTTTGCCGGCGCGGACCTCGCCAACCTTTGCAACGAGGCGGCCCTCACCGCCGCCCGTGGCAACAAGAAGTGGGTCGAGATGACCGACTTCGAGAATGCCAAGGACAAGGTCTACATGGGCACCGAGCGCCGTAGCCTCGTGATGACCGACGAGGACAAGCGCATCACCGCCTACCACGAGGCCGGCCACACGGTCGTCGCCGCCGTGGTGCCCCAGAGCGATCCCCTGCACAAGGTGACCATCATCCCGCGCGGTCGGGCCCTGGGCGTCACCTGGCAGCTGCCGTTGAAGGATCGCTACAACACCACCCGTGAATACATGGAAAGCCGCATCGCCATCGCCATGGGTGGCCGCATCGCCGAAGAGATCTTCTTCAACCAGCTGAGCACGGGCGCCTCGAATGACATCCAGCAGGCGACCGACATGGCCAAGTCCATGGTCATGGAATACGGCATGAGCGATAAATTGGGTCCGCTCAATTTCGGGGGAGGTCAGCACGAGATCTTCCTTGGTCGTGATTTCACGCAGCATCGCGAGATCTCCGAAGACACGGCTCGCATGATCGATTCCGAAGTGCACGAGTTCGTCATGCGGAACTACCGGAAGGCCAAGGCCGCCATCGAAAGCCACAAGGACCAGCTGGTGGCCATTGCCGAAGCCCTTCTCGTGCGTGAAACGCTCGACGGCAACGACATCGAGATCCTGATGAAGGGCGGCACCCTCCCGCCGCCCAAGGCCGGAACCACGCCCACCGCACCTGCCACGGTGGAGGAAAGCACCTCCACGGATCCCGGGCTCAATCCGGCCCTCAAGCCCGCGTGACCTTGACCATGTCTGAATGGGGGCTGCTCTTGAAGGGTGGCCCCCTTTTCCTGGACCTCTTGATCGGTCCGACAGCCTCGAATGCGCAGTTCGCGACCGCCTCCGCCAGCCCGTGGTGCACCCATGTGGGCTGAGCTCACGGCCAAGCCCCTGTATATCGGGATCCTCAACCTCACTCCGGATTCCTTCAGCGATGGTGGGTTGTTCATGGAACCCACGCTCGCCCTGGCCCGCGCCGAGCTCCTGGTTCGCACAGGGGCCAGGATGCTTGACCTCGGCGCCGAAAGCACACGCCCTGGCTCCAGCCCGGTGGACTCTGAGGAAGAGTGGCGTCGGTTGCAGCCCGTGCTTGCCGTCCTAAAAAAAAACCTGCCCAAGCTTCCCCTCAGCCTGGACACCCGCCATGCCGAGGTGGCGGCCCGGGGCTTGGCGGCTGGGGTCTCGGTCATCAATGATGTCACCGGATTTTCGGATCCGGCCATGCTCAACCTCGCCCAGGCCTCCACCTGCGGGCTCATTGCCATGCGCAGCCACCAGCAGGGTGAAGGGTTCCATATGCCGCCCTACGACGACCCTGAACCGCGAGGTGCTGACAGGATCATCCGTGAAATGCGCACCCTCCTTGCTGATCTCCGGCGGGCGGGCATTCCGGATGGCCGATTCCTGCTGGATCCGGGCTTCGGATTCGGCACGACCTACCTCGAGGACCTGGCGCTCTGGCAGGCCCTCCCCCGCCTCCCCCAGGCCCTCGAATGGCCCGCGGCGGGTATCTGCATTGGCATTTCACGCAAACGCTTTCTGGCCGCAAGGACCGGATGGCCCACCCTGGCCCCGGCCCAACGGGATGGACTCACCGCACAGGCCCACTCGGAAGCCATGCAGTGGGACTACAGGGTCTTCAGAACGCACGCCATCGGGTAACCTTTCGTCATGAGTCTCAGCTACTTTGGAACCGATGGCATTCGGGGTGTGGCCCTACACACCCCGCTCACCCTGGAAGAGGTCACCCGTTGGGGCGCGGCCTGGGGGCAGGTGGCACGCAAGGCCGGGGTCAAGCGGATGGTGATCGGCTGGGATCCCCGATCCAGTTCGGGCCCCATGTCCGAAGCCTTCATCCTGGGTGTGGGCATGGGGCTGAAAGTGCTGGTGCTCGGGATGGCTCCAACACCGGCGGTCGCTTGGAACGTTGAGCAGTTGACTGCCTCGGGTGAGAAGACCTGGGGCCTCATGATTTCTGCCAGCCACAATCCACCAGAGGACAACGGACTCAAGGGCTTCAATGAGCTGGGTGAAAAATTGGAGGAGGATCAGGAGCAGGCCATCGAATGGGCCTTCGACGAGCTGATCGAACCCACCACGATCTCGGCCCCACCTGCCCGTCTTGACCTGCATCCTTACCTGGCCCATCTCGAAGGCATCACGCTCCCCACGGATTTTCGAGTGGTGATTGATTGTGCCCACGGCGCCACGGCCGAGGCTGCCCTGGAGCTGTTCCGCGGCGGGAACATCCACTGGCTGGGCATCCCGGCCGACGGAGCGAGCATCAACGTGGGGGTGGGTTCCACCCACCTGGAGGCACTGGCCAAGGCCGTGGTGGCCCGGGGTGCTCAACTGGGCATTGCCTTTGATGGTGATGGTGACCGCTGCCTGCTCGTGGATGGTGCTGGCCAGGTGGTCGATGGCGATCAGATGGTCTGGTTGATGGTGCAGGACCGCGTGACGTGCGGAGATCCCCCGCCAGGCGTGGTGGGCACCCTCATGACCAACGGGGGATTGGCGCAGGCTCTGAATCAGGCGGGTATCCCCTTTGTCCGGACCGCGGTAGGGGATAAATACCTCCTCCGCGAGATGGCGAAGCGTACCTGGGACCTTGCCGCAGAGGCTTCGGGACATCTCATCCAGAAACGCGTGGGACCGAGCGGAGATGGCCTTGCCACGGCGTTATCTGTCCTGCGCGCCCTGCTCCATCGTCCCGAGGGTCGTCGCTGGGACTGGACTTTCCGTCCCTGGCCCCAACGACTCGTCAACCTCAAGGCACGGGATCGCAAAGCCATCGAAGATTGCGGGGACCTGGTCATCGCGATGGCCAGCATCGGTGCCCGCTGGGGCGACGGGGTTCGTCAGGTCATTCGATGGTCCGGCACCGAGCCCAAGTTGCGCCTCATGGTGGAAGCCCAGGAAGCCAGCTGGGTGGATCAGGCACTCGTGGAGCTGGAAGCCGCCGCTCGCCGCGACCTGGCCATCACCTGACATGGCTGCCGACGTCCGCCGTCCCGTCGACCGTTGGCTGGTGCTCTTCGCCCTGGCCCTGGTGGCTGTGGGCATGGTCTGGATCTATTCCGCCTCTGCCATCAAGGCCTCCCAGAACCATGCTGCCGCCACCGCCTTCCTGACACGCCAGATGCTGGGCGGCGCGATCGGCATCGCCTTCATGCTGGCCCTCTCCCAGGTGGACTTGGCCACCTTGCAGGACCACCCGCGCCCCCTGATGGTGGCCTACTTCGTCCTGGTGGGGCTGCTGCTGACGGTACTCTTCCTGGGCCCCAAGATCAACGGCGCCCATCGTTGGATCCGCCTCGGCCCCATGAGCCTCCAGCCTTCGGAGTTCTGCAAACCCCTTTCGGTGCTGATTGCAGCCTCCTGGATGATCCGGAACCGGGAAGCCTGGGCGAACCATCGGGATGCACTCCCCAAACTGCTCGGACTCGCCGGTGTCCTGCTGATTCCACTGGCCCTCATCCTGCGCGAGCCCGATTTCGGGACCACCTTTCTCATCGTGTTTGTGGCCTTGATGGTGGTCTTCCTGGGCGGAGCCCCGAAATGGATCTTCGCGGTGGCCCTTCCCATCCTCGGAGCCCTGGGTGCCGCCTTCGTGCTGTTCTCCCCCTACCGGCTCGCTCGGCTGACCAGCTGGCTCAACCCCGAAGCCGATCCACTCGGCAAGGGGCACCAGGCCTTGCAGAGCCTCGTGGCCGTGGGCAACGGCGGGTTCATGGGCGTTGGACTCGGCGGCGGAAAGCAGAAGTTGTTTTTCCTCCCGGAAGCCCACACCGACTTCATTTATGCGGTCATTGCCGAGGAGGCAGGCCTCATCGGAACGGTGGCCATCCTCACCCTCTATGTCGCCATCCTCTGGCGCGGCTACCGCATCGCACGGCGGGTCGGTGATGGGTTCCTGAAGCTCTGTGCCATGGGCTTCATGCTCCTGCTGGTGGTGCAGGCCCTCATGAACATGAGCGTGGTGCTCTCGCTGGCACCCAACAAGGGCATCCCCTTGCCCTTCATCTCCTTTGGGCCCAACAGCCTCATCACGAGTCTGATCTGCCTGGGCCTGCTGCTTTCGATCAGCAAGGATGTATCAACCCAGTCGTAAAGGTTCGTCGTCCTCCTCGTCCACGAGCACGATGTTCGACCCGCCACCCAGCAGTACCGCATCTTCGTACATGTTCTTCAGCTTGGGTTCGAAGCGCTCACCTTGACCGAGTCGTGGATCCGCATCCAGGTCCACACCGGCACGGAAGACCCGACCGATTCGGGCCGGATCCAGTCCAAAAATGGCCTTGAGCATCTTGAGCGGATTGATCGCCTGAAAGGCCCCCATGCGCGTGGCGAACCAGAGTGCATCATGCTTCCACAGCATGCTGGGAATGATGATCCGAAGGTCCATGGTCGTCTCTGACTTCGCGGGTCCACGCTCCCAGGGCCATTCACCCGCCCGAAGGAAAGTGGTGACCCTGTCTTCCAACTGAGGACGGAGTTCGGGTCCAGCTTCCCAGCACCAGTGGGACAGCCGCGCCAAATCAGCCACGGTCGAGGCATACCCCGGCAACGGGCTCCACTGGATGATCCTCAAACCGTGGGGAATACGACGGTTCAACCGTGTCATCAAGTCCCCTGGTTCCCCTTCTGGTTCCCGCACCAGGACTGCATCCATGGACTCACACCTGCTGCCAATGCCAGCGGGAAGGGGAAGCCCGAGGGTGAGCAGAGGCCGAGGCCGCTTGCCCAGGTCGAGGACCAACCGGAGTCCTTCCAACCGAAATGCGTGAAGGAAAAGCGCATGCAGATCCCCATCATCAAATTCAACGGCTTCCCCCTCCTTTATATAGGTGAATCGGCTAAGGACACGCCGTGTATCCAAGTGCCAGAGAGCGGCGCGTCGCTGGCGTGCCTTGGCTGCGAGCGGGGCCAGCAACCTGGAGAGCGTCTCGATGAGGCTCCGGTCCCCTATATCCCGGCCAACGGATCGGGTCAGTTCGCTGGCTTCCTCCGCAAGGTCTTCGGCCTGGATCCCCTTGAGAAGGCCTTCAAGGTCAGCAGCGGCAGGATTGGCAATCCCCCCCCGCAGGACCTGGAGACATGCGGATTCCCGGCTGGTGCCGATCTCCTCCATGTTTCTGAGGGCCGCCTGTAGGCGGTTCTGCCGAACCAAGGCTTCGGCTGGAATGGAGGGGTGGGGTACTCGAATGCTCACGGCTTCAGCATAGTGATCCCAGAACCGGATGGTGCAGGAACACGGTCACTGAATTCTGCAGAAATCGGGAAGGGACATCTCCAGGACAAGTCGACTGCGGGGCGATTTCCACAACCACTGTGGGAAGCCGATTGGTGAATCGGAAGAATTCCTTTCAGCACAAGCCACTTGGGTCCATGCCCCCTTTTGGTGGCAGGTGTATGACACATCTCCTGGTTGACAAGTGCTGCTGGGTTCGTTCCAGCTTCCTGTCTTTGCGTTCTGGCGGGGGTCACGGCAAGCTTGAATCCAACGCCATGATCCACGACCCGTACATCATCCCCCCACTCCCACCCGATTGGCCCTATGAGCCCGGGCTTCCCCTGCGGCCGCTCGGCTGTCGGTTGAACCTTGATCTACCTGGATTTGGAAGTGGCTGGCGGGTCTGCACTCCGGGTGGCATCGTTCCCTCCGGCGATCCGGTCCCGCTTGCGGGCGTATTCGGAAGGGGTGGCATCCTTCGCGTGGGTGACCTGGTCCTGCGACCCTATCGCCGGGGGGGACTCATTCGACACCTCAATGAACGAACCTACCGCACCCATCTCCGGTTCGCCGCAGAACACGCCGTCCACCGAGGCCTGTGGGAAGCAGGCTTTCCCACCGTGGAGCCGGTCGGTTACGCCTGGCGTCCCTGTGGACTTGGCGTGGAGGGGGTGCTGATCACTCGCCTGGCCGAGGGGGAGCCCTGGCCACTCAGGTGGGACCTCAGTGCTGCACGGGCAAATGACATCCGCCGAAGCATTCACTCCCTGGGCCAATGGGGCCTATGGTCACCCGACCTGAACGCCACGAACGTAATTCTGCCAAACAAGGGTGGCGCCCTGCTGCTGGACTGGGACCGAGCCCGGTTTGAAGCCTCGGGCCAGGACCTTTGGCTCCGCTACCGTGCCCGGCTGGAGCGAAGCCTCCGCAAGCTGGGAGCACCTTCAGCTGCGTTCGATGTCATTGGATCTGCGTCGCGTCCGTGATGATCACTGGCGCCACGGGCAGGTTGAGGAAATCACTGCGCTTGTTGCTCGTCTTGACGGACTTGATGCGGTCCACCGCTTCCATGCCCTGGACGACCTTCCCGAACACGCAGTAGCCCCAGGTCTGGCCATTGGCCTTGCTCTTGAAATCCAGCGCTGCGTTGTCCACCACGTTGATGAAGAACTCGGCTGCTGCGCTGTGCGGATCCGGTGTGCGGGCCATAGCCACGGTCCCCCGCTTGTTCTTCAGGCCTGCGGCCATGGAGCGGTCCGCTTCATTGGGAATCGAGGCATCGGTGCGCTTCTTTCCCAGGTAGTCCACGTAGCCGCCGCCCTGGATCATGAACCCAGGGATGACGCGGTGGAAGATGGTCCCCTTGTACTGACCCTTCTTCACGTACTTCAGGAAGTTCTCCACGGTCTTAGGCGCCACATCCGGTTCCAGTTCCAGCACGATCACGCCCATGTTCGTAGTCAGTTTGACCTTCGGTTTGGGCGCCGCAGCAAGGCCGAGGGCGGCAAAGGACAGAAGGACGGCGATCAGGGGGCGCATCAGGATCTCCGGGGGGTCCCCCAGCATAACCGCTGTGGCCTGCTCAGTAGGCACCCAGGCTCTTGGCAAGGGCGTCGCGCTGCCCCTTGAAGCCCTGTTCGTCCCGGACTTCCTTGATGAGTCCCCGGGCCTGGTCCCGCTGCCCCAGTTTGATGAGGGCCTGGGCCCGCATGAGCGCCACCCAGCCTCGCTGTTCCGGTGCTGCGGCCTTGGCTGGATAGAGGGAGAGGGCGCCGCGGATGTCCCCCTGCTGCATCCGGAGATCCGCCACCAGGATCGCCAGGGGTTCTCTGGTCTCGCCTTTTTCCGTGGCCCGTTTCAGCCAGCCTTCCACCTCCTGGAGTCTCTGCGCTCCGGTTTCAGGCCTGACCACCGGTCGTTGCAGGAGGCGGAGGATGGCCGTGATGCGCTCCCCACCGGGGCGTGCTCGCATCAGCGCCGCGCGCAGGGGACCCCAGTGTTCCAGGGCACCCTCGGCCCGAGCCCTCAGGAGCGCCTCATCCGCGGTCTCCCCCTTGACGGGCAGCATCCGGAGCAGGGCCTGGGGTTGAGCCTCGGGTTGGACCTTGGCCAGCGCAGCCTTCCGCAGCCCGGATCGTTCCGCCATCGGAGCCTCCGGGAGAAGGCGCGGGATGAGGTCAAGCAGGCCCTGACCGGCAAGCAGTTCGACAACCCCGGCGCGGTTTTTGGGGTCGAGCGCAGCAAAGGCCCCAGCTTTCAGTCGGACGAGCAATTCCCCGGGGAAAACCTTCTCCAGTCGCTGCACCACCCAGGCATTCCAGGCTTCCCCCCAGAGTTTCTTGACTTCCGGCAGGGTCTCCCGCGTCAGCGGATCCATCCGGTCCACCAGGTTGAGGGCATCTTCCCAGAGCAACTTCCCGACGAGCAGACGCAGCTCCACCACCTGGGCCGTCCCCTTCGGAATTCCTTTCCCACCCTTCCGGACTTCGGCCAGCAAGGCTTCCGCACTGGGCAGGTCCTTGGCCTCTGGCAGACTGCCATCTGTCAGCAGGTTGGCAAGCGCCAGTCGCGCATCATCAGCCTGGGCTGACCCAGGATGCTCCTTGATGAGTTTCCGGAAGATCAGGGCTGATTCCTGCGCCTCTCCAGAGCGGCCCAGCAGACGACCCCACACCAGGTCCACCCTGGGCATCAAGTCGCTCCGAGGATAGAGGTTCTGGAAGTCCTTCCGGCTGCCTTGGGCCTGCTCCCGCTCACCGGCGACACACAGGACCTCCACGATGGCCGCCAATCCCTTTTCACTGGGTTTCTCTCTGCCTTCGAGCGGACGGAGGGACTGCACGATGGGCAGGGCCTCCTTGGGGCGCTCTTGTTCAACCAGCGTCCAGATCAGCAGCTCCTGGGGCTTCCGTTTGAGTTCGGATGGGATGTCCGAAGCCAGCGCCAAGTGCAGGCGTCCTTCAGCCTCTTTGTAGCGTCTGTGGGCCACGGCATCTTCGGCGAGGATGGTGTGCGCCTCCCCCATGAAGGGCGACTTGGGCCACTGCCGTTCGAGCTTCTTCAGGGCCACCGTGGCCGCGGGGAAGTTGCCCAGGCGAGCCTCGAGGACACCTTGGGCATAGAGCACCAGCTCCCGTTCGGGAGCTTGGCTGGACTTGAAGGAATGTCCCTTGAGCCGGTTGAGCGTGGCTCTGATGGAGGTCTGATTCTCCGCACTCAGAGCCTCCTTCGCCAATTCCGCCGCCTCGCCGTCGGTCAATCGTCTCATGGAGGTCTTGGTAGCTTGTCGCTGCGGTTCGGTCTTGGTCACCGGGGCTGCATGCTGGGCCGACAGAGGCAGTGCCATCAGCAGGAAGGGCCAACTGGCGCAGCGCCCCAGGGACCTCATGCGAGCCACCGGGCCAGGAGGTTCTTCTTGCCCTGCTCGAACTCTTCCTCCGACAGGAGTCCCTTGCCCTTGAGGGCAGCCAGGCGCTCCAGGTCAGCCAAGGCATCGGACCGGCCGGGCCCGCCCGTAGGCGCCATCTGGTTAGCCAGGATCTCCATCCGACCAAGGGTGGTCTCCAGCCGCTCGGCACGCTCAGTCAAGGCTTTCACCTTGTCCCTCAGTTCATCCCGCTCATGGGTCAGGGTCCTCCGCTCCATGAGGCGCCGGAGGGTGTTCCTGAACTGATCGATCTGCATCGGCTTGGTCACGAAATCAAAGGCCCCGAGTTCCATGGCCTCGGTGGCCTCCCGCACGCTCCCGAATCCCGTGAGCACCAACACCGTACAGCTGGGGTTCCGATTGAGGGCGCACTTCAGCACATCCATGCCGGTCTTGCCGGGCATGACCAAGTCCGTGATGACCAGGTCGAAGGGGGGCTGCTCGGCCCTGAGCTTCTGTTCCGCCTCCTCGCCCGTAGCGGCCGTCACCACCTGAAAGCCCTCTGCCGAGAGGAGGGTCGAAAGCGTCTCCCGGGGCATGGGATCGTCATCCACCAGCAGGAGGCTGGGGGACGGGAGATGGGGTGGGACGACGGGACGGGTCAAGTGACATCCTCAGGCTGGTCTAACAATACCCTTTCGGCCCGATGAGCTGAGAACTCCAGCACGGTCTTCATGCCGCCCCTCTCAGCCGGTAGACGAAGGCCAATACCTGCGCCACGGCCTGGTACAGGTCGCGGGGGATGGGTTTATCCACCTCCACGGATCGATAGAGCGCCCGGGCCACTTCGGGACGCTCAAGAATGGGCACCCCGGTGTCACGGGCCCTCTCCCGGATCTTGAGCGCCAGATGGTCGAGCCCTTTTGCCACGCAGATGGGCGCCGCGCTCTTCTCGTCATAGCGCAAGGCCACGGCCACGTGGGTGGGATTCGTCACCACCACTGTGGCCTTCGGCACCTCGGCCAGCATCCGGCGCCTCGCCGCAGCCTGCATGATGCTCTTCTGCTTCTGTTTGATCTCTGGACTGCCATCGGCATCCTTGGCTTCGTCTTTCACTTCCTGCTTGGTCATCCGGATGCTCTTTTCCCAGGCACTGCGCTGCCAGGCGAAATCCGTCCCGGCGAGCACCAGCATGGCCAGCATCACGTTGCGGTAGAGCGCGAACACAGCACTCTGAAACAGATCCAAAGACTGCCCCAGGGGAAGCTTCAAAGTGGCCAAAAGCGTCGGAATCCGTGGCTCCAGGACGGCGTAGGCGACCCAGGCCAGCAGCGCAAACTTGGCCAGGCTCTTGAAAAGATCGACCACTGCCCGGGTGGAAAAGAGACGCTGGAAGCCTTGGGCCGGATTCAACCGGTTGAACTTCGGTTGGAGAGGCTTGGCGCTCACCGTGAATCCGCGCTGGGCGAACCCGGTGGCCACGGCCACCAGCAGGTTCACCAGCAGGAAGGGCAAGAGCAGGCGGCCGAGGATCATCAGGACATCCCCGAGGAGCGTCACCCGCCCGGCCTCCGCCAAAGCGCCCGGTCGGGCCATCTGGAGAAAGTGGGCCACCTGCTTGGTCATGAGGGCCAGGGTGGCCCCGCCCAGACCAAGGAAGAGGAAGAAATTCCCCCAGAGCAGGATGGCGCCATCGAAATCGGGACTGCGGGGGACCGACCCCTCGTCACGCGCTTTCTGGCGCCTTCTCGGGGTGGCCCGCTCGGTACGACCTGGATCCTGGCCCACCTCAGCCTCCCAGGAGTTTCAGGGTGAGCCTCGGTGCTGAGGCCAACATGGGTGCCAGCCAGGGACCCAACTCTCTGAGAACCAAGCCGAGAACCATCATGCCCAGCGCAATCTTCAGTGGGAAACTCAACTGCAGCAGCTGCAGCTGAGGCATGAATTTTCCAGAAATGCCAAGAATGAGGTCAAGCAGGAACAGCACCGCCAGCACCGGGAAAGCCAGCTGAAACCCCTTGGCCAGCAACTGCCCGATCAAGCTGACGAGGTCCATGGTCTGAAACGGAATGCCATGGCCCATCGGCACCACGCGGTAACTGTCCACCAGGGCGAGGATCATCTGGTGGTGCAGGCCCGTGATGAAGACCATCAGCGCCGCCATCTGCATCATCAGGGATCCCGAAACCGAAGTGCTCTGGGAGGTTGCGGGATCCAGGAACTGTACGAAGGAGAAGCCCATCTGGGTGTCCATCAGCGTTCCGGCGAAAGCCACGGCTTCGAGAATCCAGGCCACCACGGTGCCCAGGAGGAGACCGATTGCCAGTTCGGAAGCCATCAGGCCCGCCAATTCCGGAAGGCCCGAAGGAAGGACCGTGGGGACAGGCACCACCGGCAGGATCACCGTCGCCAGCAGGGCCCCAAGGGCCGCCCGCAGCTGGAGTGGCAGCTGCTCTGAACCCAGGATGGGGAAAGCCGCCAGCAGTCCCGTGATCCGCGTGAGCACGAGGACCCACAGGACCGCCTTGGCACCGGTGAAGGCCCAGACGGCGGAACTGGACAGCGTCGGGGTCAAGGTCGCCTCAGGAGAGCTGCCGCACAACGGAATTGAAATCGGTGAACATGCGCGTGGTGAATCGCAGCATCACCTGGAGCATCCAGGGGAAGCTGATGGCGACCACCACCATCACGGCGATGACTTTCGGTACGAAGGCGATGGTCTGATCCTGGAGGCTCGTCACCACCTGGAAGACCGAAATCATCAGGCCCACGACCAGCGACACGATCAAGGCCGGGCCCGCCACCAGCAGGGCGGTTTTTAAGGCCTCTTTCCCGATCTGTGCAATGAGCAATTCGTTCATCCGGTGTACCCCCTCACCAGCGACCCGATGATCAGGTACCAACCGTCCACTAACACGAACAGCAGCACCTTGAATGGCAGTGAGATAACGACTGGCGGCAGCATCATCATGCCCATGCTGAGCAGGATGCTGGCCACCACCATGTCCACCACCAGGAAGGGCAGAAAAATCATGAAACCGATCTCGAAGGCGGTCTTCAGCTCGCTGATGAGGAAGGCCGGCAGCAGGCATTCCATGGGGACATCCGCCTTGGTCTTCGGCGCCTGCGCCTTGGCAATGCGGAGGAAGAGGGCAAGGTCCTTCTTCCGAGTGTGGCGCAGCATGAACACCTTCATGGGCGCCGCGGTGCGATCCAGGGCCTGATCCGTGGTCAGTTCGTTCCGCTGCAGCGGCTGCAGCACGGTCGTATTAATTTCCCGCGCGGTGGGCGCCATGATGAAGAAGGTGAGCACCAGAGAAAGGCTGATGAGCACCTGGTTCGAGGGCGTCTGTTGGGTGCCCAGACCCTGGCGGAGGAAGTGCATCACCACCACGATGCGGGTGAAGCTGGTGGCCGTCATGAGGATGGTGGGCGCCAGGGTCAGGATCGTCAGCAGCAGCATGGCCTGCAGGCTGGAACTGAGAGCAGGGCCTGAGGGAGACTTGCCAAAGTCCACCGTCAAAGAAGGGAGAGGTGCCGCCTGCTGGGCACAAAGGCTCAGGCCCGTCAACAGCAGGAGGATCGTGGGAAGCCAGCGCAGGAGCCGCGTCATTGCCCGCCTCCACCCTGCTTGAGCAAGGCCTCCATCTCCTTCACAGGGACGGGACGGCCCAGATCCACCTGGCGGGAAAGCGCCTCGTCGAAGGTCCCGGCTCCGCCCTGGTCACCCGGGTCCAGGCGAGAGATCAGCTGGATGCCTTGGGGGGTCAAGGCGAGCAGGAACCGCTCGCCTTCCACCTCGAGAATGGAGACAAACCGACGATCACCCAGGGCCAGGGTCTCCTCCACGTGGAGCTTTCTGCCCCCACCACCAGGGATCCGGCCCCGTCCGTACTTCTTCAGGGCCCAGAGACCGGCCCCCGCCAGCCCCAGCACCAGCACCAGGGAACCAAAGGCCCGCAACCCCGATGGGGGTGCCTCGGGGGCTTGGCCGAGCGTCGGTTTTCCGTCCTCAAGCGTCAAGGGAGCTTGCAGTTCCTTCTCGGACGCGGTGGGAGGTGGCGCAGGCCGGTCCGCCGACTGGGCTCCGAGGCCCAGGCCCACCAGCAATCCAAGGGACAGCACCATCCGTCTCAGCACGACAAACTCCCGACACAACACGGGAGAGGGGCGAGAGGGATGCCAGGACTACCTGGGGGGTGACGGGTGGGGAACGCGGACGTCGAACAGCACCTTCCAGGCCCCGGCTGCCCGGATCCAGATGCGGAGGAAACTGGCGGTGGCACCCCGCTCGTCGGGCCCGCACTCGCCGCAGGCCCAACCCAGATCACCACTCGGGGACATGAGGAGCCGGGCCGGTTTCCAGGTGGGCCCAGGACGATCCATCTCAAGGGCCTTCCGGATGGCCGCCTCTTCCCGAAGCGGTGGGACGCCAGCCCGCAGCACCCGCGCATCCTGAGCCAGTTCAGCCAGCAAGGCCAAGCCCCCCTTGGCCGCCCAGGTGGCGGACAGCTTGGACTCCTTCTGCCGCAGCGCCCCTGCGAGGCCAGGGGCTTGAACGGGCTTAGGCTCGGCTTGGAGCGCACTTGTCACCGCGAATGGCTCGATCACCTGCTCAGGTGCGGCATGGGGAACACCGATGTCGGCCTCCACCTTCCAGCCGCCACCGGCCTGTTTCCGCCAGACAGAGAGGAAATGACCGTGCACCAGGATGGCTCCACCAGGCTTGACCGCATAAGTCCAGGGACCAAAACTCCAGGCCAGGTCGCCTGCATCGGAGATGCCCATGGCCTCCGGATACCAGACGAGCTGCCCGGGATCGCCGGGTTCCCGACCGTACTGCTCCTTCACGCTGGTCATCCTTGGCGTGAAGACCTGGGCATCATCCTGCAGCCAGGTCAGGAAGGCGGTGCGGATGCCCTGCTGACGTGCCAGGCGGGCGAAAGCCAACTCAGCCTGGAGCACAGGCTCGATGGCTGGTCGCTGGGCCACCAGGGGGACACCGGTCAAGAGCAGACAAAGGAGAAGGTTCCCCGGGTCCCGCATGGCACCTCCCAAAGGTGAAAGCACCCTACCACCGTTGCGATGAGCCGACCCTTGCCGTAGGGTGGAGCCTCATCATTCGATGCGTCCAGGAGCTGTCATGCCTTCCTTCCAGCTCACCGTGAACGGTCGGGTCCGCACCGTGGACGCCGATGCCGACACACCCCTCCTGTGGATCCTGCGGGACACCCTCGGCCTCACCGGCACCAAGTTTGGATGTGGTCAGGGCGTCTGTGGCTCCTGCACCGTCCACCTGGACGGCCAAGCCGTGAAATCCTGTCAGACGAGCCTGAAAGAGGCCGCCGGACACGCGGTCATGACGGTCGAGGGCCTCTCCAAAGACGGCTCCCATCCGGTGCAGCGGGCTTGGCTCGCCGAGGACGTGGCCCAGTGCGGCTACTGCCAACCCGGCATGATCATGAGCGCCGCTGCCCTGCTCAGACACAAACCCCATCCTAGCGACCGTGACATCGACGAGGCCTTTGCGGACCATGTCTGCCGCTGCGGCACCTATCCCCGCATCCGGAAAGCCGTGAAACGCGCCGCGGGAGGTGTGAAATGACCAGCCGTCGGGATTTCCTCAAGGTCACGGGCGCGGCCGGAACCGGCCTGGTCCTGGGCCTGCATCTGGAGGCCAAACCCACGCCTGGAGAGGCCGCCAGGGCCGAGTTCAAGCCCAATGCCTTCCTGGCCCTGCGGCCGGACGGCACGGTACGGATCACGGTCTCCAAGACCGAAATGGGTCAGGGCGTTCGCACGGCCCTGCCCATGGCGCTGGCGGAGGAGCTGGATCTCGATTGGTCCAGGATCGAGGTGGTCAACGCTCTGCCTGGTCCCGACTTCAAGTCCATGCAAACCGGGGGCAGCACCAGCGTCAGCAGCACCTGGAATCCGCTGCGGAAGGCAGGTGCCGCCGCGCGCCAGATGCTGGTGGCCGCCGCTGCTGCGCAGTGGAAGGTGAGCCTGGATCAGTGCCGCACCGAGAAGGGTTTCGTGCTGGGGCCTAGCGGCCAGAAGCTCGGCTACGGCGACCTGGCAGAAGCCGCCGCCAAGCTGCCGGTGCCCAAGGATCCACCCCTGAAGAAGGCCAGCGAATACCGGCTGCTGGGGGGGCGCATGCCTCGCTTCGACGGCCCGGCCATCGTCACGGGCAAGGCCATCTTCGGGATCGATGTGCGCCGTCCCGGCCAACGCTTCGCGGCAGTTCTGCGCTGTCCCGTACCCGGCGGTCAGCCGAAGGCCTGGGATGACAATAAAGCCAAAGCCACGCCTGGGGTGAAGGCCGTGGTGAAGGTGCCCACGGGCCTGGCCGTGGTGGCCGACAGCACCTGGGCCGCCTTCAAGGGCCGCGAGGCACTGGCTGCCAGCACCACCTGGGACGAAGGTCCCGGGAAGGACTTCAGCTCTGTCGCCCTGGAAGCAAAGATGCGCGCCGCCCTCACCGGACCCGCCGATGAGGCCCGCAAGGAAGGGGACGTGGACAAGGCTCTGGCGGTGGCTGCCCGCCTGATCGAGGCCGAATACAGCTTCCCGTACCAGGCCCACGCCACCGTCGAGCCCATGAATGCCACCGTACACCTCCAGACTGACGGTGCCGAGATGTGGACCGGCAGCCAGTCCCCGAACAAGGCCCAGACCACCGCAGCAGCGGCCCTTGGGCTCAAGCCTGACCAGATGAAGCTGAATGTGGCCCTCATCGGCGGTGGCTTCGGACGCCGACTCGGCACCGACTTCAGCACGGAAGCCGCCGAGCTGGCCAAGGCCGCCGGTGGTGGGCCTGTCCAGATCGTGTGGGACCGCGAAGACGATTTCCGCCACGACCTCTTCCACCCCGCCACGCTGCATCGGATGCGAGCCGGACTGGACGCCTCCGGCGGCCTGTCGGCCTGGGCGCACCGCATCGCCGGGCCTTCCATCCTCCGCTCCTGGCTGGGTGGCCAGAAGTCGCCAGGCCAGGCTTCGGCAGAGGCCAACGGCGCTTTGGATATTCCTTACGCCATCCCGGCACTGCAGGTGGACTTCGCCGAGGTCGAAGCCCCCACGCCCCTCGGCTGGTGGCGGGGCATCGAAATCGTACCCAATGTCTTTGCCCGAGAATGTTTCCTGGATGAGGTGGCCCACGCCTCAGGCAAGGATCCCCTCCAGCTTCGACTCGACCTCCTGGGTCACCAGGGCATCGTCAAGTTCGGCCGGGATGAAGCGGACATCCGGCGTCTCAAGAAGGTGTTGCAGGTCGCCGCCGAAAAGGCCGGCTGGGGCCGCAAGCTGGCTGCTGGTCGCGGACTGGGTCTCGCCTGCCATGCCTACGACGGCCGCACCTACGCCGCTGAAGTGGCCGAAGTATCAGTCCAGAAGGGCCAGTTGCGCGTCCACAAGATCACCTGTGCCGTAGACTGCGGCTTCGTGGTGAATCCCTCCGGGTTGGAAGCCCAGGTGGAAGGTGGCATCGCCTTCGGCCTGTCGGCCCTGTTCACCCAGATCACCTGGGACAGGGGACGCACGGTCCAGACCGGCTTCCAGGACTTCCCCCTGGTCCGCCTGGCTGACATGCCCGTGATCGAAACCCACATCGTGCCCAGCGCCGAAGCGCCCTCCGGCATGGGAGAACCGCCGGTGCCGCTCGCGATTCCCGCCGTGCTGAACGCCGTCTTCGCGGCCACCGGCAAGCGGATCCGCCGGGTGCCGCTCGTCTCCGACAGCTTGAAGTGAAAGAGCTCCAGGACATCCTGCGCCTGGTTCGCGAACGCCAGGGACCCTTGGCCCTCGCCACCCTGGTGCGCGCCGAGGGGGCCAGCTACCGCCGGACCGGCGCACGCCTGCTGCTGGATCCCAGCGGGCCGCTGCGGGGCTCCCTCAGTGGCGGCTGCCTTGAAGGCGATGTCCAAGCGCGGGCGCTGGAAGCGCTGGCCCAGGGTGGGCCAAAACTGGTGCAGTACGACCTCCGCGGCGAGCTCGACCTGGTCTGGGGCAGCGGAAGCGGCTGCGAGGGCGTGCTGGATATCCTGGTCGAACCGCTGCATGGCTTCCCCGAGTGGATGGCCTGGATCGAGCAGGCCTGGGCCTCCAGGACCAGCATCGTCCTCCACACCGACCTGGATCCCGATCGGCTGGGCCGACGCAGCCTTCTAACCCAGCCTGGAGACTCCAGTCCAGGCTTCACTGAAAGGATTCATCCCCCCCTGGCGCTCTGGATTCTCGGCGCCGGCGATGACAGTCGCCCCCTTGTCCATCTGGCGAAGACACTGGGGTGGTTTGTGGGCGTGGTGGACCACCGGCCGGCTTTCGCTCAGCCCGCGCGCTTTCGAGAGGCCGACGTGGTGCGTTCCGGCCATCCCGTCCAGGTGCTGCCCACCCTGCCCCTGGATGTCCGCAGCGCGGTGGTCCTCATGACCCACCACTACGCCAAGGACCTGGAAGCCCTGCGCCTGCTCCTGCCCTCGCAGGCCGGCTATCTGGGCCTCATGGGCAGCCGCGCCCGGGGAGCCAAGCTCCTGGAGGAATTGGCGGCGGAGGGCCTGCATCCCGATGCGCGGCTCCAAACGCCCGTGGGCCTCGACCTCGGCGCGACGGATCCCGAGGGCATCGCCCTGGCCATCCTCGCCGAGATCCAGGCCTGCGCCACAGAGCGTTCTGGACTATCGCTGGGCGGGACCCGGACCCGGGTCATGCCGTGATCCCCGCGCTCATCCTGGCCGCCGGATCCGGTCGGCGCATGGGCGGCCCGAAGGCCCTGCTCCTGCTCGATGGCGAAACGCTGCTCCACCGGGCCGTGAGGGTGGCCCAGGCGGTCAGTTGCACGCCCGTGATCGCCGTGGTGGGCGACTGCGATCCCGGCGCGCTGGATCCGTCGGTGCGCGTGGTCCAGAACCTCAAAGCCGCGGAAGGCATGGCCAGCTCCATCCGGGCGGGCATCGCCGCCCTGCCCGACTCCACGGCTGCCGTCCTCCTCCTCACCATCGACCAGCCGGCCGTGAACGCCCCCCTGCTGAAGCAGCTCCTTCAGTTGCACGCCATGCAGGAAACCGCGCGTCCCGTCGCCTGCGCCTACGGGGGCAGCCTCGGCATCCCGGCCATCCTGCCGGCTCGGCTCTTCCCAGAACTGCTGGGCCTGCAAGGCGACCGGGGCGCCAAGGTCATCCTTCTGAAGGAGAACGCCATCACCGTTTCCTTCCCAGATGGGGCCTGGGATCTCGACACACCAGAGGATCTGGCGCGGTTCACGCGCTAAGGGTGGCCTTCTTTTGCAGGTGGTCATAGCGTTTGCGGGCCTGCTCCAGTTCAGACAGATGATTGCCGGCCCATTCGCAGAGGGCGCCCATGGGCTCGATGAGCGTGTGCCCCAGCTTGGTTAGTTCGTACTCCGTGCGCGGCGGTACTTCGGGATAGACGTGGCGGGTGACCAGGCCATCGCGCTCCAGCTTGCGCAGGGTCTGGGTGAGCATCTTCTGGCTGATGCCACCTACCTGCCGGTGCAGGTCGCCGTAGCGCTGTTTGCCGCGCGAGAGGAGGTAGATCAGCAGGGTGGTCCACTTGTCGGCGATGAGATCCAGGGCCTGGCGCGTGGGGCACTGGGCGCTGAGGACATTGGGAGCGAGGCTGCAGGTCTTACGAACCATT
>JANYAZ010000121.1 GCA_025361045.1 Geothrix sp. | reverse complement strand
TTCCGTGAAACTGGATACACCCACCGGAGCCACCATCGTGTGCACCTTCGGCGGCGTGCTGGTCCTCATGTACCTGGTGCATCTGCTCGTCCACCACAAGCGCGGGGACGCAGGAAAAGCCCCGTTGCAGGGAGCTGGCGAGAGAGCCTACGGGACTGAAAAGAGATAGGGTGGAAGCCTTGGGGGATCACTTCCCCTTCAAGAAGGGGTGCTCAAAGCTCAGGTACAGGAAGATGGCCTTCTCGCCTCGACTGGCCCCCACGCCGAAGGGCACGGCGATGCCGGGCACGATCTGGAGGCCGCTGGGGAAGTTGTAGGCCCAGCGGATGCCGGGACTCAGGTAGGTGGCGGTCTGGACCTGGGTCTGGTCTTTGCCGACCACCATCTGGCTGCGCGTGTGCACGTATTCGAGCATCACGTTGAAACGGGTGTTGACGAGCCAGATGAAGCTCTGCCCGAAGGCGAGGTCCTGGGTCGTGGCCTTGTCGCCATCGGTGTTCTTGGCGTTGGGAGTCCGAGTGGCCCCCAGGTTGGAGTGGGCCACCAGGGACTCGGTCAGGACAAGGCTGAGGGGCAACATGACCTGGATGCCGGTGGCACCTCGGCCGTAGCCGATCTTCTCGTCTCCCGTGGGCAGCAGGACGGACAACCTGGGGGAGATGGCCACCTTGGCATCCCCATCCCCAAGCAGCTGGTACCGGTAGTTCAGAGCGATGTCCCCGAAGGCCTGCTTGCCGCCCAGGGAGGCGCCCAGCCGCTGCCAGGGCAGGGTGAAGCTGAGCTGGTGGGTCTGACTGAAGACGGGCCATTCCTGGGTGAAGGTGTAGACCCAGTCCTTGGACTCCTGGAAGCGGGTGAAGGTGCTGATGTGCTGCACCACCCCCACTTCCTGGTTGTAGGCCTCCTCCACCAGGAAGGAGTTGTCCTGGATGGGGCCTTCCTTCTTCTCCTGCTTCTCCTGGGCTATCAGGGAAGCGGCGAGGAGGAAGGCGGGAAGGAGGCGGTAGAGGAGGGTGGAGGTCGAGGTTTTCATGATTTTGAGAATAGGTCTCATATGTGATCCATTCAAGACACCTGGGTTGTAGAGTGATTCCCGTCACCGGGACCCATGCCGCCGGTTCAGGTTCTTCCTTCTTTCCTATCGAATGCGAGCAGGTGGTCTTGATTATTAGGAAAGATCGGAGCGGGGAAGCCGAGTCCAATACTTAGTGATACGATGGTTGGTCCTTTCGACCCCTCCGGAGCCATCCATGAAACCCCGTTCCCTGGTCCTGTCCCTGTTGGCCTTCAGCCTGGCTGCCCCATCCCTGCGGGCCGAAGAGGGCATGTGGACCTTCGAGAACCTGCCCAGCAAGAAGATCTCCGAGAAGTACGGCTGGGCCCCCGACCAGGCCTGGCTGGACCATGTGCGGCTCTCCTCCCTGCGATTTCCCGGCGGCTCCGGCTCTTTCGTGAGCAAGGACGGGCTGGTGCTTACCAATCACCACGTTGGCCGCGGCTGGATCCAGCGCGTGAGCAGCAAGGAGGCCGACTATGTGAAGAACGGCTTCGCCGCCGCTACCCGTGAGCAGGAGATCAAGGTCCCAGGCCTGGAGCTGATGACGCTCATGGCCATGGAGGACATCACGGTCCGCCTGAACAAGGCCGTGAAGGCCGACCTGCCCGAGAAGGAAGCCCTGAAGGCCCGCGAAACCGAGATCGAGAAAATCAAGAAGGAGATGCAGGAGAAGAGCGGCCTCACTTGTGAGCACGTGACCCTCTACCAGGGCGGTGAGCACTGGATCTACAGCTACAAGAAGCACACCGACGTGCGCCTGGTCTTCGCCCCCGAGCAGCAGATCGCCTTCTTCGGCGGCGATCCCGACAACTTCACCTTCCCCCGGCACAACCTGGACTTTTCCATCTTCCGCGTCTACGAGAACGGCCAGCCCTACCAGCCCAAGGACTTTCTCCACTGGACTCAGACGGGCCTCAAGGCCGGCGACCTGACCTTCGTGACGGGCCACCCCGGCCGCACCAGCCGTCAGGACACCCTGGCCCAGATGGTCTATTCCCGCGACTTCGCCATCCCCATGCGCCTCAAGTCCATGGAACGCCGCAAGGGTGCCCTTGTCGCCTATGCCAAGACCTCGCCGGAAGCGGGCCGCCAGGTCAATACGCAGATTTTCGGCATCGAGAACGGGATCAAGGCCACCACGGGCTACTGGTCCGGGCTCAAGGACAAGGATGCCATGAAGCGCATCGCCGACGACGAGAAGGCCTTCCGCGCCAAGGTGGCCAAGGACCCCAAGCTCGCGGCCGAAGTCGGACCGAGCTGGACCAAAATTGAAGAGGCCACCAAGGTGGCCAAGGGCCTGGCCAAGGACGCCCTGAACGTGGGCACCGCCAACTCCACGCTGCTGGGTTACGCGCTGTCCCTGGTGCGCATCGCCGATGAGGAGGCCAAGCCGAGCGAGAAACGCCTGCCCGAGTACAGCGACGCGAACCTCAAGACTGCCAAGACGCGGCTGGGCGTTCCCAGCCCCTTCTACAAGGAACAGGAAACCTTCCTGTTCACGAAGGGACTTGAGGAGGCCGCCAAGGAACTGGGCCCCCAGCACCGTTTCGTGAAGGCCATGCTGGGCGGCAAGCCCGCCTCCGACGTGGCCAAGGCCGCGGTGGAAGGTTCCAAGCTCAGTGATCCGGAAGCGCGCAAGGCCCTGCTGGCCGGCGGCAAGAAGGCCATCGCCGAAAGCACGGATCCCATGATCATCCTGGCGAAGAAGCTGGATCCCATCGGCCGCGAGCTGCGGAAGAAGCAGGAGGATCTGGTGGCCAGCGTCACCACCGAGCACGGCACCCGCATCGCCAAGGCCCGCTTCGCCGTCTATGGGAAGAACACCTACCCGGACGCCACCTTTACCCTTCGCCTTTCGTACGGCGCCGTGGCCGAGTACAAGGGCAACGGCACCCTGATCCAACCCTTCACCACCTTTGGTGGCCTCTTCGACCGCTACGACAGCTGGGGCGGCAATGCTGCCAAGGCCCACGAGGGTGCCTGGACCCTGCCGCAGCGCTGGCTCGACAAGCGCGCCGAGCTGAATTCTTCCGTGCCCTTCAACTTCGTCCACAAGGTGGACATCATCGGCGGCAACTCCGGTTCCCCCGTGATCGACAAGAAGGGCGAGCTGGTGGGCCTCATCTTCGACGGCAACATCGAGAGCCTGCCCGGCAACTACTTCTACGACGAGGCCGTGAACCGTGGTGTCTCCGTGGATGCCCGGGCCATCGTCCATGCCCTGGACAAGGTCTACGGCGCCGCGGGCCTGATCG
>JANYAZ010000068.1 GCA_025361045.1 Geothrix sp. | reverse complement strand
AACGAAGGCATGACCCACTTTCTGAGCCACCCGGTGCCGCCGGAAGTATGGTTAGGTTGAGCTAGCTGAGCAGGGGAATCCAGGCGGCCTGCTGGTTCTTGGGCAGGGTCTTCACCTTTTCCAGCAGCCTCAGGCGCACCTGCCAAGTCTTGTCGGCGGGGAAGAGGGCGCGGCCTCGCAGCAGGTCCTCTTCGGCCTCGTCCCACTTGGTTTGGCTGGCGTGGGCGAAGCAGAGGGTCAAGTGCAGGCGACCAGCCCGGGCACGGAGGCCGGCCTCATCGGGTTGGGCGCGCAGCAGGGCGTCCATCACCTTGCGGGCGGCCTCAAGATCACCGTTCTGCAGGTGTTTCTGGAACTCAGGCAGGCTGGCGCCCGTGACGCCACCCACCAAACCTTGACGGGCCTTCTCCAGCAACTGGGCGGCGGACGCGTCGCCCGGATTCACCCGGACGAGGGCCTCGGCGCGGAAGTAAGCCCGCAGAGGATCCGTGCCGAGGGCGGATTCGGCCTCCTGGCGCAGGGACGCGGGGGCTTCAGCCAGGTCCGGCGCCTGCGCCTGCTGGGCCACGGGAGCCATGGCGGCGGCCCGGGCGGCGCGGACCTCGTCCTTGAGCGCCTGGTCTTTCTTGTAGCTGTGGACCACCGCGAAGGCCACGATCACGACCAGGACGCCGCCACCCATTCCGGCCAGGACCTTGGGGTCCTTCAGCCAGGGCATGTGTTCGACCGCTTCGCGGAAACGGTCGGGCAGGGAGGGGCCTTCCCGGGGGGCGGGGGTGGCCTTCAGCAGGGCGGCCGGGGGTTCGACACCCTGGGGCTCAGGGGCAGAATCTGGAAAGTCCTCGACCATGGCGATGCGGCCCTGGGCGTCCAGGGTCACCACAGGGGCGGCGGGACGGGCCAAGGCTTCGGGTGACGGACGAGCACCGGGTTTCCGACAGCGCTCCAGGCCCTGGAGGGCCTTGGCATTGCCTGGATCCAGGCCAAGGGCCTGCTGGAAGGTGAAGGCGGCTTCTTCGTGACGCAGCAGCGTCAGCAGGTGCTCGGCCTGGCGCAGCTTCAGATCCAGGCCGTCGGCTTCGCCTGTCACGGTTTGACTGGACATGGGGGAGGCGGGGGGGGGCGGCGTGGCTAGGCCGACTTCCTTCCAGGCCTCCCGAAGGTAGCCTTCGATCTCGGTGCGCTGGGGTTCCAGGACGAGGATGCGCTCCCACTTGGTGATCGCCTCTTCGGTGAGACCCATGTCGTAGAGTTGAACGGCCTCGCGCAGGAGCTTGTCGATGTCTTCATCGGCATGGTGCGCGGCCACGGATACCACCGCGGGGCCAGGGGTGGCCTGAACCATGGGCAGCCCCAGTTCGCGCCGGGCCCCGTTGGCATAGCCGCGTGCGAGGCCATGGTCAGGCTCCAGGGCCAGGACCTGTTCCCACTTTCTGAGGGCATCCCCGAGCTGCCCCATGTCGTACAGGGTGCAGCCCTCGGCCAGCAGGCGGTCGGGGTCGAGGTGGCCGGTGACCACCTTGATGGGCTCTGGCAGGGCCAGGGGGGCCTCCGGCGACGTGGAGCGAGGATTGGGCGTCGCTGGAATTGGGGGCTCTGTCTGGGACTCTGGGACCTGTTCCGGCCGTTCAGCCGGCGCCTCAACTGGGGCGGCGAACGGGACCACGGGCTGGTCCGCCGGAGGCGCGGCGGTGGCAGCGGCTTCGGCTTCGCGGAGGGCCAGGAGGTGCTGCTTCACGGCCAGCAGGCGTTCGCGGGCCTCGGCGTGCGAGGGTTGCTGTTTGAGGACGGCCTGCCAGATCTGGCCCGCCTTGACGATCTCTCCCTGGGCGAAGAGAGCATCCGCCTGTCGGAGGTAGGGCGCGTAGGGGTCGGTCGTCATGGGTCGATCTCTCAGTGCAGCTGGAATTCGTCCGTGTTGCGCACCAGGAGCATGAAGGTGCTGTTGCCGCAGGTGAATTCCTGCTGGCTGACCAGCTGGACGGCGCCCGTGATGCGCTCGCCATTCACCAGGGTGCCGTTGGTGGATTGCTGGTCGCTGATCCACACGGTGCCGTCTTTATGAATCTCCACGAGGGCGTGGCGCCGCGACGTTTCCGGGTCCCGGGTGATCACGTCCCCTTCCTCGCGGCCGATGATGGTCTGGGGTTGCTCAAGCACCTGCACGGTCGACGCATGGGGACCCGTCAGGAAGGCCAAGGTGAACTTCAGGCCCGGAGGCATGCCCGGGACATGGAGGCCGGCGGCCACGAGCATGGCTTCCCGATCGCGCTTGGCGGTCGTGCGAGCCGCGGGGACCGGAGTCGGTGGTGTGGGCTCCGCTTCGGGCATGGACGCTGGGTCTGAGTAGGGGCGGGACAGGGTCTTGTCGAGGGGCAGCTGCGCCATGGCGGGATTGATCACTTCGAAGACATGGCTGCATTTCGGACACTTGAACCGCTTGGTGCGGTTGGCACCAAATCGGCTGTCGTCATATTGGAAGCGGGCCTGGCAGGCCGGGCACACCACGATCATCGAGCCCCCGTGAAGCTGTTGAAGTGTACCCCTACTTCTTGCGCGTGGCGAAGAAGCTGAATTCGCTGCGCAGGGGGATGCCCTCCGGGAGCTTGAATCCCGTGACCGCGGAAGGCAGGGGTTGGTTGATTTTGAGGGCGCCGAGGTCGAGGAACCACGAGTCGCCACTGCGTTCGATCCACTGGATCTGCCGGGGCAGCCAGGTGTCCTTGTCCACCCAGAGGTTCAGGGCCTGCATTCGTTTCCGCAGGGACAAGGTGCGGGGCGACAGGGCCAGGGACCAGGTGTTGGAGCCATCCTTCGCTTCGGCCAGGGCGATCTGGAAGTAGTCGGAGAGAAAGCTGAGCTTCTGGCCGAGGCCCAGGAACCTGCGGTCGGAGTTCTTGATGATGCCGATCTTCATGAGCTCGCCTTCCCGGGCCTCGGGGCTGTAGGAGATGAGGGCCTTGGGCGTGAGGTGGAGGATCAGGTCCTCCGGGGGCTGGAAGGCGAAGTGGGCGAAGTCGCTGCCCTGGAGGTACATGGTTCCCCGCGTCACCGAAGGCGTCTTCAGGAGGGCCCGCCGCAGGGTCAGGGTGAAGGGGCACTGCAGGGTCTGGACCTGGGCCTGGGCGTTGTCGAAGCGTTCCACCACCTCCTTGAGGGGCGGCGGCGCCTGCCCGGCGATGGGGAGGACGAGCAGGACCAGGGCGAGGGCGGATCGGAACATGGGGGCTCTCAGGCGGGTGCGGCGGACAGGCTCAGGGGTTCCCGCTGGTGGGCCACGTGCAGGGCCACGGCGCTACCCCGCAGGACCTCCTCCGCCGCGAAGCGGGCCAGGTCGGGATGGTTGTTGGACTCGCTGAGGTGGGCGAGGACGAGGGCCTTCAGGCGGGGCGAGCAGACCCGGGCCAGCAGCTCGGCCATGGACGCGTTGCTGAGGTGGCCCACCCGGCTGAGGATGCGGGCCTTGAGCTGGGGCGGATAGTCGCCCTCGCGCAGCATGTCCACATCGTGGTTGGCCTCCAGCACCAGGAGGTCCAGGTCCTGCAGGTGGTCGGCCACCAGGGCCGTGGGGTGCCCCAGATCCGTGACCACGGCCCAAGCCTGGTCTCCGGCCTCGACGCGGAAGGCTACGGGATCGGCGGCATCGTGAGGCAGGGCGAAGGGCAGGACGCGCCAACCATTCCAGTCCAGGGGCTGACCCGCCTTCAACTCAATCCACCGGTCCGCCGGAATCTGGACACCCTGGGCCCACTCTGCGGCCCGGCGGGTTTCCGGGGTGGCGAGGATGGCCCAGTCCGTTCGCCGGAGGATGACGCCCAGGGCCGCGATGTGATCGGAATGTTCGTGGGTCAAAGCCAGGGCTTGGACCTCGCCGGCCTGCAAACCCAGTCCATCGAGGCGCTGGCGGATCTGGCGCAGGGAGATGCCCGCATCGATGAGGAGCGTCCGCTCACCGCCCGACAGGGCGTGGCAGTTCCCCTTGGAACCCGAGGCGAGCGCCGCATAGTGCATGGTCCACTTTAGCTTGTAAACTGTCGGCATGAGCCCGACACCGATCCCGACCCTCCGACCCTCCACCCCCGCCGACCTCGAGGTCCATGTGGCCCATCGCATCGCCATGTTCCGCGACATGGAGATGGGCTCGGAAGAAGGCCTGAAGCGCATGGCCGAGGCCTTCCGGGCTCAACTGCGCGGCTGGCTCGTGACGGGCCAGTGCCGGGGCCTGGTGGTGGAAGACCGCGGCCAGATCGTTGCCAGCGTGCTCATGCTGTTGAAGGACACCGTGGCCACGCCGGTCACGCCGCTGTCCGTGCGGGGCTACCTGTTCAACGTCTACACAGAGCCTTCCCACCGCCGTCGGGGCTTGGCCGCCCGCCTCACGGACGCAGCCCTGGACCTGGCCCGCGACCTGGGCATCGAGATCGTGGAGCTGCATGCCAGCCTCGAGGCCGAGGGCCTGTATCAGCGGATGGGATTCGTGCCCACCAGCGAGATGCGCCTGGTAATGGGGGCCGGCATCAAGACGCCGAAGCAGTGGAAACATCGGCGCTAGCCACCGCCGTCCCCTTCCAGCGCCACAGCAGCAGGATCAACGCGCCGCAGACCAGAGCGCAGGGCAGGCTGGCCTCAAGGCCGAAGGCCCCACCCGTGAGCCACTCGGGTTTTCCGTGGAAGACGGGGGACCAGAAGCCCTTGATGTCCGTAGTGCCGCTCACGCCGAAACCGAGAAGGCTGCCCTGGGCCCAGTTCCAGCCCAGGTGCACGCCGATGGGCAGCGCCAAGCTCTTGGTCCTCAGGTAGCAGAAGCCCAGCAGGATGGCCGCGAGCCCGATGTTCAGGGTGGCCCAGGCCTTGGTGGCCCCGCTCATACCCGGGTTGCCCCAGTGCATCAGGGCGAACATGGCCGCGAAGACCAGCTGGCCCACCCAGGTTCCGGCACCTTCCACCAGCCGCTGGAAGGGGTAGCCCCGGGATACCAGCTCCTCGTTGAAGCCCACACCCAGAAAAGCCAGGGCCGTGATCAGCAGGGGCCGCACGCCCGCACTGGATGCACGCTCCCAGTGGAAGCCGTCCAGGCCCCGCACCAGCAGGGCCGTGACCAGGATCAGCAGGATGCCGCCCAGGGTCCCGGCGAGGAACTCCGTCAGCCAGCGTCCCCCGGGGTGGAGGCCCAGATCCTGGAACGAGCGCTTTTCCAGTCGCACGCAGATGAAACTGGCGAGGGCCGCGATGGCGGCGCTGATCCAGACGCCTGAGCCCATGCCGAGCCGCGGTGCATGAAGCACCTTGGCAATCAGGAATACGGGGACGCCAAGGGCCATCATCAGAACGAAGAAGCCGAGCACCTTCCAGCCACTGCGGACAAAACCATGCTCGTTGATGAACACTCGGGACATAAATGCTCCTGGAAGACCGGGCTGCGTCTGGATCTCGGCAGGTTTAAGCCCTACATCACGCTCTGGGTCTCGGCGAAGGTGCGCGAAATGTCCAGGAAGAGCTTTTCCTCGTTGGGTTTCAGGGCGACAGCCCGGGCGAACCATGCCGCCGCCTTCTTGCGCTGCCCGGCCACCAGCAGGGCGCGCCCGAACAGCAGGAAGCGTTCCCAGTCGCCCTTCTCCAGGACGAGCAGCACACCCATGTAGCGCTCGGCTTCGTTCACCAGGCCCACCTCGGCCAGGTCCACGGCCGCCTGGGTGACCGCCTCTTTGTTCTTGGGATCGCGCTGGACGATCTTTTCGTAGCCTTCCAGGGCCTCGGACTTGTAGCCGTGCCGCAGCCAGGCCTGAGCGATGAGGCGCAGCACCTGCCCATCCTTGGATTCCCGGGCCTCCGCCTCCTTGAAGGCGGCCTCGGCCTTGGGTTTGTCCAGGGCCGCCAGGTAGGCCCGCCCACACTCGGCGAGATACTTCGCGTCCTTGGGTTTGAGAGACCGGGCCTTGTCGGCGCAGCCCTCCAGAATGACCCGGCGGTCGCCTGCAAAGAACGCCTCGTCAAAAACGGCCGGGCCGGGCTTGGTCGTCTGCGCGGAGAGGCTAAGGGTGAGAAGGGCGAGGAAGGCGGCGCGCATGTCTGGCTCCTAGCTGGGTTCGGCGCCGTGGTCGGCGAAAGCGAGGGCGATGGCGTTCCACATGCGCTCTTCCTGGGGTTTGGCCTGGCTGGCCCGGGCGAACCACTTGGCAGCCGCGTCCCGCCGCGCCTTGCGCAGGCAGCTCCGACCAAAGGCCACGCAGTTCTGCCAATCCGTGGGATCGAGAATCCACGCCCGCTCCATGAGGCCGTCGGCCTCCTTGGCGAGCCCTCCATCCTGCAGGTTCACGGCCGCCCGGG
Organism: Geothrix sp.; assembly: GCA_025361045.1. Taxonomy (GTDB): domain Bacteria; phylum Acidobacteriota; class Holophagae; order Holophagales; family Holophagaceae; genus Geothrix. Next base: position 2,293 of record JANYAZ010000068.1, on the reverse strand, counting down.
CGAAGGCGTTCCGGTCCTTGGGGTCGGCCACCTGCATGTCGGCGATGGCCTTGAGGGCCTCATTACGCTGTCCGGCGCGGAGCCAGGCCACGGCGATGAGACGGTGGACATCCGCATCCTTGGCTTTGTCGATCCGGGCCGCCATGAAGCACTCCTCGGCCTTGGACCGCTCGCCCGCCGCCAGGAAGGCGCGCCCATATTCCGCCAGCATCTTTCCATCCTTCGGACGGAGCAGGCGGGCCCGATCGGCGCAGGCACCCGCCAGGTGGCGGGGGTCGCCCCGGAAGGCAGCCTCGTCCAGGGCCTGGGATACCAAGGGAAGGGCCAGCAGGAAGCAGGCAAGGTGGCGCATGGGGACTCCGGGGAAGATCCGCCATGATAGGACATTCCCGATGCCCAGGGTTCTGCCAGATGGAATCGGCGCGGGAAGGGAGTCACACCTCAGGGGGCGGGCGACCCAGCAATCACCGCCGCTGGGCGGAGAGGGATGTGGGCTAGGAGGTACCAGACCTCCCAGTCCTTGGGATCGGCCTGGACCGCCTTCTGGAAGAACCGGGCCGCATCCTCCTGACGGCCCGCTTCGAGGGCGAGCCGGCCGAACTTCGCCAGCTCGTTCTGATCTTTGGCGTCCGAGAGGAACACCTCCTCCATCAGGGGCAGGGCCTTGTCAAAGATCAGGCTGGGGCTTCCAGGTCCATTTCCACGTCGAACTCCGCCACGAAGGGACCCTCCGGAGACGGCTGTTCGATGACCAAGCGACCCATCCAGGTCCCGGGACGGCCTGGGTCCGGGGCCAGGCTCAGGGATTCCTTCTGTTGGCCTCCCGATGGCAGGAGGGCATAGCCACACAGGCTCATGCCAGAGGAAGAGGCGAAGCCCGTCAGGGGAATGGGGATGGGTCCGGGTTTCTGCCAGTGGGCGGCGGATCCGACGCGCAGCAGGGGGTTGGGCAGGATGCCAGTGCCCTGCCAGGTTTCCCCGGAGGTGGCTTTGAGGGCGGTACCGCTGGCCGCAGAACCGTGGGTGTCTCGGCGGCGCAGGCGGAGATCCTTCACCAGGTAGCGCGAGGTGGGCGTGGGGAACGTTCCCGGGGGCCCAACGGGAACCGTTGACTGGGCGAACACGGAGTAGTCAAAGCACTCAGGGTTCACCAGCGCGGATTGGTGCAGCGCAGTGTGGATTCGGGACCCTTGCAGTTCGAGTGCCCAGCGGATGGCATGCTTCCACGCGCCGCCATGGGCCGCAGCCATCAGGGCGTAGGTGGTGTCGCGGGGCGAGAGATCCGCACGCGAAGCGACATAGGCTGCGGCCTTGGCCATCCGGTCCGGTTGCATGAGTCGGACCGAGACCTCCAGGGCCAGCGAGGTCATGGCCTTGCTGAGCCCCTCCGGGACCATTTCCTGCCCCACCTGGTCAGCGGTGATCCTGGTTGCAGCCAGCCGCAGGTTGATGTCGGACCCTTGGTACAGATTCATTCGGCGGGTTCCCACCACGATGCTTTGGGATTGCTCGTAGGCGTTCTGGATCAAGGTCCACGCTTGGTCCAGGTCACGTTGAGCAGAGGTGACATCAGGAATGGGGACCATCTTGAGGCGCTCTAGGTGGGCCAGAAGCAGCCACTCGGAAGCGATGAACCGGGCGCGCCAGGGTGTACGGTCGTCGGCCAGTGGGAGGCCCATGGCGATCTGGTCCACGGGAGACCCCGGCGTGGCCTCCCTGGTCGCGACGGGCCCTCCCTTTCGCAGGATGCCAAGCGATCCCCGAAGCAGGGATAGCTCATCGGCCTGAAGGAACCACCCAGTCAGACAGAGGATCAACAACGCGCGCATGGTATTTCTCTCCAGAATCAGGGACTCCGGGGTGGCCTAAAGGGGGATGTTCCCGTGCTTCTTGGGCGGCATGCTGTCGCGCTTGGTTTCGAGGAAGGCGAGGGCCTTGACGAGCTTCAGGCGGGTTTCGCGGGGAAGGATGACTTCGTCGATGAAACCAAATTCAGCCGCGATGTAGGGGTTGGCGAACTTCTCGTTGTACTCCGCCACCAGCTCCGCCTTCTTGGCGGCGGGATCGGGCGCATTGGCGATGGATTTGCCGTGCAGCACGTTCATGGCGCCCTCGGCGCCCATGACGGCGATCTCGGCGGTGGGGTAGGCGAAGTTGAAGTCCGTGCGGATGTGCTTGCTGGCCATGACGCAATAGGCGCCGCCGTAGGCCTTGCGGGTGATGACGGTGATCTTGGGCACCGTGGCCTCGCAGAAGGCGAAGAGCAGCTTGGCGCCGTGGCGGATGATGCCGC
>JANYAZ010000061.1 GCA_025361045.1 Geothrix sp. | reverse complement strand
GCCTGGCGCCACACGGTCTCGGACTGGGGCTCGACACCCCCCACCGCGCAGAACACGGCGCAGGCGCCGTCCAGCACGCGCAGGGAGCGCTCCACCTCGGCCGTGAAGTCCACGTGGCCGGGAGTGTCGATGATGTTGATGCGGTGCTCAATGCCCTTCAACTGGCCCGTCTGAGGAATCCAGGCGGCCGTGATGGCGGCGGAGGTAATGGTGATACCCCGCTCCTGCTCCTGGACCATCCAGTCGGTGGTCGCGGCCCCTTCGTGGACCTCGCCGATCTTGTGGATCTTCCCGGTGTAGAAGAGGATGCGCTCCGTCGTGGTGGTCTTGCCGGCATCGATGTGCGCCATGATGCCGATGTTCCGGTAGCGCTCGAGGGGGGTCTGACGGGCCACAGCGGCCTCCTAGGGGTATTGAGGATTCAACCAAGCAGTTCAGCAGCGCTGGAAACGGGGCGCCTGTGGCGCCCCGTTTCCAGCGAAGTCACTACCAACGGAAATGGGCAAACGCCTTGTTGGCTTCGGCCATCTTGTGGACGTCGTCCTTCTTCTTGATGGCGGCGCCGCGGAAATTCATGGCGTCCAGGATCTCGCCAGCGAGCTTGTCGCGCATGGTGCGCTCACCGCGGGAGGCGGAGTAGGTCTTCAGCCAGCGCATGGCCAGGGACTGGCGGCGGTTCTGGGGAACCTCCACGGGCACCTGGTAGGTGGCACCACCCACGCGGCGGGACTTGACTTCCACCGAGGGCTTGATGTTGTTGAGGGCCTTCTGGAAGGCCTCCAGGGCTTCTTCGCCGGATTTCTTGGCGACAATCTCCAGTGCTCCGTACAGGATGCGCTCAGCGGTGGCCTTCTTGCCGCGCTCCATGAGGATGTTCACGAACTTGGAGACCGTGAGGCTGTTGTAGACGGGATCCGGGAGGATCTCACGCTTGGCGGGTGCGTTGCGACGGGCCATGGTTTACCTCCCCCTACTTCTTCTTGGCCGGCGCAGCGCCAGCCTTGGGGCGCTTGGCGCCGTACTTGGAGCGGGACTGGTTGCGGCCCGCGACGCCGGTGGCGTCCAGGGTGCCGCGCACCACGTGATAACGCACGCCCGGCAGATCCTTCACGCGGCCACCGCGGATGAGCACGATGCTGTGCTCCTGCAGGTTGTGGCCCACGCCCGGGATGTAGGTCGTGCACTCGATGCCGTTGGTGAGGCGCACACGGGCTACCTTGCGGAGGGCCGAGTTCGGCTTCTTCGGGGTGGTGGTGAACACGCGGGTGCACACGCCGCGCTTCTGCGGACAGGCGTCGAGCGCTGGGCTCTTGGTCTTGTTCTGGAACGTCTTCCGCCCGTGGCGGATCAACTGATTGATGGTAGGCACACCATCCTCCAAGGAAGGCACCGGGTTTTCCGGGCCTGGGCCCGAGAGGTTCCGCCAAAACAAGAGACATCGGGGAACATCGGACGGATGAAATCCTGCGCCGACCCACAGGGCCGGAACCATCTAGCCTATCGGAAGGACCCCGAAAGTCAACGCATCAAGTGTGAATTGAAGCGAACGTTACTCGGGATCACCCAGCGAGGGGGCAGCCGCAGCCCCCGGCGGCGCAACCATGACCTGATTTTGGCGTCTCGGTTTTCGGCGCTGCCTCAGTGGGAGCGGAGGCCGCGCCCTTGTACCAACCGTCCCCACTCAGGGCAAAGGCGGCCACGGACAGCTGGCGTTTCATGCCGGATTGGGCCCCGCAGGACTGGCAGGCATGGACCTCCGGTGCCGACAGGCTTTCAAGCTTCTCTTCGGGCTGACCACAAGCTTCACAACGGTATTCATAGAGGGGCATGGCAGACTTCTCCCGGGGATGGTCCCCGAACCCATGAGTTTACCCAGGTCCTTTGATGCCGTCACCGACCCGTTTCTTCCAGAGCGCTGAAGCCTTCCTCGGGGCCCTCCCGCGCCCGGCGACCCTCTGCTTCACCAACGGGTGCTTCGATCTGATCCATCCCGGTCATGTGCAGTACTTGGCCGATGCCCGCGCTTTGGGCGATTTCCTGGTGGTGGGGCTCAACAGCGATGCCTCGGTGGCTCGCCTGAAGGGGCCCTCCCGCCCTCTCCAGGATGAAGCCTCCCGCGCTGCCATCCTGCTGGGCCTGCGCAGCGTGGACGCCGTCGTGCGCTTTGAGGAAGACACACCGCTGGATCTCATCCGTGCCCTCCAACCTGATGTGCTCGTGAAGGGCGGAGACTATACGCCGGCGACTGTGGTGGGTCGGGAACTCGTCGAAGGCGGCGGCGGAAAGCTTGTGCTCATCCCCTTCCTGCCCGGCCACAGCACCTCGCGCATCGAACAGCGCATTCGCTCGGGACGCGGCGTCACGCTCGAGTAAAAACCAACTAGACCCTTCGGTTGACGTCGTCTTCACGGATCGTGGATAGGCTGGGCCTTGTCCCACGTCGGGGCTTTTTATCGTCGGAGGATTCATGCGCCCTCGCCTTGCACTCACGCTCGCCTTCCTGGGATTGTCCCTGGTCGCTCAGGACATGACCGGCGGCCTGCAGACGGGACTTACCCTGCCGGTCGGAGACCTGAAGGACAAGTCCGATCTGGGCACCAATCAGTTCTTCGGCACCCACATCGGCGGCCACCTCGACTTCAACATCACCCCGCACCACCAGGTCCGCGGCCAACTGACCTACCACAGCCTCCCGGGCTCCGGCTGGGGTGGCCCAAACGATGCCCAGAACGACTTCAAGATCCTGCAGGTCGGGGCTGACTGGGTCTACAGCTTCCAGACCCCAAACCAGGGCTGGTACACCATTGCTGGTGCCTCCCTCAACAGCATCAAGGACGATTACAGCGGCAATGGCTTTAGCGGCAGCGCCAGCCAGAGCGGACGCCTGGGCGTTCGCGGCGGTGGCGGTTACACCCTCAATAAAATGTTCTCCCTGGAGGGCACTCTCAACCAGGTCCTCGTCAGCAAGAACGGCAGCGATGGCTTCGGCTTCGACACCGCCACCTGGGCGCAGGTCAGTGCCGTCTTTCGGTTCGGCAGGTAGGGCCTTTTCTTCAAACCAAACGGGCCGCTTTCGCGGCCCGTTTGGTTTGGGGGGCATGAAGCCTAGAGGAGCGGGGAGAGCAGTTGCCAGTACTTGGGCAGGGGCCACAGGTCGGCGTCGCAGGCATCCTCAAGGGCATCGAGCACTTCCCGGAGGGCGTGCTTGGACTGGTTGACCTCCTTGCCGAAGGCTTCCGTGCGGGCGTGCAGATCCTCGATGGCCTCGGCCTTGGCAAGGGCGGCCTTCATCGCGGCCAGCAGGGCCTGGGCCTCGCCTGCCAGGGTCGCCTGGGCCTGCAGTGCCGCCTTCAGGGTCTCGGGCACCGAGATGCCCGCGGTGGCCAGCTTCACCAGGGCATCGGCGCGAGCGCCGAGATCTGCCGTGATGGAGGGCAGGATCTGGGTTTCGGCCATCTGGCGCAGGACCTGGGTCTCGATGGCGATGACCTTCTGGTACTCCTCGTGGCGGATGTGGAGTCGGGATTCCAGCTCCCCCTCGGACAGGATGCCGGACTTGGCGAACACGGCCTTGACCGCGGGCTCTTCCCAGATGTGGAGGGCCGCCACCGTGTCCTTGGCGTGGGGCAGACCGCGGCGCTCAGCTTCCTGCTTCCACTCCTCGGAGTAGCCGTTGCCTTCGAAGCGGATGGCCTTGGTCTCGATGATGGCCTGGCGCACCACGGCCAGGACGGCGGCCTTGAGGTCCTTGCCGCCCTTGAGCTCGGCTTCCAGCTTGGCGTTCAGGCCGTCGAGGGCCTCGGCCACGGCAGCGTTGATCACCGTCAACGGGAGGGCGATGGGCTGGCTGGAGCCCACGGCCCGGAACTCGAACTTGTTGCCCGTGAAGGCGAAGGGGCTGGTGCGGTTGCGGTCCGTGGCGTCCTTCTCGATGCGGGGCAGGTTGCCGATACCCAGGTCGATGATCTTCTGGGCGGAGACATCGGCCACGTCGCCCTTCTCGATGGCATCGAGGATGTGGTTCAGCTGGGCGCCCAGGAAGGCGGACATGATGGCCGGGGGCGCCTCGTTGGCGCCGAGGCGATGGTCATTGCCGGCAAAGGCGATGCAGGCGCGCAGCAAGCCGCCGTGAGTGTGGATGGCCTTCAGGGTGGCGCTGAGGAAGTAGAGGAACTGCAGGTTCTCCTCGGGCGTCTGGCCGGGCTCCAGCAGGTTGTGGCCATCCTCCGTGGCCATGCTCCAGTTCACGTGCTTGCCGCTGCCGTTGACGCCGGCGAAGGGCTTCTCGTGCAACAGGATGGCCAGGCTGTGCCGCTCACCCACGGACTTCAGGATCTCCATCAGCAGCTGGTTGTGGTCGCTGGCCAGGTTGGCGGCCTCGTAGATGGGAGCGATCTCGAACTGGTTGGGCGCCACCTCGTTGTGCCGGGTCTTGGCGGGGATGCCGAGCTTGAAGCACTCCAGCTCCACGTCCTGCATGAAGCCCAGGACGCGCTCCTTGATGCTGCCGAAGTAGTGGTCTTCCAGTTCCTGGCCCTTGGGGGGCCGGGCACCCTGGAGGGTGCGGTTGGCGAACATCAGGTCCGGGCGCTGCTGGGCCAGGTCCAGGTCCACGGCGAAGTATTCCTGCTCGGGACCGCACTGGGCCACCACGGACTCGGCGTTCACGCCGAAGTGCTTGAGGGCGGCCCGGGCAGCCACGGACACCACGTCCATGGAGCGGAGGAGGGGCACCTTGTGGTCCAGCGCCTCGCCGTGGTAGCCGATGAACGCGGTGGGAATGCAGAGGGTCTTGCCCAGGGGCCCTTCCATGATGAAGGCCGGGCTGGCGGGGTCCCAGGCGGTGTAGCCGCGGGCTTCGAAGGTGGCACGGAGCCCGCCGCTGGGGAAGGAGCTGGCATCGGGCTCGCCCTGGATGAGCTGGCTGCCGCTGAAGCGCTCGATAACCGTTCCCGGCTCGTCATCCCAGGTGATGAAGGCATCGTGCTTCTCGGCGGTGGCGCCGGTCATGGGCAGGAACCAGTGGGTGAAGTGGGTGCAGCCCTGCTCCAGGGCCCACTCCTTCATGGCCAATGCCACGCTCTTGGCCACTTCGGGCGACAGGGCCTCGCCGCGCTTCAGCGCTTGGCGGTAGGCCTTGTACACGTCCTTCTGCAGCCGTTCGCGCATGGTGCGCTCGCTGAACGTATTGCAGCCGAAGTACTGGCTGATCTTGATCTGATCCAGCCGTGAGATGCTGGAAGTGTCTGGCGCCTGCGCCTTGGCCATTGTGTCCCCCCCTTGGACGAAAATGCATGAATCCACCTAGACCTGGACCGATGTCCGCCCCTGGGGGGCAGCCATCGGATTCCCACATCCACATGGACCCTGCGATCCACCCACATGATAGCGGAAACGCTCTTGTGGGAACAGGATTTGATGCCTGTGAACGGGCCTTGATGCTTCTCGGAAACCTCCAACGCCACCAGGAGATGCTTCCGAGAAATGCCGCCTTGGCCTGGGAAAGGGTCGCCTTCGCCGAGGTCTTTGACCGTCCGGAACCAGGACTCCGAATTCGTCGGTTTCTGGACAAGCACCTAGAATAGGTCCATGGACCTCACCGCCCCCTACATCCCGGATCTGGAAAGCATCCCCGCCGGGCTCGACCTGCCAGCGGAAATCCGGCGGCTGAAGATCGAGCGCCGGGCCCTCCTGCTGGCCCACTACTACCAGGAGCCGGAGATCCAGGATCTGGCGGATTTCGTGGGGGACAGCCTCCAGTTGAGCCAGCAGGCCGCGCAGGCCGACGCGGACGTCATCGCCTTCTGCGGTGTCCACTTCATGGCCGAAACTGCGAAGATCCTCAATCCCACCAAGACCGTGGTGATTCCCGACATGGACGCCGGCTGCAGCCTGGCGGATCGCTGCCCGGCGGATTATTTCGCCGAATGGCTGAAGCAGTACCCTGACCACGACGTGGTGAGCTACATCAACTGCTCCGCCGGTGTGAAGGCCCTCAGCACCGTCATCTGCACCAGCAGCAACGCCGTGCGCGTGGTCGAGAGCCTGCCGAAGGACCGGAAGATCGTGTTCGCCCCCGACCGCCACCTGGGCAAGTGGGTCATGAAGCAGACAGGCCGGGACATGGTGCTCTTCCCGGGATTTTGCATCGTCCACGAGCAGTTCACGGCCAAGCGCCTGGCAGCCCTCAAGGCCCAGCATCCCGAGGCCAAGCTCATCGCCCATCCGGAGTGCGACGCTACTGTGCTCCAACTCGCGGACTTCGTGGGATCGACCGCGGCCCTGCTCACCTTCGTCGCCAAGGACAGCGCGAAGGCCTTCATCGTGGCCACCGAAGCCGGCATCCTCCACCAGATGCGCAAGCTGCGTCCAGAGGCTGAACTGATCCCGGCCCCGGCGGACAGCGGCTGCAACTGCAGCCTCTGCCCGTACATGAAGCTGAACAGCTTGGAGAAGCTCTACCTGAGCCTCCGGGACCTCAAGCCGGACATCCGGCTGGACGAGGCCGTCAGGCTGCGGGCCCTCCTTCCCCTCGAGCGGATGCTGGCCCTGGGCTGATCGCCTGTCGCTGACCCGGGCCCAGGCGTTAACCTGAGGGGAACCTTCGCCGAGCCGCCATGCATCGCCACCGAACCTCCCGCTACCGCGCCATGCACCCCGGCATGGGGCCTTCACGCTGGCAGCAGCTCCAGCAGCGCAGCGGCATCGTGTTGCTGGTCCTGGCAGGACTCGTCACGGCGGCGATGTTGATCGCGGCTCCGCGGCTCTATCGCATCGACCAATTGGACAAGGGCCGGAATGCCTTCATGGAGGCCCACTGGGTGGACTTCGAGGCCGTCGAGCGGCACTGGAAGACCCTACCCATCCTTCAGAGGGTCAGGACTGGTGACGAAGCCGACGTCCGGAAATTTCTGGTGGATCAGCCGCTTGCGGTGGCCCTGCTGGACCGCTTCGATGACCGTCGCCTCTGGTTCCGCCAGGGGGACCGGCTGGTGGAGCCCCGGGATCCAGCGCTGGCCCAGCAGTATCTGGGCTGGTTCTCCCATGCCGAGATGGCCCAGCGATTTGAATGGAATCCTCCCAAAGCGCAGGACCCTGAATTCGGCAAGGTCGCCACGGTGGTGCTCCTGTCGGATCGATGGCTGGTCATCAAGCGCTGGCGGCCGGGATCCCCTGAAGCAGAGCGCGAACTCAGCGCAGCCCTGGAACCCGCCCGGGCCCTTCGAATGGGCTTGGTCCGTGAGACGGACCTGGAACGGTATGACCTGAAACTGGAGCCCTGGGGTGCCGAACCCAACCTCCAAGTCGACCCGGAGCGGCTGTCGACCCTCCCCATGGGCAGCGCCACCAAGACCAATGCCTTCGGCGATGGCTGGATGCTCGCCGGTGTTGGTTTCGACCATGAACAGGCGGTGTTCCGGAAATCCCTCAAGCGCCATTACTGGCTGGCCTCAGGCGTATCCGTGCTGGTCGGCACGGCCATCCTCCTGGGCATGTGGTTGCGGCACCGCAGTCGACGCAAGGCCGTCCTGGATGCGGACCGGCTGGCCTCCATGACCCACAGCCTCAAGACCCCCCTGGCCATTCTGAAGTTCCGCTGCGACTCGCTTCGGTTGGGTCGACTCAGCCCCGATCGGGCCGATGAAGAACTGTTGAAGATCGGCGAGGAGGTGGATCACCTGACCACCATCATCGAAAGCGGCCTCCGGGTGATTCGGGGCGGCGGTCCTTCCGGTCCCCGGAATCAGGCCACCCAGGACTGGTTTCAGGGCGTCGCCGATGACCTCAGGCCCGCTTTTGAACTGGAGGACAGGGAGTTGAAGCTGCATCTGGCCGAAGAAGCGGGGCATGCGCCCCTCCCTTCTTTGCGGGCCGCAGTCTTTACGTTGATGGAGAACGCCCTGGGTCATGGCAGGGGCCGGGTCACCCTCGAGACCTGGCGCAATCGACGTCGGTTCTGCATTCAGATCAAAGATGAGGGGGAAGGGCTTGAACTGCACCAGCTCAAAGCGCTGGGCAAGCCATTTCAGCGGCTGCGCGAGCAGGGCAAGGAGGGGTTCCAGCGCGAAGGCCAGGGCCTTGGCCTGAGCCTGCTCATCCAGGTCGCCGAACAGGAAGGCTGGGGCCTCACCTTCTCCTCAGCACCGGGCGAGGGCTTCACCGCCCTCCTTGAAGTACCAGCCGCATCGTAAGACGGCTGAAATTGCCCCTCTAGTGAGATATTTCCGTGATTCATCATCTTGGCTTAGGAAATAACTTGTATTTTCAACTTGTCATTCCCAGTGAAGGTCGCCATGGTGAACCAACCGATCCTTGAGCGAGATTCCGTGACCCACATCCTCGTGGTGGAGGACGAACCCTCCCTCTGCCAGCTTCTCGTGAACAACCTGAGCTTCGAAGGCTATTCCGTCGAGGCGGCCGGTGATGGTTTGCCCGCCCTTGCGGCCCACGCCGCGCATCGGGCGGACCTGATTGTTCTGGATTTGATGCTGCCTCAGATGGACGGATTCGAAGTGCTCCGGACCCTGAGGGACCGCAAGGACGATGTACCCGTCCTGATGCTCACAGCGCGCGGCGAAGAGACAGACCGGGTGCAGGGATTGAGCCTCGGCGCCGACGACTACCTGGTAAAGCCCTTTTCGGTGCTCGAGTTAATGGCGCGAGTGAAGGCGATCCTCCGTCGCACACGACCGGTGGATCGGCCCCCCCTGCTGCGCTCTGGACCGTTCAGGTTTGATCTGCCCCGGCTGGAGGCCCAGCGGGAAGGCCGGATGCTGGAGCTCACGCCGCGCGAGTTCCGCCTGCTGGAAATCCTCATCACCCATGCGGGACGCACGCACAGTCGCAAGGAATTGCTGCAACTCGCCTGGGAACCAGATGCCCGGCCCAGTGCCCGGACCGTGGACGTCCACATCGCCAACCTCCGCCGCAAATTGGGAGAGGAACTGGGCTCGCCATGGATCACCACCGTGGGCGGGGAAGGCTATCGCTGGATCACCCAGGTGGAACCCGAGTCCCCCTAGCAGCACGAGTTGGCTCTGGAGGGGGGATCCAGGCCAGAATGGTGCATGACGTCCTGGAATCCCCACAGCTGGCAGCGTTTCCCGGCCCAACAGCAGCCGGTCTATGACGATCCTTCCGAACTGGAGGGGATCCTGGCTCGGTTGCGCCGGATGCCGCCGCTGGTGGTTCCCGAAGAGGTCGATCGTCTCCGAGGATTGCTGGCCGAGGCCGCCGCTGGCCGCCGCTTCCTCCTCCAGGGGGGGGGACTGTGCCGAGCGGTTCAAGGACTGCACCCCCGAAGCCATCGAGGGAAAGCTCAGGGTCCTGCTGCAGATGTCCGTGGCCCTCACCCATGGGGGACGCAAGCCCGTGGTGCGTGTGGGTCGCATCGCCGGCCAGTTTGCCAAGCCGCGCAGCAAGCCCACAGAGACCATCCGCGGTCAGGAGTTGCCGAGCTATCGAGGCGATCTCATCAACGGCCTGGAACCAGACGAGGCCACCCGCCGACCGGCTCCGGACCGCATGCTCGAAGCCTATTTTCATGCCTCTGCCACCCTGAACCACCTGCGGGCCCTCACCGCAGGCGGGTTCGCCGATCTGCATCACCCGGAGCGCTGGGAACTGCCGGGCGGTACCGGCGAAGTGCCCGCCTACCGGCGGACCCTCGACCAGGTGCGGGAGTCGCTGGACTTCCTGGAGGCCCTGGGCGGCGTCCAGCGGGACGTGCTGGAGCGCATCGACTTCTTCACCAGTCACGAAGCCCTCCTGCTGCCCTATGAGGAAGCCCTCACCCGGTGGACCAGCGCGGACGCCAGCTACTACAACCTCGGCGCGCACACCCTCTGGGTGGGCGAGCGCACCCGCCAGCTCGACGGGGCCCACATCGAGTACCTGCGCGGCATCCGCAACCCCATCGGGGTGAAAGTAGGCCCCAGCGCCACGCCCGAACACCTGGTGGCCCTGCTGGATCGCTTGGATCCCCAGCACGAGCCGGGCCGCATCACCCTCATCTCCCGCTTCGGTGCCACCAAGATCCAGGCGGCCCTGCCCCCTCTGCTGAAGGCCGTGCAGGCCACGGACCACCCCGTGCTCTGGAGCTGCGACCCCATGCACGGCAACGGCACGGAAAGCGCGACGGGATTAAAAACCCGGGACTTCAGCGCCATCCTATCTGAGCTGAAACAGGCCTTCGAGCTCCACCGCACCCATGGATCCCACCTCGGTGGCGTCCACATTGAGCTGACGGGCGAGGCTGTCACCGAGTGCACCGGCGGCACCGAGGGGCTCTCCGAAGCCGACCTCGCCAAGGCCTACGAAACCGGCTGCGATCCCCGACTCAATGGCACCCAGAGCCTCGAAATGGCCTTCCTCATCGCGGAGATGATGCGGGGGTGATCACTGCACCGTTGGGTGCACACCCTCGGGCCCCAGCCTCAGGATCAGCTGATCGAATCCCACGCTGAGGCGCACCTCCGCCCCCGCCAACAGCTCGGGGAAGGCCTTCAGTTTCGGCGGGGGCAGCAGCACCACCTCGCCCGCCCGCAGCAGGGGCAGCTCCAGGCCTTCCCAGGCCTTCAAAGGCGCGCTCCGGCGGGCAGTCCCCACCTTCAGCTCCAGCTGACCCGCGGGCCACTCATCCGTCATCCAGGCGCCCAGTGCGGCGCTGCCCGCATCCTCCAGCGCGAGGCAGTACCCAGCCATCCCACCGCCGGCCAGCCCCACCGCCGCCAGGCCAGGTTGGGGAGGGCCGGACAGCTCCCCTCCGGGTTCCTTCACACCCAATCGGTCCAGCAACGACCCATCCAACCGTCGCAGGGCAGCGGGGCGCGGCAGGCAGGCCAGCAGTTGAGCGGCCGACGGGAGGGGTGCGAGGGTCTCGGGCAGGGTCCCGCGACGGTCCCATTTCTCAGCATAGGCCACCGTCTGCCGCACCCGCGCCAGGGCCCGCGGTCCGCCCTCCAACAGGCGACGCAGACTCGATGGCACCAGCACCTCGGCCAGGCGCTCGGGCTCACCCTCCCCCAGCTTGCGCAGCCGGATGGCTTCGATGCGATTCAGATCCGCCAAACGACCGGACGCCAGCCGTGCCACCAGAGCCCGGCGTTCAACGGGTCCCTCGTTCCAGACCACGGTGCCCAGGAGCATCAGGCCTGAGCCTCGAGCCATTCGCGGGTGGCCTCCACCAAGGGCTTGGGCCGGTTGGTGGTGAAGTCGAGCATGACCTGAACGGTCTTGCCCTCGGCCAGCAGCTCGCCCCCGAGCCCTTTGGTGATCCGGTAGCTCAGTTCGAAGGAGCTGTTGCCCACCCTGCTGCAATGCAGTTCGACCCGCACGTCATCGCCGAGCAGAATCGGCATCCGGTAGTCTGCCTCGGCCCGCGCAATGAGGAAGCCCTCCTCCTGGAACTTCCGTCCACCCAGGAAGGTCCGCCACCACTGGAACCGCGCCTGTTCCATGTAGCTCACCACCACGGCGTTGTTTACGTGGCCCATGGCGTCCAGGTCACTGAAACGCACTTCGATGGGATGGGAAAAGGCCATACAACCTCCGGATATTCCAATGTACCCGCAACTCATGGCATCCTGCGCCCATGGCTTCGCCCCTGCTCCTCGCCTATGATCCCGCCTGCACCCTCTGCTGCCGCATGGCCCTGTGGTTGGCCCGCCGGGACCGGCAGGGACTGCTGCTCATCCTCTCGGTGCGTGATGCCGAGCTGCTGGCCTTGGCCCCTGAACTCGGCGGAAAGCCGGTGGAAAAGGAAATCCACGGCTTGGACCTGGGCACCCGAGAGATTTGGGCCGGAGCCGACCTGCTTGGCCCCATCGCCCGCCGTCTGCCTGGCTGGCATTGGCTGTCCCCGCTCCTGGCCATCCCTGGGTTGCCTCGATTGTTGAATCGAATGTACCTCCGCTGGTCGGTCTGGCGGTTCCGGCGCACGGGGCGACAGCCCTTCGCGTAGCCTGGAACCATGGCTTCTGAACCAAGCTCCTCCTGGCATCCCGACCGCAGCTGGGCCGATCCCCTGATCGCCCTCTTGCTGCTGCTGGCGCTCCTGGCCGCAGGTTTCACCCTGCGTGTCCGACAGCAGAGCGCCGGTCGTCCCTCCGAGCGTGTCGGGCTCCAGGGTCGGCTCACGGAAGTAGCCCTGGCTGGGCCCAGACTGCTGGCCGGTCGCTCAGGGACACCCAGGGAATGGATGAAGGCCTCCACTCAGATGAAGGACCCCTGGGATCAGGCGTTGCTGCTGGTGCTGAAGCAGGAACTGGGCGACCCGAACGTCTCCTCAACCAACCCGGTCGAACCGTCCTCGGTTCCGGTCGGTCCAGCCGGGGAACGTTTCCGGCGGGTCTACTTCGCTGCCTACGCTGGAACGCCATTGCCAACCCGCCCCGACCGCAACGACGTCCACCACCGCCTCGGGGCCGGCTATGCCGCGGATCTGCTCGAGGCCCGGCTCCTGGATCGGGAGGGTGGAGGAGACGCCCTCCGCGCCCAGGCGAAAGCCACCCTGATGACCCGTGTGGCTCTCTTGGGTCTCCTCGGCCTGGCTGCCCTGGCCCTTGCGGCAGGGGGTCTCGCCGTCGGCATCTACCTGTTGGTGACGAGCCGCCAGGTCCTTCCCCCACCCTTGCCCCAGTGGTCCTTGTCCGGCCGGGCCTGCGCCCTCGTCCTGCTCGGCTGGTTCCTGGCTTTCTTCTTCTCGGGAAACCTGGTCGCCCTCCTTCTCCAGCCCTGGCCGGGACTGCGCTGGCTGGCCCTGCCCCTGGGCTACCTGTTGCAGGCTGCCTTCGGCATTCAACTCATCTGCCTGGCGGAGGGGCTTACATTCACAACCCTCTGGCGCCGCGTGGCACCGGATCGAGGGCTTCGTGACCTGGCCTGGGGCGGAGCTTTCCTCGCCCTGGCCGTCCTGCTGGTCATCCTGGTGGCCTTGATCTCCAGCGCGATCCTCAAGCCTGAACAGAGCCCCCAACGGGACCTTCAGGAGCTGCTGCGCAGCCTGTCGGGATGGGGGCCGAATCTGGCGCTGTTCCTGACCGTGGCCGGGCTGGCGCCCTTCTTCGAGGAGCTGCTCTTCCGGGGTTTCCTGCTGCCCGTGCTGGCTCGAAACCACCGAATGTCCCTTGCCCTGGTGGTCTCCGCCCTGCTCTTCGGGGCCATTCATCTCCAACCCACCGGGCTCCCCGTGCTTGCCACGCTTGGACTCGTCATGGGCCTGGCCATGCGCCACACCGGCAACCTGCGAACCCCCATCCTGGTGCATGCCTGCTGGAATGGGAGCCTGTTCCTGCTGATGCGGTCCTTCTCCTAAGGCTTGAAATGGAGTCTCGAAAGCGTGGGTGCCAGCCACCAGAACAGCTGCAGGAACACGAAGACGAACACCACCCATTTGAGGATGGTCACCAGATCGGTTCCCTCGGGCCTGGGTTCCATTGAACCTTTTCGAGAGGCCAGGTAGGTTTCGACTGGATCCTCGGCCAGCGTGATCTTCACGGGCTGGCTCTGATGCATCCGGGAGCCCGTGGCCTGTGGGCCACTGTCTTCGCTGTCCCCTGGCGAGAGGAGCCCCGGGAGCCGGAACCGCGCGGTCGATACGCTGCTGCCGTCGTCATCCTGACCCAGGGCGGCGAAGAGCCGGGCCCGCATGCTGGCCGGGCCAGGCAGGGCGTCGATCAGCTCCTCCATGAACTCGGGCAGGGTGGTGTAGCGATCATCCGGATCCGCCGAGAGGGCCCGCTGGAACACAGCACCCAGGCGAGGGGGGAGCTCGGCTGGAATGGCGATCGGCTCCTGGAGGATGTGGATGATGATCTCCGTGAGCCCACCGCCTGGATGGGGCAGTTGGCCGGTCAGCAGTTCGAAGGCGGTCGCGGCGAAGCTGTAGCGGTCCGAAGAGGGTGTCCCCTCCCCGCCCTTCAGCACCTCGGGCGGAGCATAGGCTGGTGAACCCAAAAAATCCCCCGTGACCGTGAGGCGCAGGGCCAGGGTCTGGGCGTAGCCATCCTGGGCTCCGTCATCCAGCATGGGGGCATCCAGGGGGTGCTGGGGATTCAGGCTCATGTGCCCCATGCTCCGGGCGATGCCAAAATCCATCAGCTTGGCCCGGCCTTCCTCGCTCAGCAGGATGTTATCGGGCTTCACGTCGCGGTGGACGATGGCGCGCCGGTGGGCCGCCCGCAGGGCCCGCATGGCCTGGATCAACACCTTGGCGGCGGTTTCCTGGTCGAGATTCTTTTCCCTGATGTGCTTGCTGAGGCTTTTCCCTTCCACATACTCCATGGCCAGGAAGGGGCCGAGGTCCTCCTCCACACCGACATCGAAGATGGTCACCAGGTTCGGGTGGTTCAGCTGGGCGCTGATCTCGGCTTCCCGCCGGAAGCGCAGCATGGCCTGGTGGCGGGCTGTCCCGGCGACCTTGATCACCTTGATGGCCACCCGCCGCTTGAGCAGGGGGTCCTCGGCGAGGTAGACAGTCCCCATGCCGCCCTGACCGATGGGCCGCAGGACCTGATACCTGCCGATGGTTCTCGGGTCTGCCATGGAAAGGAAATTCTAACCAGGAGACCCCCTCCCCCAGTCGAGATAGAATGGAGGATTCGACATTCTGGAGTCCGCATGGCCGCCCTGCTCGAAGCCATCGAGATCAAACGCAAGATGTTCTTCGAACTCGAGGACACGCCCTTTCACTGCCTGGATGTGGAGATCTCAACCCCCACGGCGCGGGGTGGACAAACCTTGGTGCGGATCAAGATGCGCAATCTGCTGACCAGGGCGGTCTTCGACAAGACCTTCAAGGCCGGCGACAAGTTCAAGGAACCCGACCTCGTGCTCACGCCCGCCAGCTACCTCTACAGCGATGGCGACGGCTCCCACTTCATGGATCAGGAGACCTACGAGACCCATACCCTGGGTGGCGCTCTCGTGGGCGATGCCCTGAACTACCTGACCGACGGCCTCATTGTGCAGATCCAGAAGTTCAATGGCAATCCCATCGGCCTCCAGATGCCCACCACGGTGGAGTTGGCGGTCACCTACACCGAGCCCGGTGCACGCGGCGACACGGCCAGCGGCAACGTCACCAAGCCTGCCAAGCTGGAGACCGGCATCGAGATCAAGGTGCCGCTTTTCATCAAGGAAGGTGAAAAGGTGAAGGTGAGCACGGAAACAGGCGAATTCGGGGGCCGTGCGTGACGGCCTCGACCACCTGATGGCCCGCAAGTTCCGTCTCGGCCAGAGCCGGGAGGCCCAGGACATGGACCACCGGGAGGCCTACTCCCGGGAGCGGGGCGGCGAGAGCAAGCGGCGCCAGCAACACGCCGAACGTCTGGAGACCGGCATCGAGTCCCACGATGCCGAGAGCCAGCTCCGACTGCCCGATGCCGGACCCTGGATGCACCTGCCCGAGGCCACCCTGATCCAGCGGCACAGCCAGTGGGTGGACCTGGAGCTGGCCGATCGGACCCTGATGAGGGCCACCCTCGGCGGGAAACTGAAAGGAGTACGCCTCGTCTGCGGGGACCGGGTGCGCTATTCGGTGGTCCCGGTCGAGCCTGACGATCCCAGGTTTCCCGCCCATCTTCCCGTCCGGGGAGACGGGGGGTCCCCCGAAGCCCAGGTGGTGGCCGTGATGCCGCGAAAGACGTTGCTCAGGCGCGGGGGAATCGATGACCGTGAGCCCTGGCAGCTCATCTGCGCCAATGCGGATGAGCTTTGGATTTGCGCCGCCGTGGTGGACCCACCGCTGCGGCCCGGCCTGTTGGAACGGGCCCAGGTCCTGGCGCTCGATGCAGGGCTCACCTTTCGGGTCATCGTCACCAAGCGGGACCGCGCCTCGAAGAAGGACACCCTGCCCGAGTTGGATCCCCTGCGGGAGCAGGGCGTGGCCATCCATGAGACCTCTGCCTTGAATGGCGAAGGCGTCGAAGCCCTGCATGGCCTGCTCGTGGGCAAGGTCGTGGTGCTGCTGGGCCACAGCGGTGTGGGCAAGAGCACCCTGGTGAATGCCCTTCATCCCGTCGCGGCCCTGAAGACCGGGGGGCTCACGAAGTTCGGCA
This sequence comes from Geothrix sp., assembly GCA_025361045.1. GTDB lineage: Bacteria > Acidobacteriota > Holophagae > Holophagales > Holophagaceae > Geothrix. The sequence goes on along the minus strand of JANYAZ010000061.1, from coordinate 5,822 downwards.
CCGGCAAGCAGACCACCACGGCTTCTAAATGGCTGGCCCTCGCCGGTGGTGGAACCCTGGTAGACACACCCGGGATCCGGACCCTCAGCGTGCGCGGATTCGATCGGTCCCTGCTGGGCCAGGTATTTCGGGAATTCCCGGCAGAACTGATGGAAGATCCCCTGGCCTTCGACGCCGGAGACGATGAAACCCTCGACCGCCTGAACCTCGCCTACCCGGAGCGGCTCCAGAGTCTCCAGCGCCTTTGGCAGGAGATGGATGACCGGAATCCGAACCAGAACGTGTGGCGGTAGCCCGTGCAAGATCGCATGCAGACCTCCTCCAGGTTGCTCGATCTCGCCTACGGCGCGGTCTTCGGTACCCTCTTTCCCCTCTTCCATTTCGCGGCTCGATCCTTTGCGCGGCGGGAGCGTGGTCACGACATCGCGGATCAAATCGCCAACGCCTTCATGGATGTGCAGCCCCGCTACCTAGAGGCTGTCCTGGGCAACACGGCGCAAGTAATGGGGCTGAAGCCTTCACATCCGCAGGTCGAACGCACGGCCCGTGAAATGGTGCGGCAACATGCCAGGGCCTGGGTGGACTTCTTCTTCTATGGCCAACGGCCTGTGGAGGAAGCCCTGGCCCAGTTCGCCAGCATCGAGGGCATCGATCAATTCGACGCCACCCTTGCCGAAGGCAAGGGCGTGATCCTGCTCACAGCCCACGCGGGGAACTTCGAACTGGGCGGCATCCTGCTGCGGTCCCGCAACCTCAAGGTCCATGCGGTCTACAAACCCGACCACTTCGCAGCCGTCGAGCGACTCCGGGAGGACATGCGGGCCCAGGGCGGCGTGGTGGGCATTCCTGTGGATGGTGTGGGGTTCTCGACCCTCCCCCTGGTGAAGCTGCTGAGGGAAGGCGCCCTGGTCGGCATGCAGGGAGACCGGGACTTCAGCATGAACGGCGTTTCCATGAGCTTCTTCGGGCGGGAGGTCCCCTTTCCACGAGGGGCCTGGGAGTTGGCGGCCATGACCGGCGCACCCATCATCACCAGCTTCTTCTACACCGATGAGAACCGCCGCTTCCATGCCCATTTCGGAGCGCCCATTCGAATCCAGGGGGGTCGAGGGGATCGCATGGCGGCCATCGAAGCCGGGATGCGCATCTATGTGGCGGATCTGGAGGCCCTGATCCGCCGCCATCCCAGCCAGTGGTACTGCTTCTATCCCTTCTGGGACGATCCTGCCCGGAACGCCTCCTGATGGCCGCGCATCCAAGCACCAAGGCTTCAACTGTCGCGCCTGGTCCCCAGTCATAGGATGATTGTCTTAGACTCAGGCTTTCGTTGCTTCATTCCCCGGTTTCTTCAAGGAGTCCAAACCATGCGCAATGCCCTTCCCCTCACCCTCCTCGCTCTTGCGGTTTCCCTCGGCTGCCAGTCCAAGAAATCGGATGCCATCGTGGCCGCACCGACCTCGGGCGTCATGCCCGCTGCCAGCGCACCCTCAGCCGGCCCTGGCATCAGCGGCAAGGTTCTGGAGCGCATCGACGCGGCACCCTATTGCTACCTTCGCCTTAAGACGGCCAAAGGCGAAGTATGGGTAGCGGTTCCAGAAGCCAAGATCGAGAAGGGCACGGAGGTCACCGTGGCCAATCCGATGCTCATGAACAACTTTGAGTCGAAGACACTGAATCGGACCTTCGCTGAGGTCTTCTTCGGTACGCTGGCCCCTGCAGGCGGGGACATGGCTGCTGCCCCAGCGGCACCAGCGGGTACTCCACCCAGCAAGATCGGCACGCCCGCCCCCGCCCCCATGGAAGTGGGCAAGGTCGACAAGGCCACCGGTGCGGATGCCCAGACCGTGGCGGATGTGTGGGCCAAGAAGGGGAATCTGAAGGAGAAGACCGTCACCATCCGGGGCAAGGTGGTGAAGTACAATCCCGGCGTCATGGGCAAGAACTGGCTGCACCTTCAGGATGGCAGCGGCGATGCCGGCAAGGGCACCCATGACATCACCGTCACCAGCCAGGATCCGGCCGCCAAGGGCGATGTGGTGACCATCAAGGGTGTGGTTCGGCTGGACAAGGATTTCGGCGCGGGCTACACCTACGCGGTCATCGTCGAGGATGCGAAGGTCGTGAAGAAGTAGTCTTCAATCCAGATCACCCAACCGGCGGGCGTCTGCGGGCGCCCGCCCTTGGGTTGGGAGCAGATGCAGTTTCAACACCTCGAAATTGGCACTGAGATCAAAGTCCCTCGGCATGATGTAGCTGGGGTGCCGGGCGATGACCGTACGCCGGTTAACCGCCGTTGAATGGCTCATGATGGGCTGTACTGGAAAGCCCACCTGATAGAAAGCCTTGGCGATGAGGGCTGAGCAGATGACCTCCCGGCTGCTGGAACTGCCCAGATAGAGCGGGCGCCTGCGCCAGCGAACGGGAAGCAGTTGAAAGGGGGTGAGGTACCGGCCCAGGTCAAAGATGTTGCGCCGATCGTAGCGCAGACCCAGGTGCCTCAGCATTTCAGTCACGACCCGTTCCAGGTCCTCAGTCCCGAGTCCCAGTGGTCGGCAGATCCGCAGGTTGTAGTCCCCGTACCAGGCCACCGGCTTGACCCGGACCCCTTCGGCCATGTCGCTTTCCAACACCAGATGGGCCGCCTCGGATCCGAACCGTTGCAGGGAGTCCTCCGCGTGGGGCCCCCCCCACCGCAGCAGGGCGTCACCGATGTACATGCCCGCGTGACTCCAGGAGCTTTGGCTCAAGGTCATGATCATGCGGCTGATGCGCGATTTGCCTTCCACCAGCACCACATCGCCAGGCCGGAGTTCGGCCCTCATCCGATCCAGGTCATTGGGCACCCGCCGTTGATAGGTCGGCAACTCCGCCGTGAGGTAGGTCACCAGCCGACGAGTCAGCGCATCGTGGAGGAACATGGTCCCCCTTTCCCCTTTGCTAGATGGAGACCGGAACGCCGCTCAAATCCTTGACCCAGGCGGGAACGGTGCGCACACCCTTGGGCGCCTGCAGAGCCTTCTGGTAGCGCCGGAGGTCGCCATCGTGGTTGACGATGAAGTCGCTCTCCTCGGCGAAATTCGTGACGGGGAGCCAAGCCTTGGCGCTTCGCCCCAGATCGGAGGCTTCAGCCTCAAGGACCAGGCTGAACGCAGCAGCCCTGAGGATCTGACCCAGCAACTCAGCCTCTTTGATGCTGGTGAAGGCGGCATCGTGGAGCATGACCACGGTTCTGACTTCGCCTTTCTGCAGCTTGGCCAGGAGCTCTTCCAGCGCGCCGAATCGGAATCCCCGCTCGGTAAAGCCGCGGCGATTCAGGATGCCATCGGCGCTGGTCTGATACTTGGGCAACACCACAGAAATGGTCTTATCCCCGCTGCCGTAGCGAAGCTCCGCAGAGGACGCGAGTTCACCCAGGCGCTGGGCGGCATCGCAGCCGAAGGTGCCCTGCCCGACCACAGCCACGGGACCCTCCGCCCGCAGGGTTTCGCCGATGGCATCCACGGAGGCCGGCAGACCCTTCAACAGGGGCAGGGGAGCCTTGCCGCTGCGGTTGTAGTGCACGTAGGCATGACGCTCTTCGTCACTGATGAAGTGTGTGCTTTCGTTGCTTTCGAGCGGTCGCGGGCGGAACCGCTGGATCTGGTTGCCTTCGTGATCGATCCAGATGGGATTGCCCAAGGCTGAATGACGGCTGATGGAGGCCACGCTCTTGAGATACCAGACCCGCTTGCGGAAGCGAAAGTCGCGGCTGGTGAGGGCGCCCACTGGGCAGAGATCCACCACGTTCCCCGCATAGGGGTTCTGGTCCATGCTCTTGCCAGTGAAGGTGGTCACTTCCAGGTGGGAACCACGGGAGGCCACCGTCAGTTCGCCGCCGCCGCTGATCTCCCGGGTGAACCGCACGCAGCGGGTGCAGTGGATGCAGCGGTTCTTGTCGATGACGATCTTGGCGCCCAGATCTTCGTACCGGTAGCGCCGCTTCACTTCGCCCATGCGGGAGTCACCACTGCCGTAGTGGTAGGAATAGTCCTGAAGCTTGCATTCGCCGGCCTGGTCGCAGATGGGACAGTCCAGCGGGTGGTTGATGAGCAGGAACTCCATCACGCCGGCCCGCGCATCCGCCACGGCCGGGGTGTTGGTGAAGACTTCCATCACCACCGCATCCGGATTGTCCTTCGGCGCGGGCGGCACCGTGGTGGTGCAGCTGGTGGCGAGCTTGGGCTGGCCCTTGATCTCCACCAGGCACATGCGGCAGGTGGCCACGGGCGACAGGGCCGGGTGATAACAATAGTGGGGGATGTCGATGCCGACCGTGCGGCAGGCATCCAGCACGAGGGTGCCAGGGGTCACGCTCAGTTCAACGTCGTTGATCTTGATCGTCGGCATGGGCCCACTCCAGGCCTATCAGGATGGGGCTTAGGGCCTTGGAGGTAAAGGTGGAGCCGTCAGCCCCTTCCGATGGCACCCACCATGCAGCGGCGACAGAAGTCCAGGAAATCCTCCAGATCCGGGATATCCACATTCGCTGTGGCGGGGATCACATTCGGGATGACTACCCGGTTGCGCAACTCGCCCGTGGCCTCCAGGGAGAACACGAACCAGGCCTGCCGGTCCTTCTCGGACGACAACGTGAGGCTCACCAGCTTGGTTTCGAAGAACAGGTCCGGAGCCCCGCCGTCCTCCGGTGTTTTCCAGTCGGGGATGTGGCTGCGCTTGACGAATTCCGCCTTCAGCTGCTCCAGGGTGTGCTGCACCGTGAACTGAACCTCAACCTGGACATCCATCTCGGCCTCCCGTCTCCTGTCTCTTCGGCCGGTTCGGAAAGAACCCAAACCTGGACATCCAACCCTTCCGAAAGGGCCTGGAGCGTGGAAAAATCAAGGGTTCAGGGGGCGGACATGCCGACGGCATTGATCTCGGTGTATGACAAGACAGGGCTCATCCCCCTGGCGGAGGGCCTGCTGGCCCAGGGCTGGCGCATTCTGGCCACGGGCGGCACCCTGCGGACCCTGCAGGAAGCCAAGCTCGAGGCCCTTGAAGTGGCCGCCTACACGGGTGCCCCGGAATGCTTCGACGGGCGGGTGAAGACCCTCCATCCCCGCATCCACGGCGGCCTGCTCTTCCGGCGCGACCTGGCGGACCACGTGGCCGATGCCAAGGCCCAGGGCATCGAGCCCATCGATCTGGTGGTGATCAACCTCTACCCGTTCGAGGCGACCATCGCCCGGGAGGGCGTCACCAACGCCGAGGCCATCGAGCAGATCGACATTGGTGGCCCAAGCATGATCCGCAGTGCCTCGAAGAACCATGCCTCCGTCACGGTCCTGACCGCCCCAGACCAGTACGGGCCCTTCCTGGAGAAGCTCCAGGCGGGCGCCTGGAGCCTGGATGATCGCCGTCGGTGTGCGCTGGAGGCCTTCCGGCGGACCGCCGCCTACGATGCCGCGATCTCAGGCTGGATGGAGCGGGAGCTGACCACCAAGAAAACCACGGACCTGCCCCATCACCTCTGCCTGAACCTGGTCCAGAAGCAGGGCTTGCGCTATGGCGAGAACCCCCACCAGCCGGCGGCCTTCTATGTGGAACCCGGCCGTAAACCAGAAGGCATGGCCGACTGCCATCAGCACCAGGGGAAGGAGCTTAGCTTCAACAACCTGCTCGATGCGGATGCCTGCGCCCGCCTGGTCTGGCAGTTCCCGGCCCCCGCCTGCGTCATCGTCAAGCACAACAACCCCTGCGGTGTGGGCCAGGGCCCCCATGCCCTGGAGGCCTTCATCCGCGCCCAGGCCGGTGATCCCGTCAGCGCGTTTGGCGGCATCGTG